>JAFGQG010000101.1 GCA_016935765.1 bacterium
AAAATCAATAGAAATTTCATTTTTTTACTCATTTATCCATTTTCCCATGTTTCTGTACTTGTTTATTCTGCTCTCCAGCAATTCATCAAAGGGTATCAGCTTTAGCCTATCTATCTCTTTCACTATTTCTTTTTTGACGTTCTCCATGGCTGCTTCCGGGTGCCAGTGCGCGCCGCCAGGAGGTTCAGGAATAATTCTGTCTATCATTCCCATTTTGAGAAGGTCGGCGCTGGACAATCGAAGGGCTTCCGCCGCCTTCGGCGCTTCAGCTCTATCCCGCCAGAGTATTGCTGCGCAACCTTCAGGGGATATCACCGAGTACCAACCATTTTCCATCATCAGCACAACATCTCCCAGCCCAATCCCAAGCGCTCCGCCACTGGCTCCCTCTCCGATAATGACTATCACTATCGGTGTACGTAATTTCGCCATCTCGAATTGGTTCCTGGCAATTGCCTCAGCCTGACCACGTTCCTCCGCTCCCACCCCCGGATAAGCCCCCGGCGTATCAATCAAAATTACGACCGGCAACCCGAACTTCTCCCCCATCTTCATTATCCGAAGCGCTTTACGGTAACCCTCAGGATGCATCATACCGAAGTTACGGTAAAGTTTGTCCTTCGTATCTCTTCCCTTTTCCTGCCCGATAAATACTACTTTCCTTCCGGAAATTTTGCACAAGCCGGCAATTAACGCCTTGTCATCACCGAAATTCCTGTCACCATGCAATTCGATAAAATCATCAGCGAAATATTTGATGTAATCCATTGACAGCGGTCTTCGGGGATGCCTCGCTACCTGTACTCTCTCCCAGCGACTCAAACCGGAATATACCTTTTTCTGCAAATTCTCCAGCTTCTTCTCAAGCGAAGTCAGCTCCTTTTCAACGCTAGGCTGATTTTTTTTTTGAAGAGCGCGCAACTCATTTATCCTGTTACGAAGCTCGACCATGGGCTTTTCAAATTCTAAAACAAATTCGCTCATTTAGAATCCTTCTTCTCTGAAATCATTTTAATTATCAAATGCAGGAGAAATGAAAAACCAAACAATATAAAGAACGCGAACACAAGCATCAGTTTCCTGTCTCCTGTAATGAATCCAATAGCCATTGTACCCAGTATGAACGAAAAAACGTAGAATATCCAGACGATGACCTTGGGGGGCAAACCGAATCTCATGAAAATGTGATGCAGATGCCCCGTGTCCGCCTTGAAAATCTTCACTCTCTTTCTGCTCCTTCTGAAAATTGTAAGGATTGTCTCTACAATTGGAAACCCAAGAGCAAAGATCGGTAAAAGCAACACAACCGCGGCAGTACTCTTGAAAGATTGTATAATGGAAATCGAGGCGAATATATAACCGATAAAATAAGCCCCGGTATTTCCCATGAATATCGAAGCCGGATGATAATTATACCTGAGGAAACCAGCGCACGCGCCAGCAATAGAGATAAAAAAAACTGGTCCGATATTCATGTTTTTAAACACTCCCGCTATGGCAAGCGTTACCGCTGCAATAACGCACGTTCCAACTGCCAAACCATCAATTCCATCGATGATATTAATGATGTTGAACATAAAAATCAACCACAATATTGTAATCGGTATGGAAAAATATCCAAGCTGCACGGGAGCCCCAAACGGGTTGGTTAACAAGTCTATTCGGTACCCGTAAACAATCAAAATAATGCTGACAACGAGCTGAAAACCCAATTTTATCGAATAGTGTAGGTCGATAAGATCATCCAGCACCCCCATAATTATGATAAGAGCGCCCCCCAGTATCAGGCCAATCATCTGTCTCGAATAGCTGAAAAACAGTATCTTATCACCCCAAAAGGCGAACAACGCGCCGGCGCATATACTAATAATGATCGCAATGCCACCCATCGTGACGACCGGGCTTTTGTGCATCTTCCGTTCATGAGGAGCATCATAAACGTCCAATTTCCCCAGGATCCTTCGCAATACCGGTGTGAAAACAAACGAAACGACAAATGCAACAAGAAATATTTGTGTTAAATAAATAGCCATTATCAACCTTCAATTAATCGTTCAAGGGATCATCAGGTTTCAATGTTCTCCTTATGGTTCAAAGTAGATCTTAGGACTGAATCTAACAGCCATAATATATAATGCGCTAAAAGGCTGATAAGCAGTAAGTAATTGATAATAAATCGATTAGGATAATGCTTCTGGAAATACTTATAAAGCGAAATGTGATGATAGAAATAAGTTCTGCTTTTATACATGGAAGAGGTTCCTTCATGGATGTGCACTACCACGCTTTCGGGGTAGTACATTGTCTTCCATCCTGCCAGTTTCATGCGCAACGCAAGATCAACGTCCTCCATATACATGAAGAATCTCTCATCCAGAAGTCCGGTCTCCTTAAGGGCTTTTCTCCGCATGAAAAGATATCCGCCAGCCATGGCATCGACATGGGTAGTTTCTTCGGGGAGTTCTCTCAATTTACTACTAAAAACTGACTCGAACAAGGTCTTAAACAGCGAGTTCCGGGTAATCCCGATGATGTTGAAGTAAGTGGGAAAAGGTTTTACCGAAGGAAGGGGATTTCCCTGCAGGTTTATCATTTTCCCGCCGGCAAGCCCAACACTCTTATCCCCTTCCAAAAAATCCAGCATCTTATCAAGAGCTCCGGGTTGTATCCGAGTATCAGAATTTAAAAGTAAAATATACTTTCCCATCGACTTACGAGCGCCCTGGTTGCACGCTACAGCAAAACCCAGATTATCATCATTCTCTATCAATAGAACTCTGTCAAAGCCCTTCTTTATTGCCTCAACCGAACCGTCCGAGGAACCGTTATCCACCACTATCACTTCATAAGGCATCGAAGGAGGGTTTTCCTGAATACTCCCCAGACAGTCAAGCGTCAGCGCCGCCGTGTTATAATTCACTATTACTATAGAGAGAAGAGTGGCGTTTCTCTTGGGATTTACCATAATAAAAAAAATTCCTTTTCAGTGGTGAAATTTAGAGCACAAATCGGGGATGTCAAGGTTTTTTGTCAATATTACACCATCTTATGCACAACAAAACCTTGACTTACCACGGATTTTCTTTATTATTAATAAAAAACAAAATTAATACATGTTGGTTTATAGCATCATAATGAGAAAACCTATATTAATCGGGCTAATTGTACTCCTAACCTTTTTGACTCTTAGCGCTGAAGATATTGAAATAAAACAAAGCGGCTATGCTTCGCTGAATTGGCTCGATGACAATACCCTGGTTTTCTCCGCATGGAATAGCAACGGCATCTATCTAACTGATATTGAAAAAGGCGGCTATAGAACCATCGATGTTAAATACGCGCGGGGTAGATATGTAAACCAACCTGATGATCGTAATAGCTTGCTCTATAAGAAGTTGATCAAGCGCCCCCAGTATTTCCTTCAGCAACCCGTAATCTACGACATTCGAACCGGGAAAATCACCACGCTTTACGAGCCCTCACCCAGGGTCGGTCCGCCGTCAATAAGCAGGAACGGAAGGATAGCTTTCTCTAAAGGGGATAGCATCATTGTGCTCGATAACGAAAAACCATTGACAACAATTGATATTAATTGCTATAGTAATTTAATTGCAATCTCTCCAAATGGCTCTATAATCCTTTATAACGATAACAATGACCAGGTAATTATGCTAAATATAGATACACAAGTTACCGGGAAGATCACCGATGGCACTAACAGTTACTTCAAGCCGCGATGGTCGAGCGACGGCTCAAAAATATTGCTACAAGCTGCTGGAGAGGGTATATACATTTACGAATTATCAACCAGCAAACTGCGCAGGGTCGCCGAGGGTAGAAACCCGGAATTGGTGGCTAATGCCGGAATAGTATTCACAAAAACACGAACATGGAATTACGCGATAATAAGCAGTGAACTGTATTTTTATGAATTTGAAACGGGCGAGGAGTACCCTTTAACGAATATCCCGGATTTCCATGAGGGGGAGGCGGCAATCTCCCCGGACCTGACTAAAATTGCGTTCATTGACCTTAAAGAGGGCGCTATATGGGTAGGTGACCTCGAATGGGAGGGGGGAGTTCCCGCCATCACCCGAACCAGGGAATGCTTATCATCCAGGGCTTTCGAACCGGTTGAGCCGCCCGGGCTGCTTTCTACCGCCCCAATGGTAATGGTCTCCGCTCCTTATATTCATCAGCGATGGGACACCCCAGACTGGTTCAATGGTTCGTGGTCGTGCGGACCAACCTCCTGCATGATGGCGGTACAGAAGTACGACAAGCTGCCAGCTCATCCGATAACCTGCTCCTCCCCTTATGAGCACACCAGCGACAACGGGTGGTATATCCCCAACGAGTACAGTTATAACGGCTACACTTACGATATCCTGGGACTTGCCCCGGGGGACACCTGGGTTCCGGGCGCTCACGGTTTCATCTGCAGGGAGCTCGGCGCTGCGTACTGGGATTACATGGTTGCCTTTATGAATCAACACACTCTCACTTCCTCCTATGCGGGGACAGATTGGAGTACACTTTGCTCTGAAGTGGACGCTGGGTACCCAATGGTGTCATCCGCAACAACCCTGGGTTACGGTCATATCCAATTCTTCAAGGGTTACCTCGCAAATCACACGATCATCGCAAACGACCCTTACGGTGACGCCAATACTTCGCCATGGGGGCAGTACAACGGGGAGACAGTGTATTATGATTGGCCGGGATACGATAATGGGCACGTCGAACTTGCAGTCAACCAGCTCTTCTATGCGCAGGGTACCGGCGGCGACGACCCCACTGAAGCGGACACCATTGTTGACGATCTCTCTGACGGCTTCGCGAAATCCGGACCTACCGAATACTGGCACGAGTGGACGGGAGGGTACGAAAGCCATATATGGTGGACATACTCGACCGACGCTTCGGAAGACACAAATTCCGCAACCTGGACGCCGAACCTCCCGCGCGCAGGCTATTGGGAAGTTCATGCGTACATCCCGGGCAACTACGCCACTACCAATGCCAGGTACCAGGTTCACCATAACGCGGGTGTTACTGCATCCGTGGTGAATCAGAGCATATACTCTAACGAATGGGTCTCACTGGGCACCTATATCTTCAACAAGGAAGATGGCGGTTATGTTTACCTGGGCGATGGCGCTGACGAAGGGGGTCACTGGCTGGGGGTCGATGCCACGTGGTGGTCGTGGAGACCACAGGGCTGCGACACGCTCGTCGATGACCTTACCACCGGCTTCCAGTATTATGGTTTCATGGAATACTGGTGGGATTGGGCAGGAGGCTGGGACCACCATATATTTTATACTTACTCCACTTCTGCCTCCTGGGATACTAACTATGCGACCTGGACACCGAATCTCCCTTGTGAAGGGCATTATGAAGTTTACGTGTTCATTCCAAGCAACAATGCTGTCGCGAATTCCCCCTATCACATCTTCAGCCTCGATGGTGAAAATGTTGTGTGGGTGAACCAGTCATCTTACAGCAGCGCCTGGGTTTCATTGGGGACTTACCCCTTCAGCACTTCCGGAGGTTATATACGCTTGGGGGACGGTGCCGGAACATCAGGATCTAAAATGGGTTTCGACGCCGCGAAGTGGAGCTACCGTTATGGTTTGAGTGTTGAAGACCGCCAACAAACTATTGACAATTTTTCAATTTCGTGTTATCCTAATCCATTTAATGGTGCAATTACTATCAAAATTGCCCTCACAGGGGCGTTTCGGGAAACCCCCGTACAATTAGAGATTTACGATATTAATGGAAGGGTGGTTTTCTATGACAGGCAGGGATGCCTGTCCATACAGGAGAAAGGTAGCAGGAACGATCCCGTCTCCCCGGTTCGCCAGATGACCTGGACTCCGAATCCGTCCATACCATCCGGGATTTACTTCATAATTGCTACTTCGGGCGAACGTTCACTTTCAAAGAGAATCATTTATTTAAAATAATAAAAATGCAGACAGGTTTGGTTGGTTGTTTTTGATCACTGTTGTTGGTTACAGTTGATTTGTTATCCCCTTCGCACACAAACCTCCGCTACTGTCATTCAGACGCACACCATGTTCATTTAAATGATTGATTATTGTCTGCCTTGAAGAACCGGAATGAGTGCATTTTAACAACTGGCTGAAGAATCCTACTCCAAATAATATGCTGGCATATCAAATGCTAGCGTTGCAATACTTATCCTGTAATGGGAGTATTCCGGCATAAGCATTAATGCATTGGATTAAATAAACACTTGCTATCAAAATAAAATACAGTAAATTAGAAAAAAACTGATAAAAATGTTTCATAAGGACATTTAATATGAAAAAAATACTGCTATTTCTATTTATTCTTCCAATCTGTGTATCCGCTTTCGAGATCGAACCCGAAACCGCTTTCAAGGATTACAATTCACTCCTCTGGCTTCAGATAATGGACCTCGCCGCAGAGGGCGACACCGTAGAGCTCTGGCTGTGGCGGGACAGCAATAACGACGGCGTGCTTTTCCCTGCGATGCCGCCAACACACGACTGGGGCGCGACAGACCCCCTCGCTTATGTCGTGGACGGTGAAATGAATTTCGATTCCGTCTCTATTCCCATGCAGCTCCCGGATATTGCCATAATGAATCCCGGAAACATAATGACCACTATACCAGTAAGCCTGATGCAGGGACTTCACTTCATTAAGGTGATCGACATGGCAGATACCTCATCATCGCAATTAGAACTCTACGTCAACGGTCCAGAAAACCTGGAACTTTCCCTGAGTCTCAACCCTAACATCGTACGAAACGGCGAAAATGTAACCATCAGCTCCGATTTTAAAGTGTGGTCTGAGGATTCCTCGCGAACACTGGTAGCAGCCGAATGCTGGTTCGACTACAATGTAAATGCCACCGTGGATGACGACCCGGGAGAGGGCTCCGGCTTCCCCATGGAGATCGAACACCGCGGCGGGATAGACTACCGCGCTGAAGCCACCGTCCAGGTGCTGGCAGGCACTAATTACCTTCTCGAAGTGTGGGTACGCGGACAGGATAACACCGGTGAATGGAACCAGTTCCTTCTCCTTACTAACTCAGAACTGGTCGTGATCCCCTCCGGAATCGATGAGAATGAAATTGCGCCAGCAGGGTTTGTGCTCGAGTCACCATATCCCAACCCTTTCAATAACCAGGTCAACTTCGTAGTGGATAATTACAGCAACGCACAGCAAAAATATAACTTGACAATTACGGATATTCATGGCAAAATAGTTCTCAACCATGGCGATGTTCTGAGTCGTGGAGAAAATACACTCACCTGGAATGCAAAGAACGATCAGGGAGAACAAATAGCGTCCGGGATATATATAGTCGGGGTCGAATCAGAAGATTTCAGGCAAACTCAGAAGGTTCTTTATCTGCAGTAGATAGGTTTCTTTACTATAGAAAATAATGCTGACATAGATTCCTCACCCTGATAAATCAGGGATTCGGAATTACAGAAGGGGAAAAAAGGGTATGAATAAAAAAGAGGTCGCAAAGATACTGGAGGAGATCGGGGAACTCCTTGACATCAAAGGGGAAAACCCGTTCAAGGTGCGCTCCTATTACAATGCCTCACGGACCATCTCCACCCTGCAGGAGGACATCGACACTTTAGTTAACCAGGGCAGGCTAAGGGAGATAAAAGGTATCGGAGAAGCGCTGAATAATAAGATAACCGAGTTGGTCACGACGGGTAAACTTAAATACTATGAAGATTTAAAGGCATCCCTGCCGGAAGGGCTTATTGACCTGCTCTCCATCCCGTCACTCGGTCCCCGGAAAATCAAAACACTCTATGAAAAGCTTAATATCACTAATATCGGTGAGCTGGAATACGCATGCAAGGAGAACCGTCTGGTATCTCTGGAGGGCTTCGGTCCCAAATCGCAGCAGAACATTCTCGAAGGTATCAAGTTCAAGAGAAAATATGACAGGCGATTTCTCTATCCGGAAGTGGAAAAAGAAGGGCAATACCTGCTCGAACGCTTGAAAGGCTTAAAGGGAATAATACGTATAAGTGTGGCGGGAAGCCTGAGGCGGAAATGCGAAACAGTTAAAGACATCGATATACTGATAAGCGCTGAACCTGAGTTTAGCAACGACATCATGAACACTTTCTGCTCTCTGGACCGCGTCGAGAAGGTTATCGCCCAAGGAGATACCAAGTCGAGTATTATGCTGGATTCCGGAATAAATTCGGATCTTCGAGTGGTCAGCGATGAACAGTACCCTTACGCGCTGCATTATTTCACTGGCTCTAAAGAGCATAACGTGGAGATGAGAAGAGTGGCGAAGAAGTTCAACCGCAAACTGAACGAGTACGGCTTATTCGAAGAAGAGAAGAACATCCCCTGCAAGGACGAAGAGGAGCTTTTCGAAGCTCTCGGACTACAGTATATTCCTCCGGAACTACGGGAATCTTTCGGTGAGATCGAAGCCGCGCAGAAGAACCAAATCCCCAAATTGCTCGAGGAAAACGATATCAGGGGATTGTTTCATATTCATTCCAATTACAGCGATGGAGTAGAGTCGATTGAGAACATCGTCAAGAAATGCATTGAGCTCGGTTACGAATACGTTGGTATCTGCGACCACAGTAAATCTGCCTATTATGCTAACGGACTGACCGAGGAGCGCATCATTCAGCAGCACCGGGAAATCGATGCGCTTCAGGGTAAATACTCTCAAATCAAAATATTCAAGGGAATCGAGGTGGATATCGCAAGTGACGGCTCCCTGGACTATAACGATGATATCCTGAAGAGTTTCGATGTGGTCATTGGCGCTATACATTCAAAGCTCAAGATGACAGCGGAGGAAGCAATGGAGCGGATGGTAAAAGCATTGCGGAATCCTGAAGTTGACATGATAGCACATCCTACCGGGAGGCTTTTGTTGGCGAGGGAACCATATCCTCTTAACATCAACCATTTCCTTGAAGAGGCGGCGAAGTACGGTAAGATAATTGAACTAAACGCCAACCCCCATCGTCTGGACCTTGACTGGATGGGCTGCAAGTACGCTAAGGGTCTGGGAGTAAAAGTATGCATCAACCCGGACGCGCACAGCCTCATCGGGCTGAACGACATGAAGTACGGCATAGGGATAGCGAGAAAGGGCTGGCTTGAAAAGGAAGATATCCTGAACAGCTTATCTGTAAAAGAATTACAGGAAAAATACTTCGATGCTGAATAGAGTGTTTTATAGAATTGATTCAAAGAGCGTCTATTTTATTTCAATAATATGCACAATAAACATTGACAAATGAAATTTTATCTGACAAAACTATCTAAAGGGGAAACTGACTACGAACTGATTTGGGGGGCTATCTTCCTGTTCGTACTCCTCATAGTGCAATTTTTTCCATTCGATCATATTCCTTATTACAGATGCCCTTTTAAGAGCATAACTGGAATCCCATGCCCAACTTGCGGTTTCACCAGTGCTTTTCTATTGATGCGCGAACTCAGAATCAGCGAAGCGTTCAGAACCAATCCTCTCGGTTGCGTGAGTTATATCGCTATATTTATCTTTACAATTTACGCATTTACTGTTAAAGTATTCAAATTAAAGCGGATCAGGGTCTCGGTCAAGAACAAGAAAACCGCCAGAATAATTAGAGTATCTGTGGTTTTGGTGATAGCCATTAATTGGGTTTATTTGATATTTAATCATTTTTATCTTTAGGCCGATTCCCGGACGACCTTGATAAATTCTCTCGCCGCCTGTCTTCCAAAGCCTGGGGATATTAGTATTATTGGGATTATTCCCTGGCTTAACCCGCATTTTTATAATAATCCTTTAACGCCGGAAATTACAAATTTTACACTGAAAAACAATAAAACGATCCCTGATATGGCAAAAACCACCTTTGTGAATTTCTGCCCGAAGAATTTACCTCCTTTAAAAGAGAGAGCTGAGAGAAAATAGCACCAAACAAAATCGCATGACCAGTGGATAAAAGCGAAAGCCATGAAGCCGGCAAAACCATAACCAACCGAGCGAATAATAAGTGCCGCACCCACAGTTGCCCACCATATTAGGAAATATGGATTACCTAAACTAAGCAATATCCCAGCAATAATCGGGGAGTGTATACCTCTTTTGGGATTGATCTCAGTTCTCCTGAGGGACCGGAACATACCCAGGGCGAGGAATAGCAGGAATAAACCCCCTACAATTGCAATTATAGCTTCAACGTATGGCAGCTTGAGCAATATGCCAAAGCCAAAGTATATAGCAACCATCAGGGGGAACTCGATGATTCCGTGACCTATTGACACCAGAGCTCCCGCATGTGGGGATTCACTCCCTTTACCAATTACTGTAGCCGTCATGGGTCCAGGAGCCATTACTCCGGACAACGAAATCAAAACAGCTTCAAAGAGAAAAGTAATCAATGGCATAATAAAAAAATCTCTATTTTACCTAAATAAAAAGTTGGATCCTGCTCTCTCCAGCTTCCTTTAAAAAAGTAGCCACCCCGCAATAAACAAGGTTCGGATAGCTAATAATCTCCTCGCGCTTGAACCCCATAAGGTCCATCGACATTTCACAAACACAGATCCTCACACCCATCTCTCCAGCAACATCGAACAATTCATCAAGCGAAGCAACATTCTTTTTCTTCATGAGTGATTTGATCATTTTGGTGCCCAGACCCCCCATATTCATTTTGGAAAGTTTAATTTTCGACCTCCCTTTAGGGAGCATAAAACCGAACATCTTCGATATAAGATTTTTACCTTTGGCTTTTTTGCTTGGGTCACGCAACGCGGTAGTTCCCCAAAAAGTAAAAAAGAGCATTACTTCCATACCCATAGCAACAGCGCCCGTCGAAATTATCAGAGCCGCAAGAACCTTGTCCAGATCACCAGAAAATATTATCATCGACAACTTGTCCTTTGTTCCAGGCGGCATTTCACTTACTTTCCGCTCCAACTCAGCGATCTTGTTTAATATTTCTTCGTTCATAAAAACACTCCGGGATTCTTTCGAAGTTGAAATTATCTAGTTCAAGGGATTTCCCTGAACATGCGTACAAACCAACATTGCATTAAATAAATCAATTCACAAGAATATACTATTTCTCGTCAGCCTTTCCAGACTCTAACTGGTTAAGCTTTTTCTGCTGCTTCTCAAACTTACCACCTCTCTGCTTCGTATAAACCCTGTAAAGCATGCCCACTCCCGCCACCATTATAAGAATGGAAGACGTGTACAGGAAGGTAACATCCAGCGAGAAGATATTCACAACAACTTGAAAAGCGGCTAATATAATTACTATCCAAATCCATATTACCATATAACTCTCCTTATAATATTGTTAATACAACCTTAAATTGTGATATTTTATATCGTCCATTTTACTCTTCTATTCTCAGTGCTTCAACCTTCGTTCCATCGCCCATGGTAAAGTCCAATCGAGAGCAACCACCCTCAACGTTAAAAGTAATGTTTAAGACTTTGGACATTCCAAGATGATAACCTGCCAGGTTTTTCCTGGAAACCATCTGAAAAGGCACACCGACCGGTTGGGCGGAACCCAGGGAAGCTATACCAATATTCTTGCCCTCGTGCCAGAATGAAAGGAAAAACAGGTTCTCATTCTTGCCTTCGATTTCAATAATGGTCTCCTGTGCATCCGGTTTGTATCTGGAGGGTAGAGTACCCAAAGATATCACTCGCTGAATTTCTCCGGTCCTTTCTTCACCTGCCTCCAACTTTGCCTCTATCAGCTTCTTTGCTGACTCATATTTTTCCTTTTTATCATCGAGCACCTTCTCCAGGGGTTTGAAATCACCATTGACGGCAGCCTGGAAGACCTTGATGGCTTTATCGTTCAGTTCACTGTACCTGGCGAGGTCGGGGTCATCTGGAAAGGCTAGAACGTTTACAGCATCCTGACCATAAGCATATATAAACAAGGCGTTATTCTCTATCACAGCTTCGAAGATACCACCTGTATTCAACTCAAATGTACCTTCAAACTTCTCCAACTCTGAAATATCCACGGTCATGACTTCGGGGGGAAGAACAACATCATCACCAAAGATAATGTCTTCGATTTTATACCTGATCAATTCCGCGAGCGGATATTCCCCAAAGGATTGATTGCACAAGATCATAATAAAAATACCTTCATCCACATAGTAAATGTATTCAGCGCTGTTCCCCAACCTGCTTCCACCGTTGTGCTGGATCAATTTCCCGTGCTTCGTATCCAGAACATCCCACCCGTACGCGTAGTTTTCCAGAAACGGTTTGTATAGCTTTTTTCTCGCCTGCTCGTCCAGGACTGCGCAACATCCGAGAGACTGGTACCATTTGAACATGTCACCCGTGGTGGATAATATCCCTCTGTTACCTATCAGATTCCAGTACGGGTAAGGTTTTTCAAGAGGCGTACCGTTATCCTTGTTCCCGACATACCATCTGGCTACTATCTTATCACTCCACCTTGGTATTCGATACCCGGTAAAGCGCATATCCGAAGGTTGAAACAAATTTTCGTTCAGATACTGTTCATATTGCTGCCCTGATACCTTTTCAATAATTGCGGCTAACAAAGTGTAACCGATATTCGAATACTCAAATCCCGAACCGGGAAAAAAATCTAATCTCTGGTTCAGTATTTTGTTGACGGTTTCGTCACGCTCGGCAATGTCGTACTCGTCCCCAACATCATCAGCCAATCCTGAGGTGTGTGTGAGCAGGTGATGAATTGTGATGATCTTTTTATCCATTGGGACATTATCCAGGTGTTTGCCGATCGGGTCTACGGTTTTAAGCAACCCATCCATCTCCAACTTCAAAATAGCCGCGGCGGTAAACTGCATCGTGAGTGCTCCCACCCCGAAGACCGTTTCAGATGTATTGCGAATATTATTATCCCTATCGGCAAGACCATAACCCTTCTTCAGGATTACTTCATCGTGGCTGGCAACCAGAACCGCTCCTGAAAATCCGAATGGCGCGGAGCGGGTTAAGTACTCATCCAGTTTTACCGCGGTTTCCCCTTGTACTACTTCCTCTCCCCAAACCGATGAATTTATAACCATTATAATTAAACCGCACAACAAAATTACATTGAACCATCTCTCAGCTTGTAACATTACTAACCTCCTGACAAGCTTCTTGGTTTTATATATCCTTGACACAAAGCCACCCTTTTTATAATTAGCAATTTGCCGCAGTATTTACTTCTTTTTCTTTAATAACTCCTTCTCTGCTTGTATCCAATCCTCTAACTCGCTTCCCTTGACTGCCCCTCTGGATAAATAAATCTCGTAAGCTCTTCGAGCGATATCCTCCTGGGTAACTGCTTGCTTTTTTGTCCTGCTTCTCGTGTTCGTTTTAGTTGTAGCGCTTTTTGTAGATTTTGTTCTCTTTGTTTTTCCCGCTTCCATTCGATCATCCTTTAATGTTAAAGGTAAACCATCAAGAAAATGCCTATCCCCAACAAGCCAGGTTTATATCTTTCATATCATCAATCAATTCACTTACCGCTGAAATCCTAACACCATACTCGAACTTTCCATGTTTCTTAACATGATATGTACAACTGTATTTCACATCACTCCCATTCTCTTCAATGATCTTCATCGGGATAGCAATTATTTCTCTTTCAGGCTGGTTTATTTCTTCAGTTTTTCTAATTCCCAGTTTCTTCTCTTCATGATTATAAATTATAATAGTTTCGGCATTCAATTCATCGTTAGACATGCTTCCTCTATTCACTTCAAGCGAAAAGGTTATTTCATCATTAAGGTTAACGACGTCATTTTCTATACCTCTTATAGAGATATTGTTAATATTCAACGTAGCAAATCGAGCAGCGATATTCTTTTTCAACTCAACAATATCTTTGGTTTTTTTAAAATTGTCCTTGGTCATTTCAAAATACTTTTTCGCTGAAGGTTCGTACATTTTATCCAGATATTCTCTAATCATTCGGTGTGTATTAAATTCACCAAGAACCGATACAACGGAATTCTTCATGATTTTCACCCATTTTTCAGGGATACCGTGATTATTTAGAGAGTAGAATAGAGGCACTATGTCGTTTTCGAGAACCTCGTACAAGGAGATACTATCAGCTATTTCCTGGTGCTCTGGATTATCATATTCCTTTCCACTCCCTATAATCCAGCCGTTTTCTTCATTATAGCCTTCGTTCCACCATCCATCTGCTATGCTAAAATTAATTACTCCGTTTATCGCTGCTTTCTGCCCACTTGTGCCGCTCGCCTCCTGGGTTCTCAAGGGAGTATTAAGCCAAACGTCAACACCGGACACCATTTTTTTTGCGAGACCAATATTATAATTCTCTAAAAATACGATTTTCCCAAGGAACTCTTCCTGCTTTGAAATGTTTACGATTTTTGAGATCATCTCGATACCCCGGTTATTGCCGGGATGAGCTTTCCCCGCAAAGACCAGCTGCACCGGGTACTTTTCATTATTGACGATCCTGCTCAATCTTTCGGTGTCTTCAAATATAATTAGAGCTCGTTTATACGCGGCAAACCTTCGAGCAAAACCAATGGTTAAAGCTGATGGATTTAAGCTTTTGACAAATTTGTTGATAAGGTGAGGAGACTCCCCTTCTCTTTCCCAGTATTCAGTCACATTTTCCTTAATTGAATTCAATAACTGGTTCTTCATATCCAGATGAGTTTGCCATAGGATTTTATCAGGTATATGTGAAATCTTATTCACTTTATCCCTGTCAAACAGATCATCTTTCAGTTTAAGAGACGCATACCTCGAAAAAAGCTCCTTGAATGGTTCAGCTAACCAGCTCGCTGGGTGAATACCGTTGGTTATGCTTAAAATAGGGCTTTCCTCTTCAAGATAACCCTGCCACAGATCCGACCATAATTTCCTGGTGATTACCCCATGAAGCCTACTGACCCCGTTCCTCTTGTTCGAGTTTTTAAGAGCAAGAATAGTCATATCATAAGGGCTTTTATCCCCCTTTTCCCGATGACCCATGTCATAGAATTCGTTCGGTTCAATACTAGCATTATTACTCCTGATATAGTTTTCAAAATATACCTGCAGAAGAGACATATCAAACTTTTCGTTGCCTGCCGGTATTGGCGTATGTGTGGTAAAAACCGTACTTGCTTTTACCAGCTCCTTACCGCATTCGATATCAATACCATGTCTTTTTACAAGGTTTGTTAACCTTTCCAATATCAGGAAAGCAGAATGACCTTCGTTAATATGGTAAACCGAGGGGTAGATCTTTAATTCATTCTCAAGCAGCCTGACTCCGCCAATCCCCAGTAATATTTCTTGTTCCAACCTTATATTACGGTCACCCTCATACAGTTTTGCAGTAATATTCCTATCGCTAAAATTATTCAGGTCTATATCGGTATCCAGGAATAAAACCTTGATTCTTCCTACGTTTGCTTCCCATACCCTGGCAAATGTGGTACGCCCCGGCAAATTAACAGATACTATCACCCTCTCCCCATCAGGCTTCCTGACTTCCTTTAGCGGCATTCTAAAAAAGTCATTAGCCACATACTCCGCCTCTTGTATTCCTTCCTTCGTGATTCTCTGCTTAAAATAACCGTTTTTATATAACAAACCTACGCCGATTAAAGGAATATCCATATCTGAAGCGGATTTAACATAATCGCCAGATAACACTCCCAATCCCCCAGAGTAAAGCCTCATACACTCATGGAAACCAAACTCCATAGAAAAATAGGCTATTGGCTTCTCAGCTGACAGATACTTTATATCTTTATTGCCTGTATTTTTGTCAGCAAGGTACTTATCATACTTTGCCATTACATGGTCATACAAACTCGTATATTTCTCATCTGAGCTTACTTCTTCAAGCCTCTCAATATCAATAATTTCAAGAAGATGAATTGGATTCTTGTCCATCTTTTCAAAGAGTTCCGGGTTCAATATTTCAAAGAGTTCTTTTGCCTCGGAATCCCATGTCCACCACAGATTGAAGGCAAGCTCTCTTAATCTCTGTATTCTCCCGGGGATCGATGGTGTAGTGGTAATCTCTCTGAATCTTGGGCTTTTTGAGAAGGTTTCAGGGAAAAAAATCTCCTTCGCTTTTGCTACTTCCTTGGTGCCTTTTCCCTGGAGCCTTCTATCCCTTTCTGCAAGCGCTATTTTGTAAGCTTTAAGATAATTCTTAAAAAAGTGTTTCCAACTGAAATGTTCCGCAACGCTCCGGGCTGAAGTCCTTGAATCTATTAAACTTGATTCGGAGTAATTTTTGATAAAATCAATAATATAGGTTTTTAACTCATTAACAGAGTTTATAGCTGGAATTCCAGCTCTTCGGATTATCTTGATCCCTTGCCCTTCCAGACCCTTCGTTAACACCCAATTGCCGAACCCCGCAACATCCGAACTTACCGAAGGAACGGAATATGCAATACTCTCAAGGGGAGTGTAACCCCATGGTTCATAATAAGAGGGGTAAATGGTCAGGTCACAACCGGAAACGGCATCATAATATTCCATGTTCAATACCCCATCCCTTCCATTAAGGTACATGGGTATAAATATCAGATTGATCTTGTCAAACGGTTTGTTCAGTAAACCAATTTCCTGGGCATTTTTTACGATAGGATCGTTATATGGGTCCCACAAAGGATGCGTTGAAATATCAGAATACCGGGGAATCTCATTATTCTCACCCGGTGAAGGCTTTTGCCCTTTAGACATATCAACACTACCACCAATTATAAAAAGAAAAACCAGGAGTTCTTTCTCAAGCTTGTTCTGCTCTTTATAAAGTTCTCCGAGAGTACTCATTATCAGGTCAATTCCTTTATTATGGAATTCATACCTTCCCGAGGTCGAAATTATGATAGTATTTTCTGATTTGAAATCCCTTTTTAGAAACCTGGAAGCGAAATCAAGCAACTTTTTTCTGTTCTCCGCATAATAGCCGCTATTGTCCTTGAAATCAGGAATCTTTTCAACATAGAAACCATTTGGCAATACAATATCAGTGTTGACGTTCAGTATATATTTCGCTTCCTTGGCGGTTATTTCAGAGACTGTCGTCAAGCAATCAGCCCCCAGGGCTGCAGCGCTTTCCATTGAGTGTTTAGCGCTCACATTGAATCTATTTGCTTCATTCTTCGGATTAATTTCATTTAAAATGCGATAAATATCTATACCGTTACCCGCCATGGACCTCCCAAGGATCGTCGCATGCGTAGTAAAGACCGTGGCAACATCCGGAACATTCTTTAGAAGATAGAGTAAACCCGCTCCAGACATCCATTCATGAAAATGAGCAATTCTATCGTAATCCCTGTACATATAACTAATCTCTTCAATTACCTTAGCGGCAATTGTGGAGAATAAAACCGGTTCGATATAATCCCAGCTTCCCCTTAGTGAATCAACTCCGAAATCCTCCCATAGCTGGTATAATAACTTGCTTTGATCCAAAACATCCCTGTATTTAACAAGGATAACTTTAATATCATTTTCATCCCTCCATCTGCCGACCAGAGCGGTAATTCCTGCATTTGTCAGCCTGTAGGAAATATCCCCAAGGTCCTCGCTGGAATCCACATAAAAACCCGGATTATTCTCAAACATAGGTCCGATCAAACAGTAATTACTTCCAAAGTTCTTCTTTACCTCACCCAATTTACTCCGTATAACTGTAAATATACCACCTACTTTGTTACATACCTCCCAGGAGACTTCAAACAAAAAGTTTTTCTTATCTGTCATGTTTAGAGCCTCTGTTTACTATTAACTGTTCATTTGTTTTGAGATCTTGACTTTTCAGCGCTGATCTTCAGGTCATTCAATACGTTAGTATATACAAGATATGCATCATAAGGAGAATTAAAAGGATTAAAATATTTATGCACATCACCATCCGAAAACCATTTCGTGCACATATAATAGAAATGGTCTGAAACCAGGAGCTTTCTCCAGATGGAGATCAAGTCAGGATCCCGGGTAGCCAGTATTTTCTTTTCAAGACTGTAAGCCATTTCGATAGCAGAGTTCTGCAACGGGTTCCCTATCCAGGCTGTTAAATCCCTCTCCACATCTGCCCATGAAATATAATAGGGGACATCAAGTTGAGCTACAGGAGTATAAAACTTCCGGGCTTCAGATGGATTTATGAACTGAAAATCAGGATGACGAAGTATCTCTCCCGGAAGTGCGTTTAGAAAAGCGAATATTCCAGTATCAAGCCATTGGTGTTCTCCAAAGGTCTCATAATCCATGAACAGGTTGATTATCTCGCCGCTCCCGCTTATATTGTGAAGCCAACTGGCATATTTGTCTGCTGTTAAGGGAAATTCATCCCAATCGCGGTTAGAAAACCGAAATGCGATATCATCTGACAGCTTGTAGTTCTTCAACAGCACTGTAAGCTTATAACAATCAATTGGCTGGTAGAGAAAATTAGGGGACCTCCAGCTCAAGATATGATCCGCTCCCTCGGTCAGAATCGTTTTAAAACCCATATTCTCAATAAATTTACCCAATTCATTGTTGTAGATGAGCTCAGTATTTCTGAAGGTCTGGGGTTTTTGATTAAACAGCTCGATTATTTTCTTTCGGTGCATCTGGACCTGTCTCTTGAATTCAGCACGGGAATAGATAAAAGACAAAGAATGATAGTAAGTCTCATTTATGAACTCAACACAGCCTGTACTTGCCAGTCGCTTAAATGAGTCTATGACCTCGGGATTATACTTCTCGAACTGTTCAAGGGCAATCCCGGTAATTGAATAAGCTACCTTAAATTTCCCCTCGAATTTGTTAATAAGCTGGAACATAACCTCGTTGGCAGGCAAATAACACTTCTGGCTGACCTTGTTGCAAATTTCACGGTTCACTGCTTCATCCTCATAAAAGTGATTGACTCCAATATCAAAAAAAGAGTAATCCTTCCTTAAACGGAAGGGTTGATGAACCTGGAAGTATAAGCAAACTGATACCATTTTCTATACCTTTGAATTTAATATGTTCCGGTAGATATCTTTAATTCTCGCGCCGGCGTTATTCCATCCAATATTTTTAATCTCATCCTTGCAAGCTTCGACGATGTTACGCGCAAGTTCCTCGTTTTTGAGAATAGCAACTATTATATCTGCCAGCTTTCTCACATCCCAAAAATCCAGTATTATTGCGTTCTTCAACAATTCTGCCGCGCCGGATTGACGGGAAATTATTATGGGAACATCATATAAAAGAGCCTCAAAAGGGGTCAAACCAAAGGGCTCAGATACTGAAGGCATAACGTAAAGATCACTGATTGCATACATTTTTTCTACTTCCATCCCTCTCAAGAACCCGGTAAAATGGAATCTATCCGCGATCTTCAATTCAGCCATTCTTGAAATCATGCGGGGAAGCATGTCCCCGCTGCCTGCCATCACGAATCTCACATTTTTCATTCTCTTCAGAACCAGATTCGCTGCGTTAATAAAATATTCAGGTCCCTTCTGCATCGTAACCCTGCCTAAAAAAAGAACGATCTTCTCATCAACGTTTTTCTTCATTTTATAACGCTCAAGCTGCTTTTCCTTGTTTACGGCATTATAGACCACTTCGATCTTGCCCGGGTCTATTCCATAATATTTAATAATAATATTTTTTGTATAGTGACTCACCGCTATAATCTTATCAGCAATCTCCATTCCGGATTTCTCAATGTTGTAAACCTCCTGGTTCATGTTTTCACCGCTTCTATCAAACTCCGTGGCGTGAACATGAACGATGAGGGGCTTTCCACTCGCCACCTTCGCCTGAATACCTGCGAAATAAGTCAACCAATCATGAGCATGGATCACGTCATAATCCTGCAGGTCAGGAATAGACCCCCCTACTAATCCGTAATTTACTACCTCCTGCAGTAAGTTGTCGCCATATTCACCGGTGAATGCTAATACGCTGCCCCGCGTGAGTTTAGAACCCGGAATGACGATTTTCTCTTGATTTTCATCTTTTATTAATGCTTTGAGCATGGTCGTTACATAAGGAGAAATCGCTACCCGGTTTTCTATCCCAAGCATTTTTAATTGCGAAATATATTGTTCACTATCCTCTACCATCGGAATTTCAGAAGTCATTATAGGAACTTCATCCGCGCAGATGATTCTAATGGGATCAGAAATATCTTTATTCTTCCTTGTCGGAATAACGAACGTGACATCCACACCATTATTCAGAAGTCCACGAGTAATTCCATAGCAGGCAGGTCCTAATCCTCCACTTATAAAAGGGGGAAACTCCCAGCCAAACATCAATACTTTCATATCAGCTTTCTCTCTGCATTTTTATGGTTTTTAATCTCTCCAACGTCCTTATCAATTCAGCAATATTCCATGCCTGAGCAATACATCCTTTCGCCGTATGAGGCTGAATCGGATTAAAGAGCTCAGAAATATGAAAAAGCCCATATTCGCACAAATGAACTTCCCAGATATCCTTAAAGGTATCCAGTATATATTTTTTCACCTGTTTTTTGTCTTTGGAGTTTTTCAGGAGAGCATCGCAGAAAACCCCTATGAGCCAGGGCCACACCGGACCCTGGTGATATGCAAGGTCTCGCTGCCGGGGATCTCCCCTGTAATCGGTTTTATAGGAAGGGTTTTGAGGAGATAAGGTCCTCAAACCATAAGGAGTGACCAGGTGTCTCTTCACCGTCTTGAGTATCAGGAGCGCCCTCTTGCTATCCACACAAGTAAATGGTAGTCCTATAGCAAATAGCTGATTGGGTCGTATAGAATTATCGACATCATCGACGTTCCTGTAAACATCGTTCAGTGATTGATTCGCTTCGTTCCAGAACGCTTTAGTAAAATTTTCCTCAAACAGGGAAATTTGATGCTTTATCATTTCTTTCAAATCGGAATCCAGAAAAGTGTTAAACTCCTTCTTGAGAAAGCATAGCGCGTTATACCATAGAGCATTGATCTCAACCGGTGCACCATTCCTTGGTGTAACTGGTTTCCCATCAACTTTGGCATCCATCCATGTCAACTGGGTATTTTCATTACCTGTATATAATAAACCATCATCTCCAACCCCGGTAAAAGGGACTTTTCCAGATAAAAAAGCTTTAATAATGTTCTCCATGGTATTCAGCAGATGATTTTTCACCTTTTTCTTTTCCCCTCCAAAAGCGATGTAGTTTTGAATTGCCCAGAAATACAATAATGCTGAATCTATGGAATTATAGGATAGTTTGTTTCTTTCAGCGATAAAATTCGGTAATAAACCATCTTTTTCGTATTGGGCATATTTACTCAATATATTGAAGGCGACCTCTTTTTTCCCTGTGCAAAGAGCGAGTCCTGTTAAAGATATCATTGTATCTCGCCCCCACTCTTCGAACCAGTGATAACCAGCTTTTATGGAATAATCCCCTTTGGTGTTTTTCGTCAGGTAAGCCTCCGAAGAAATTAGCAATTGCTGGCACGGCTCTGCTTCATCGGAATATTTTTCTTGTCGCTTATTAAGCTTTCTGATTTCGTTATCCCATTCCTGTTTAATCTGCCCTGTCGCACACTTCGTTGACGCTCTGAAAATAACCGTTCCACCTTGCTTAAGATGTGTTTCGAATACACCCGGAGAAAATAAATCCTCCTGGTATGGATAACCCCGGTTTCTTTCCTTTATATATTCAAAACCATACCACCAACAAGGAGAGGGAAAGAACGTCGAGTTTCTTGAAGTCTGGACATAAAGAGGCGGAAGCCCCTTATAGGGTTCTATCTTGAAACCATTCTTCTCAAAAAAGCTTCTTTGTTGAATATATATGTTTTCCTTCATCAGGTCATGGATCTCACGATACGCAAGGAGTGGAACAGCCTTCAATAATAATGGTTTTTCCGATTTGACAACATCATACCTGATGAGTACTGTATTCGAGTTATGGGACATTATAATGCTTTTAGTGATCTCCACGTCCCCTATATGGTAGTAAGTAATCGGGTAAAGCCCCATCTCAAAACGCTCTATATACTTATGACCTGTCGGGTGGTACACCCCGGGGAATTTATTAGTAGATAATAAAAATTCCTTCTTATTCACAGTAAATGATACTTCTAATTTTGAAAGCAAATTGAACATCTTTCCGTATTCTTCAACAGGAACCACCAACAAACCATGATATCTCCGCCGATGGCAATCCAAAATGCTGCTCGAAGCATATCCTCCATAGCTGTTAGCTAAAAGATATTCACATTTCAGGGATTTCTCCAGGTCAAGTGTTTCACTTCTATTCAATATTTTCTTCATCTTTTAATTTACTCGTTATTATTGTTAATGTCTTTTTAACATTTTGCTTGAAATTCTATATCGTAACACCTAACTTAATAATGGATATTAAATATTAGACAATTAACCCGGTATGTCAATTTATTTATGGAATATTTTGATTTTATAACACAAATAAGTGTGTTTTTTTTATTCTCTATTTAAAATCCATTTTGATGGAGCAGTGTTTTCTTATTTTTTATACTCCCCTTTATGATGTTTTACTATTCTACCTTCTACAACGTAAACGGCATCTTCGCAGATATTTGTAGCCAGGTCCCCTATGCGTTCAATACTACGTGCGATTTTTATTAAATTAAGCGATCTCTCAATCGTAAAAGGGTCCGAACTCATAAAGGTAATAAGTTCTCTCACAACCTGGTCCCGGAGTCCATCCAGAACATTATCCCTATCACAAACATCTTTGCATACGCTTAAATCTTCTTTAACAAAAGCCTTGATGCTATCCTTCAACATGGTTTTCGCCTCGGCTGCCATGCGAGGAATATCGAGAAAAGGCTTAACCCGCGGCTTCCCGATCAAAGTCAAGCCATTCTCGGCGATATTGACTGCCAGATCCGCAATCCTTTCAAGATCGTTGTTCATCTTCAGAACCATAAGCACAGACCTCAAATCCTTACTGGAAGGCTGATACTCACCTATGAATGTTGTACACATGTCATCAAGCTCTATCTCCATATCGTCCGCCTGCTGTTCATGCTTTTCAATAACTTCCTGCAGCATCGTATCATCATCCTCGAGCAACCCCACAATGCTCTTGTCTATCATACTTTCAACAAAATCCGCGTATATAATCAGTTTCTTCTTTAAAGCGTCTATTTTACTAAGTAACATTATTTTACTCCTTTATCTGCAATATCATATTTTTTGCGATAACAATGTTTTATCAAATGGAAACTATTATATACAATAATACGATAAAATCCGGCACAAGTCAACACCATAAAGTTTTTTTTTGCAGCCTGGTTATTACCAATAAAGGAATCATTGCATTTTCCTGAAAATCTATCTTCCGTTTTTAAAACATCAACTTGCATCACCATCTTTATGATGCTTTACAATTCGCCCCTTAACCATGAAGATTACATCCTCGCAAATATTCGTGGATAGATCTGCTATACGTTCCAAGCATCGGGATATCACTATCAATCGAATAGAGCGCTCGATAGTATTCGTGTCCCCGGTCATGAAGGTAACCAGCTCCCTGAGTATCTGATCCCGCAAACCGTCCACTATACTATCCCTCTCACAAACGCTTTTCGCAAGTGCAACATCTTCATTTATAAAAGAATCTATACTATCTTTCAGCATTTTCCGCGCTTCCTCTGCCATACGTGGAAGATCAATATAGGGTTTTACTTTGGGCTTCAATATCAAAAACATGGCTGCCTGGGATATATTAACCGCAAGGTCCCCAATGCGCTCGAGGTCATTGTTCATTTTCATGATCATCAATATGGTTCTCAAGTCCTTTGCCTGCGGTTGATACTTAGCGATCAGGTTTGTACTCAATTCATCAAGAACTATCTCGAGATCATTCGCTTTTCGTTCGTCTGAATTGATCACCTCATTAAGAAGGTCCTCTTCTTTGTTCAATAATCCCTTTATGCTTTTATCGATCATGCTTTCGGCAAGAGCCGCGTATTCGATCAGTTTCTGCTTAAGTGATATTAATTTTTCATGGAGCATTTTATCCTCCTCTTTTTAGAGCAAACGGTAAAATTCCTCTGCCGTTTGGTAATTCCATGTCCTTTAAAAAGTCTAAAATAATCATCCAAATTTTCCTGTTAGGTAATTTTCTGTTCGTTCATCCTCCGGCGATGTAAATATCCGCCCGGTCTCGCCGAATTCCACCAGGTCGCCAAGCAGCATGAAAGCCGTATAATCAGATACTCGGGCGGCTTGCTGTATGTTGTGCGTCACTATAATTATGGTGTATTCATGTTTCAGCTCCTCGATCAACTTCTCTATCTTGGCGGTAGATATGGGATCGAGGGCGCTGCAGGGCTCGTCGAATAGTATCACCTCCGGCTCAATAGCAATAGCCCTGGCAATACACAATCTTTGCTGCTGCCCTCCTGAAAGATCATAGGCACTCTTGTGCAAACTGTCCTTTACCTCATCCCACAGAGCCGCGGACCGAAGGCTTCTTACAACCCTTTCCTCCAGCTTTGCCCTGTTTTTCCAACCATGAATCTTCAATCCATAAGCAACATTGTCAAATATGGTTTTGGGAAAAGGATTTACGTTCTGAAATACCATCCCCACTTTCTTCCTGAGATCATATATATCCATTGAATCATAATATATATCTACCCCATCGAGCATTATTTGGCCCTCATGCCTTGTGTTGTCAATGAGATCGTTCAACCTGTTGAACATCCGCAAAAGGGTGGATTTCCCGCATCCGGAAGGTCCCATTATCGCCGTAACCGAATTTTGCGGAATGGACATCGTGACCTGGTTCAATACTTTATTATCTCCGTACCAGAAATCCAGGTTTTTTGTTGCCAGTTTCTCTACCATTTTTTCGCCCTCCTCATTCGGGTTCTCAAAATAATTGCGACCAGATTTATTCCTAAAACAAGTAACAGAAGCACCAGCGCGGTGCCGTAAGCAATGGGAACCTGAAATTCAGGTTTGGTCCCCTCCGTCATCAAAGCATAAATGTGGTATGGCAGTGCCATAACTTCATCTAAAATAGAACTTGGCAGCTTCCTCTGATAAAAAGTGGCTGCTGTAAACAGTATGGGAGCAGTCTCCCCTGCAGCTCTACCAATGCCCAGGATAGCTCCCGTCAATATTCCGGGAAGCGCGGTCGGGATCACTATCTTTCTCATTGTCTGCCACTTAGTTGCACCCAGCGCAAATGAAGCCTCCTTG
Source organism: bacterium (assembly GCA_016935765.1). Classification (GTDB taxonomy): domain Bacteria; phylum UBP14; class UBA6098; order JAFGQG01; family JAFGQG01; genus JAFGQG01. The sequence continues at coordinate 25,244 of JAFGQG010000101.1, forward strand.
AAAATCGGGGGCACCGCAATAATCGCCTCCTCACTTGCCCTGATTATCGTGGGCAAAATCAATATCCCAAGTGTTAGAGAGCCTGAAAGAATACTCACACCGAAGCCAAAGAATTTCACGAATACCGCAAGACCGAACAGCCCGAACACGACTGACGGAACCCCCGAAAGCGCGTTCACCCCGACCTTAATGATTCTTACCCACCTCTTTATCTTCGCATATTCCGTAAGGTATATCGCACTCAACACGCCAAGGGGGAGAGAAAAAAGTATCGCGCCTACCGCAAGACATGCCGTTCCCATGATTGCCGGGAAAATACCCCCTCGGGTCATACCCCTCTTCGGAAATTGGGTTAAGAAATCAAGGCTTAACACTTTAAACCCGTTCAGCACAACGAAGACGAGAATAGAGAACAACGCTATCAGCGCCACCAAAATGGATAGCCTGACTGCTAATAAACCAATGATTTGCTTCTGTTTTCTCATTTTTCCTTGATCCATTCAGCGAGTAAACTCAGACCCAGGGTTATAAAAAACAGGATAAGCCCGATAGCGAAGAGAGCGTGGTAATGGCTGCCTCCCATGGGAGCTTCACCCATCTCGGCAGCGATGGTAGCCGTCATTGGGCGCATAGGTATGAAAAGTCTTTTCGGGATCACTGCCGAGCCGCCTGCTACCATCAGCACGGTCATCGTCTCTCCGATCGCCCTGCCCACTCCAAGAATGACAGCAGTAAGTATCCCTGATTTCGCCGCAGGGATGACCGTTCTGGTGATCGTCTCCCACTTGTTCGCTCCGAGAGCGTACGAAGCCACTCTCAGGTGTTTGGGTATGGATGCGAGACTGTCCTCCGCTATACTGGCAACAGTCGGTAACGCCATGATACCCAGTATGATAGAAGCAGTACCCCCGGTAAGCCCAATAGGCAAATGCAGCAATTTCTGCAGGATGGGTGCCAGGAGAATCATGCCGAAAAATCCGTAAACCACCGATGGGATACCCGCCAGCATCTCTATGAAAGGTTTAACGACCTCCCTGACCCTGGGATGGGCGATCTCCGAAACGTAAATCGCGCAACCCAGCCCCAGAGGCAAAGCTACAATTATAGCCCCAATAGTTATGATAAGAGAGGCAAGAAACAAAGGCAAAATCCCGAACTCGGGAGGATCATGAACCGGGTACCAGTGTGCGCCGAACAAGAATTTTATCGGGGAATAATCCTTGAAAATCGGCACACCTTCGGTGAAGAGAATAATCAATATCCCAAGGAGAAACGCCCACGCCATTGAGGCAAAAATAGGAAGCAGTTTTTCAATTAGGTTCTTTTTCATTTGGTAACCGGTTTTACATAAAGTTCATTTTATCTTATGGATTTCCGTCGCCTTTGATCCGCAGGTTCAAGTAACTGTTGCTACTAAAAGACCTGCGCCTGCAATGTGTTTTTGTTTTTTTCTTTCTTTGCCAATTAATAATTGAATACTGATTTTGAAATTCATCCTCGCTACCCTACCAAACGGTACGGATGCATCCGTACCCTACCCCACGAGGCGGGGATTCTTTGATATAGTATTATTCTCATGCTTTTGATGTTCTTTTCTTTCACTTCGCTAATCTTCAATCGGCAATCGGTAATCGTTAATCAATCCAGCCCTCTCTTTATTTCTGCAATGGCACGAAACCAACTTCCTCAACGATCTCCTGACCTTCTTTGCTCATGAGAAAATCCAGGAAATCCTTCGCGAGCCCCTTGGGTTTCCCGTTGGTGTACATATAAAGCGGTCTGGCGACCTTGTACTCACCGGAAGCTACCGTTGCATTTGTCGGCATAACACCGTCGATTTCCAGCGCTTTAACTGCGTCTGACATATATCCTAAACCGATATAACCGATCGCGTCCTGAGTTTGAGCTATCGTCGTTGCCACAGCCTTGTTCGAAGCAAGCATAACCGCATCTTCCCTGGTCTTGCCACCCTCGAGAATGAGTTCCTTGAACACCTCGAACGTACCAGATGCGACATCCCTGGAAACAACCACGATAGATTTGGTCGGTCCACCAAGTTCGCTCCACTTGTTGATCTTGCCCTCATAAATATCCCGAACTTGCTCGATAGTTAATCCCTTCACCGGGTTGTCGGGATGCACCACGATCGCGATACCATCCTTCGCTATAACGTTTCCAACTGGATCGATACCTTTCTCCCGGCAGGTAACGATTTCCTTAGTCTTTATTGCGCGGGATGCATTCGCGATGTCAGCAGTCTGGTCGATTAGAGCGGCAATGCCTACTCCGGAACCTCCGCCACGCACGCTGATATTTACCTCGGGATTCTCGTCCATGTAAACTTCCGCCGCTAACTGAGCAATAGGCAGGACGGTTGTGGAGCCCGTCATGGTAAGGTTCTGGTCATCCTTACGCGCAAGGGCATAACCGAACATCACAGCTATTAAAGCCATGCTTATGACTAACATCCAGCTTTTGTTGATCTTGAACATTTACATCTCCTCCTTTTTATTATAATTTTGTCATGGTTATTTTGCTTTTGATCTGTGAATTTACACGTCGGGTTTTTTGTTTTTCTTTACATTTCGCAAATCGCTAACCAGTATTACTTGTTCATTATTCAGATTCGCAGGATAAAGAACCTGCGGCTACACGTTGTGTTTGTTCTTTATTCCACTTCTTCAATCTTCATTCCTTGATCGATATTCATAATTGAATTTGTAACTTATCTCCGTGTCTCTGTGACTCTGTGGTTCCATTTTTTTAATTAGTCCATGCCGGTGTCGTCCATTCCCACCTGAGCTGCGCCATGATTTTATCCACCGGTTCCGCGTCTGAAAGCTCCGGCTGCGAGCGGTCAAGAACAACCTGCAGCATGACTCCGGGCGCGCCCTTTGCCTCCCTCGAAAAGAAGTAATTGAAGCCGACCAGGTACAGGTAAGCGCCGTCATCATCCGCGTCGGTATTCGGGTCCCAGAAATCGAACCTGCCCATGAGTTCGAGGTCGATACCTGTCAAGTCCTTCAAGCTGAACTTCGGGAATACCATGTACCCCATCTGCGCGGTGGGATCGTCGGGGTCTCCGTACTCGCCGCCGAGATACTGCACCCAGACGTCGATTGGACCCCTGGCAAATCTCAACAGCCCCGTGTAATACATCTTTTTATTAAAGTTACCAAACGCATTTTCCACATTGTCCTTTATGAAGGAGCCGGCAAGAGTTAGCCCTGCAACGGGGATGACCCTGAGATCAGCCATGTAACCTAATTCAGTGTTTATCTTCCCACCGGACTTCTTGTATCCTTCCCCGTTAACAGCCTCCAGTCTCCACGTCCCATACCCTTTTGGGATATATCCGCCTACTGAAACGCCATAATCCCTGCTGCCGTTTATTACTCCGTACCTTTCGCCCATTGCCTTTTCGATGGGCCAGTACTCCCAGTCGTACACGCGGCCGAAGTAGTTCTTCTGCAATCCCACACAGATGTCGCCCTCGGGAATGATACCCTTGAACTTTACATAAGCATCCTTGATCTTCAACCCGGCGCCGTTGGCGTCCGCGTCCTTATCAGAAGAGAAAAGCTCGGTGGTGATTCGGGATTCCAGGTTATCATTTTGTACATAATTCCATCTCAAGTAAATCCGTTCCACTCCGAATTCACTCGCTTCGGTCTTACCATCGTACCTCTCCTGAGTGTACCTGAACCAGTTTTCACCAAAGAATTTACTCTCCCCGGCGAATGATGAACTCACTAAAACAACACACATACATATTAGAAGGATATTAATTTTCTTGTCCACTTTTCCTCCTTATTACCATTTAAGGTTAATAACACCATTTCTTTCCACGCCGAAAAAAAATAATTTTTGCCCTTCACCTCCTTTCTTCGTTTCCTATGTCTGCTAATTGCTCTTTATTATTCCAAAAGGATTTCTTGCTTTCCTTGACCTTCAATCTTCTAATCGCTTTCTTCTTTAGCTGCCTGACCCGCTCCCTTGATATTTCCAAAGTCTCTCCGATTTCCTTAAGGCTTTTTCCGTCTTTATAAAACATGTATATGATCCTTCTTTCAGATTCCGGTAAATCATCCACGTCCTCCGTGCTTATGTTCTCGAGTTCGTGTTTCATATCTTTGCTAAAACCATTCCTAAAAAATCAAAAAATCTTGTGGGTATTAAATAAAAGGTGTGTTAAGTGATTATAAGGAAATTGTTAATTTTTTGTTAAGATTTGGCGACAATTAACATAACCTTTTCCCCACTCATTGCGAAATACTGCAATTCAACCCCCAAAAACATCCACTCATTCGAAAATAATGCCAGGAGTTTTGAATAAACTCCTAAAAGCAAAACGATTGAAGGGAGTTTTGATTAATTCATCTCCAAAAACCTGCATAAAGCTTAAGATATATCGTCCCTACGGGACTTTTATCAAAAATAATTAAGAAACTCT
>JAFGQG010000102.1 GCA_016935765.1 bacterium
ACCTATTGTCATCCTGAGCCTGTCGAAGGATCTTATTCAAAACATTAGCATTTATACATTCCTGATTACTGCTGCTTATCAATTGCGCAAACTCATTTCAAAACATTGCAATTCAATCCCAAAATCATGCAATTCATTTTAAAATAATGCAGTTTGTGATATTAAAATTCATCCCTTGATTACAGTTCAGAAAAAGAAAAATGATGAAATTTTGTGAAAAATAGTGGTTATATTACTTGCCTCTGAAAAACGCATTGGCTTGTATGTAAACAGACATGAAATGTTCGAAAGCAATATTAATGCGGGTTTCATAACGAAATAAGTTCGTTTGATTATGACATACAAAGTCAATGCACTCCCAAACACCCAGATATTTTTTATTTCTCTATTTATTGTTACTTTTTTATTAGTAATTGATAATTTTTAATTGAGGTTCATGTACGAATTAGTTGCAAGTAATATTAGCATTTTAAATGTAGATAACCAAGTAAATGGATGGTTGGATGAGTGGATGACTGGATGGCTGTGAAATGGAAAGAAAACCTACTGGCAGTTCTTATAATATTAAATAAGTAAATAAAGAAAATAAAAATGCAATATTAAAACATTAAAATATCTAAATTGGATAACGTAAATAATTATATTTAAGCATTAGTAATATAAGACTCCCCCAAAAAATAAATAACATCCATCCAAACATCCCAAACCAGATTCTTTTTTGTTTCATCCACTCATCCGGTGGAGTTTGTGAACATTTTAGTAATAATATATGCAACTAAATTGCATATGATCCAAATTTCTTTAGTAATTATTCAATCTCGCTTCTGCACTCCATCGCCTCATCAAAGCTTTTGTGCTCCTTGAATCTGGTCAGCTTCAGCTTCCCGAAGAACGAATCCACCAGCGAGTAGATAACCGGGATGACAAGCAGAGTTATCATGGTCGCGAAAGCTAATCCGAACGCAATACTGACCGCCATCGGTTTCCAGGAAGCCGCCGCCTTTCCCTGCGAAAATATCATGGGCAGCAAACCAACAATAGTGGTTATGGTAGTAAGCAATATCGGACGCAAGCGAATCGAACCGGCGTTGATGAGGGAGTTCCAGCGATCCACTCCCCGCGCGCGTTCCCTGTTCACGAAATCAACCAGTACGAGGGAATCGTTAACAACCACTCCAGCCAAAGCAACTACAGCTATGAGCGTGTTAAGCGAAAACGGCAAGCCGGTAACCAGTAACCCGAAGATTACCCCGATAAAAGCGAATGGAATAGTCACCATAACTATGAACGGCTGCACGTAGGATTTGAACTGCGTTGCCAATATACCGAAAACCAGCAATAAAGCTATCAGGAACGCTTTGTACAGGGATCGGTAGGATTTCATTTGTTCTTCCACCACTCCCCCGAACTCGAGTTGATACCCGGGGTACCGCTTCTCAAAATTCCTCAGGGTACCTTTCGATCCACTAATAGAACTCCCTAGCAATATCTGCTTCACTTCATCAGATGTGCGCTTAACCCTTTTCCTGCCTTCCTGGTAGAATGCGGTATTCGCTGTTATCGTCACAATTCTCTTTTTATCGCGATGATCGATTTGCGCCAGACCGCCCGTGATCTCGAAATCCGCTATATCTTTTAATCTTATCAAATCCCCCGTGAAAGTTCTAATCTTAAGGTTTTCAAGGTCTGTGAAATCCTCCACCTGGTCTTCCTTCAAACGAATGATCATATCATATTCTTCAGTACCCGTTCCGCGAAACTGAGATACCGTGGCTCCGTAGGATGCCGTGCGAACAAGTCCCGCTACCTGTGCCACCGTCAACCCATACAACTTCAACTTCTCGTGCTTCGGGACTATCTGAACCTCCTTCTTCCCCGGTTGGAAACTGTGCTGGATGTCAACCACGCCGGGTATTTTCTGAAGCTCTGCTCTGACTATATCGCCAATATACTCCAACCTTTCAAGATTATCCCCCTTTACCCTGATCTCAACATCCTTTCCTGTTGGAGGTCCCTCGTTGAACTCATCGAACTGGTAGGAATATAAACTGGGCAGCTTGTCCAGGTATGAACGTATCGCATCCTTTATCTGATCATGAGTGTACGTCATTTTATCCACCTCAACAAGATCAATTGATAGCTGAGCATAAGATGACATGATGTTCCATTGGTAGTTCTCGATGATCATACCAACCGAGGATACAATAGCTTCGATATCTTCGCTTTCCTCCATTGAGAGAATGTGGTTTTCGACCGAGGTAACCACCTCGTTAGTTCTGTCGAGATGAGTTCCCATCGGTGTTTTCAACTTTAGGAGTATCGTTTTAGGCGCTTGTTTCGGGAAAAATTCGAATTTGACCAGGCGCAAACCTACTGTAGCTAATGACAACAACATCGCAACCGTTACTATCATTATAGTAATAAACCTATGTCTGAGCGCCAATTTAAGAACCTTCATGTATGGAGAAACCAGAAACGCAAGTATTTTCCGGCTTTTAGAACGATCCTTCTTTGCTGGTGAAAGGTCTGCAATATGTGATGGCAGGATCACCAGCGCTTCGAAAAGCGAAGCAAACAGAGCGATGGATACCACGATCGGAAATACCATCATGAATTTCCCCATCATACCTTCCATAAGCAGCATGGGCAGGAAAGCCGCAACGGTTGTACTCACCGCCGCAACTATTGGCCAGGATATCTCGCTGCTTCCCTTAATTGCAGCATCCGAAGGGCAGAGCCCCTTTTCCATGTACCTGTGAACGTTCTCCAGCACGATGATAGCGTCATCCACTATCATACCAAGAACCAGCACTAACCCGAAAAGAGTCATCGTATTAAGTGTTATGCCGAAAAAATTCATGATAGCAAATGTCATTAGAAAGCTGAATGGAATACCCCATGCAGCGAAAAACGCTTTTCTCCAACCAAGAAATAACCAGAGTGTCAGGAAAACCAGTATTACCCCAAATAGAGCGCTTCTACCAAGAGTGTTAAGACTGTTTCTAACCTCGATCGAACCGTCGTTTCTAACGGCTGCTTCCAACCCGGGAAACTGCTTTTTAAAGCTATCCACATACTCCCTTATATCCTTCATAACCTCAACAATATTCCCGTCTTCCTTCTTATAAGCAAAGAGACCCACGCTGATCTCACCATCTAATTTGGTTATGACAGCTTGTTCAGCCAGCGTATCCGCCACATCTGCAACATCTTCCAACTGGATACTTCTTCCATTCTGGTCCATGCGAACGATAAGTTGAGCTACTTCTTCAAGGTTTTCAAACTCTCCCATAGTCCTGACGATGAATTCGACCTTCCCGAACTGGACCGTGCCTCCCGGAACGTTCATGTTTCTCATCTTAATAACGTTGATAAGATCATCCAACGTAAGCCCGTATTCGTCAAGTTTCCTAACATCTGCCTGTATCCATATCTCCCGCTCTCGAGTCCCAAACACATCAACTTTCGAAACATAAGGTACATTGAGCAAACCTTCCTTCATGCTCTCAGCAATCTCCCGAATGGCGTTCCCTGAAAAATCCCCGCCGATCACGATGTCGCACATTGGATTGACTTCCCGCATGTTCAGACGCAATATCACCGGATCCTCAGCATCTTCCGGCAAACCCGTAACTTTGTCCAACTCGGTGTTGAGATCGTTCCAAGCCTGGTCGATATCGGTGTTCGGCTCAAACCTTACTTGAATCACGCCCCTGCCTTCCAGTGAGGACGACATAACATAATCGATATCGCTTATATCGGATATTTCCTCTTCAATTGGCTGTATAACCAATTCCTCTATTTCAGCAGGAGATACCCCCGGATATATCACAATAATGACAAACGCGCCAAAATCAACAGGAGGCATCTCCTCTTTCGGAATCTGTATAACCGCAGAAATACCTAATATAAACACGATGATCATTATCATGTTCACAAGTACTGAATTATTTACGGAAAATTTTGCCAGTTTCATCCAGCATCCTCTCTGACTATATATATCTTAAGTTGATAATTAATAATGCTTGTTTCCTTCACAAAGTCCCTGGTTGCGCAAAGCCCATATCGATTCATCAGTTTTTTTTCATCCTCTCACTTCTTAAATCTTTAATTTTAACCTACGTAGCCCAACCAAGCTGGAATTTTTGAAAGCGATCTTTGGCGAAGTAGGTCGTTAATCAATATTCGATATTCAATTTTTCTGTACTTTCTTCTCCTATTCCACTTCTGACCTTATGTCAACAACCGTGCCTTCCTCAAGATTTTCAAAACCTTCCACAACCAGTTTATCCCCAGCTTTCAGCCCATTAGAAATCAGAACATACTCACCAACTTTGGGACCAAGCTCAACATCCCGACGTTCCGCCTTATTATCTTCATTTATCACGTAAACATATTTATGATCATATTCTTCCAGGATATTATTCACCGAGGTGAATATTATTTTTTCAAACACATCGCTGATAATGCGTCCTTCAACCACCATTCCCGGGAAGAGTTTTTCCCCTTCGTTTTCAAGTTCGATCTCTATCGGGTATGCTGCGGTACCCGCCATAGGTTTAATACCAACACCCCTTACAATTCCTTCAACTGGGTCAGCTAGAGTTTCATGGAACAGAAAAACAGTCTCACCTTTCTGGATTTTCGATATATCTCCTTCACCCACACCGGTTTTAATCAGCATTTTCTTCGAATTTACAATGCTGCAGACCGGCTGTCCGGGTGCGATGGTCTCCCCTGTCTCAATGTGCAGATCGGCAATATATCCTGAGACAGGAGCCAGGAATCTCGAATTATTATACGCTTTCCGGGCAGCTTCCAGACCGGCGCGCGCACCATCCAAACCAGCCTTCGCATTCTTGAAAGAACTCCGGTACTGCATGTACTCCGATTGCGACATACTCCCTTTCGAATATAACTCCTCCGCGCTTCCTATTAGCAATTCCGCGTTCTCATACGCAGCTTCCGCCCCCAGAACAGATGCCTCTGCCTGTTCAACTGCAATTCGATACTGGGCGTTGTCGATGCTCCCTATCTCTTCCCCTTTATTCACCCAGTCACCAAGCTTTTTGTTCACCCTTATTATCTTCCCGGAAGTTTCACTGGACATGACAATATCCACAATCCCCTCAAGTTTACCCGTTATCTTGACATACCTCTCAAGATCATGAAGCTTGACTTTCTCCACCGTTACTGGTACCGTTAACTTACCCCCTTCACTTGCAGATTTTTGAGGAACGTCACCCTGATTTTCACCACAGCCGATCAGGAGAATCGGGATTAATATAATTAAATAAAGTATTTTCATTAGTCCTCCATTATTAAAAAAAACTGGCATCCCAAATTTTATTTTCGTTCTCTATACCAAGGACCTCCATTAACGACGATTTCGCGCGAAGAAAAGAGTATAAACTCCGGGTATGGTTCATTCTGGAAGAGGTGTACATGATCTCCGCGTCTAACATATCAGACGCTGACAGCATATTGTGTTTGAACCGCTCCTCCATTTGAATGAAAGATTCCTCAGCAAACTCAAGCGCTATTTTCGAAGAGTTTACCGATTTCGCAGCAGAAATCAAACTCATCACCGAACTCTCAATAGCTAATCTTATATCGTCTTCGGTCTTCAAGGTTTCGTAACGGGCTTGTTTAACGTCATTAAACGCCTTTCTGCACCCCGCAAAATCATTGAATAACGGGAAAATCGGTACGGAAGCTGAAAGAGAAATCAGCTCCATATTGCTATAATCATCCTCATTTTCATACTTCGTCCAGCTTCTCTGGTAGCTGAGATTAAGGGATGGTAATACTTCTCCTCTAGCCATACTTAAGCTTTTTTTGCTTAATGATAAACTATATTCAGAGATATTTAAAGCCGGATTATTCTCCATTCCGATATTAGCTAATTGTTCTATCAATGTTGGCAAATTCTTTACATCCACGACGCGCAGAGCTTCTATCCTGGACTCATATTGGTCGAAGGCAATCGATTCAAGCTCGGTTTTAGTTTCGAGTTGAAGGAAATTTGCAAAATCAAGCAACGCAATGTCAAGGTAACTTTGGGCTTCGATCAGCTCCACTTCACGTGTTGCCGCCTGGGATTGCATTCTTAAATAGTCAGCCTTCGAAAGTGTTCCGGTATTGTATCTTACTTCAGCAACCTCGAGGTCCATTCGGGCTGATTCCAGTGATTTTTCAGCTATTTCGACCATATCTGACGCTTCCAATATCGTGAAATACTTGGACTCAACCTGCGCGATGGTCGATATACGCGTGGAACGCAGCGATTCCTCTGCTATGCGCCTCGAATAAGTCTGCATCCTTGCAGATAATAAAACCTTCCCCCCATTAAAGATCGGTTGATTTATGTTTAAACCGAATGAATTCGACCTTCCTCCAATCATCATGGGACCGAACGATCCCGGAAATCCCGGGTATGTCCCCTCCTGATCAGTATAATTCCACGTTAAACTCGCTGAAGGTAATAATCCTGTATATGACTGCGTTTCCGCCCACCGGGAGCTTGAGAATGCATGCTCCTGAGCCCTTAAGGAAAGATTATTCTCTAAAGCAAGTTCCTTTGCGGTCTCCAGATCAAGACCAAAGGATAAACTTGTAAAGCAAATTAATAATATTAACGAAAGCGCTCTATAAAACATGAAAAAGTACACTCCTAAATAAGCGTATAATTAATTATTAAGAATAAAAACAAACATAAACCTAAAAAGATTGCAAGTATTTTATGTGAAAATATTATTTAGTCAAGTTTTTTTTATGTATGACAGTATCATAACAGTATTAGAAATAAATTGACAAAATTAAATATTTATGATATAATCCAATTTCTGAATGAATTAGTATATTATACTGCTTAACAAAGTGATATGGTCTTTATACTAAAACAATAGTGTAGAAAATTAATTTTCTGATATCATAATCTACTACTTGACTAATTAACATCATAATTTATATTTCGAATACTATAAGAAAAAACGGCAAACTTAAACAAAGAGGTAAAACCGTGAAAAAACTATATATAATAATGTTCCTTTTGCTTCTAAATTCTTTGGTCCTTTCCGTCCCGAGGCTTATTAATTACCAGGGAAAAGTTACAGATATTGACGGCGTAGGATTGAATGACACAGTGGACATCAATGTCAGGTTATATCCCGACTCGCTTGGTGGCACATATTCTTGGCAGGAAACACACTACGATGTTCCTGTACTCAAAGGTTTATTTGACATCAGACTGGGCTCGGTCAACCCCCTTGGGCTCGATTTCTCAAGTGATGAATACTGGCTGCGTGTTTCGGTGGATGGAGATATTCTATCCCCACGTCAGCGACTCGTCTCGGAGGTCTTTGCCATACGTTCCATATATGCGGATTCCGCGAACGCAGCGATAGTCAATTGGGATACTTTAAACGCTTATCTGGACACTACATACACTCCTCCCCCCGGCGGCGGTCCCGATAAATTCACAGCAACACTCCTGGTATCGAGCCTGCCTGATAATTCCGGTAATTTCGTGTGTGACGGAACCGCTGACCAGGTCCAGATAAACAGCGCCCTTGATTCTCTCGCAACCCTTGGTGGCGGTGAATTGTACATTAAATCAGGTATCTACGTGATATCAGAAGCTATAAATATCAACAGTTCCGGAATTACTATCCGAGGAGCCGGCTGGGGAACATACATCAGACCGGGACCTGGAAATGACATCAGCATAATTTCAGTAAACGGTGTGGAGGAAAGCCCAATATATGGAATAAAGATCGAACAACTAACCTGAACCACTGAAAAATGAACGCAAAAAAAACTGTTCTTGAGACTAAAAAAAAGAATCATGAGTGAAAAATCTTATCTAATTGTTTTGTAGTCTCCTCCAGGCTGCCTGAATTATCAATTATTATATGCTCTTCTTTAATAGGCTCGTAGATTTCCTTATATCTCAAATAATGATGATATTCCGCTTCGCTTTCATCCTGTTCCCGCGCTTGAAGCCTCTGCCTTATGATTTCGTCATTTGATACTACTTCAACAATCTTGAGATCAACCTCGGCATTCTGAGCCACATCCTTCGCTTTCCGCCGATTCGCTTCCTTCATGAAAGTAGCATCTAAAACAACATTCTTCCCTTCTTTTAAGAGGTCCTCAGCATACATGAACATCTCGTCATATACCCTCTGCTTTTCATCTTCAGTATATGTAGGCTGCTCATAAAGTTGAAATCTTAATACATCGGTTCTCAGGAGAACAGCATTTATCCTGAACGTAACTTCCTTAGCAATCGAAGATTTACCGGTCCCTTGTAACCCACAGACTATTATTAGCATATCTTTTTAACCTCAATCAAATTACATTAGTATATTAAATTAGAACAAAAACGCTAATTATCAAGTTTTAAATTACATTTCGTGTATTTTTTTTTATTATGTAAATAAAAACTGAAGGGATTTTTGCCGCTGTTAGTTAAATAGCTTGACTATTCGCACAAATTCGGTAACTTCAATCAAATATGGACAACGGTATCAGTAAAGTAACGTTGAAAGGGCTTGTTGATAAGATAATTTTCCATAGCGAGGAAAATTTATATACTGTTGCCTCAATCCTTCCTGAGAACAAATCGATCCCCGTTGTCATAACTGGGATTCTTGAAGGTGTAAGACCTGGGGAAACCCTCGAACTAACAGGAAAATGGACTAAACATCCCTCTTATGGAAAACAACTGCAAGTTGAAGATTACAAAATCCTTTCACCCACTACAGAGAACTCACTGCAAAAGTATTTAGCTTCCGGTTTAATTAAAGGCATCGGCAAAAAATACGCGGAGAGAATAGTCAAACACTTTGGTACTGACGCTTTGAAGGTTATCGAAGAAAACCCAGAACGGCTTCATGAAATAGAGGGATTTGGAAAAAAACGAGTGAAAATCATAGTAAAAGCCTGGAATAAGGAAAGAGAGGAAAGAAAATCCCTGAAAGACCTCATGATGTTCCTTCTCGGTAAAGGTATAGGTAAAAATACCGTGATAAAGATCCATACGGAGTTTGGCGAAGACGCTTTAAAAAAGATAAAAGAAAATCCATATATCTTAGCCGATAAAATATCAGGGATTGGGTTTAAGAAAGCGGACATTATTGCCTCACAGTTAGGTTTCGAGGAAAACAGCCCGTTCCGTGTTGCCGCAGCAATCAAATACATATTGAACAATGCAGCTTCTGAAGGGCATTCATACTTACCAGAATCACTAATTACGACAAGGGTTCTCGAACTGCTGCAATGTCCACAGGAACTTGTTGAAGCTCAATTGAACACACTTATCATAAATAAAGAATTGTACTGCGAGAATGAGCATATATATCTTCCTCCCTATTACTATTCAGAGGAAAAATCCGCGGAAAAGCTGGGTATAATGCTCGAAACACCAATAAAACCCTTTGACCAAAATGTCCTGGAATCGATGATCAGTGAATCCCAACGCGATATAGGCATCATTTACAGTTATGAACAGAGAAATGCGATAAAGAAATCATTGCTGAGTAAAGTGTCGGTTATCACAGGTGGTCCCGGCACGGGAAAAACCACCATCATCAAGGGGATTTCTGATATTTTGTTTCACTTGAATAAACGGTTTCAGCTTACCGCTCCAACCGGAAGAGCTGCAAAGAGGCTTTCAGAAGCTACGTCCTTTCCAGCAATGACGATACATAGATTGCTTGAATACCATCCATTTGAAAATGCATTTAAAAAGAATATAAACAATCCACTGAACGTGGATACACTGATCGTGGATGAAGTTTCGATGGTCGATATTATATTATTCTATCATCTCCTTATTGCCTTACCTTCGGAGACCCAGCTTATCCTGGTGGGTGATTGTGATCAACTACCTTCCGTCGGTCCAGGTATGGTTCTACATGACCTGATAAAATCGGAGCTGGTCCCAGTTGTCAGGCTGCATGAGATACATCGACAGGCTAAGAAAAGCCTGATAATCAAAAACTCTCATAAAATCCTTGATGGAGATTTTCCTATCATTTGGAACTCCCCTAAAAGCGATTTTTTCTTCATCAATGAGGATAAACCACTTCACGCTGCTCAAACGATAGCGGACCTGGTGAGAACCAGGCTACCCCAAAAATACGGCTTTGACCCGATCCTGGATATCCAGATAATCACTCCTATGTACAAAGCTGCAATAGGAGCTGACAACCTGAATCTCGTGCTACAGGAAAAACTTAACACACACCATAAAACCAGTCTCCAACTTGGCAAATTCATGGTAAACGATAAGGTCATGCAGATAGTGAACAATTATGACAAGGACGTCTATAATGGCGATATAGGGCAGGTTAAGGATATTTCAATTCCAGGGAAAAAACTTGTAGTAGAATTTCCGGAAGGATGCATAACCTATAAATCCAGCGAACTTGACCAGTTGATCCTTGCTTATGCTATCACGATCCATAAATCCCAGGGAAGTGAATTCCCGGCGGTCATTATCCCTTTGTTCACTCAACACGCCCTGCTGCTGAGAAGAAATTTACTATACACTGCTTTCACGAGGGCTAAAAAAATTGCGGTCTTAATCGGTACCTACAAAGCTCTCGGTATGTCTGTCCATAATAACGAGATAGCCGAGAGGTTCTCCGGTTTATTTGAAAGGTTGTCCAAAAAAAAACTTGATAAATTATCTTTGTTTTGATAAATTGTTCTGGATTGGATATTTTGGAAAAAGCTAAATTTAAAATAGGAGGAAAAATGCTAAACCATCTTAAAACTGCATTGATTGTGGTGTTGTTTGCTGCTTCATTAGCATACTCATTTGTTCCTGTAGAAAAAAACGACCAACAGGGCAATTATATAAACCTCGAAAAACCAATTCAGATACCGGTCTCCAATCTGGTAGAACAGGATCAGAATTGGTTGACCTTTCTTGAGAATAGCTCCGGAAGTTGGAATGTCTATATCAATCCGGTATCAAGCTCTCCCCATCGCGTTGTTGGAGGCCAGATACCACTTAATTGCCGAGCTTTAAACTCCGAAAATATCGAAAAAGCTACTTATGAAATCCTCGACCAATACAAAGACCTGTTCAAAATTGAACCCGCGCAATTGAGAAACTTCCGCTGTGAGAAGATCGGCAAGATCTGGTACGTAACCTTCTGGCAATACTACGAAGATTATCAAGTATATAATTCCCACATAGAGATTAGAGTTAACGATGACGGCAGGATTTTCCTCATTACCAACTCATTCAAACCGGAAATGGATGATATTAAAAATCCCAATTTGACCGAAGGAGATGCTTTTCAAATTGCTTACAGGGAACTGCAGACTCAAGCGGATATCAAGGAAGAAACTCACCATGGTTTGATGGTGTATCCCCGGATAGTGAATGATGAATACGAATATCACCTTGCGTATTGTATGGAGATTTACGTGGAAGATCCTCTTGGAAAATGGGAGTTCTTTATAGATGCTCATACAGGTGAAATCCTTAGTAAAATCAATAATTTAAGGTTTTTTAATGTCGAAGGTAACGTATATGGAATGGTGCGTCCTCACTATGCCTTTGATCCTTTCGAAGAAAGGGACATGCCGCATTCCAGGGTATATCTTGGAACACGAAACACATATTCTGATGGAGGTGGCTACTATTCCTTCATGGACCTGCCCGGCAGCTCGATGACCTTTTATGTTATGCTGCAAGGCAGATACTGCGATGTCAATAATGATGACGCATCCGATAGTTACTATTCTACAGTTATTACATCTGAAGATTCCCCTTTTTACTTTACCTGGACTACAAGTTACGCAGAAGAAGACGAGATCAACGCGTATTACCACACCACTTTTATTCACGATTACGTGAAAAACGTGCTTCACTATAATGGAATGGATTTTATGATCGACTGCAATATTCGGGTGGGCAATAATTACAGCAACGCTTACTATGACGGCGATATCAACTTCGGTGAAGGAAATTACTCCACGTACAACTTTGCTCTTTTTGCAGAGATAATTTACCATGAGTACACACATGGCGTAACTCATCACATCTATCCATACGGCAGCCTTCCTTACGAGGGTGAATCCGGCGCGATGGATGAATGTTTCTCTGATTACTTCGCATGCAGCGTAACCGGCGACCCTGACGTCGCCGAAGGCATTTACAGAAGCGATCCCGACGATATGTTCCGAACCCTTGAAAATGACCTGGTGTTCGACGATATGATCGACGAAGTCCATTATGATGGTACGATTATTGGAGCCGCTGTATGGGATATCCGCGAACTCCTCGGAGTTTCAATAGCTGATAGTTTAGTCCACCAAGCAAGATTCGGGTTTGCTGAAAACTTTGAGGACTACCTCTTCGAAATGCTTGCTGTGGATGATGACGACGGTAATTTATCTAACGGAACACCCCACGCGTACGAAATATTAAGCTCTTTCGCTAATCATGAAATAGGTCCTGGTATCGAAGTCAGTATCGAACATACTCCCTTATGCGACACCGAAGACACAAGTGCAGCCTATGAAGTTGAAGCCCATATTTTCAGCTATATAAGCCTTGAACCGGAATCAACCGTCGTATACTACTCAATCGAAAGGGACACCTGGATAAGGATACCGATGTACGAAGACGATTACAATTTCCGTGCAAGCATACCATCCCAACCTTCCGGAACCACGGTAAGGTATTTCCTGAAAGCAGCGGATATTCACGGATTAGTTGAATATTCACCTCCTGAAGGGCGCTATATACCTTATCAGTTTTATGTTGGTATCGATACCCTTTCTCCTACAATAACACATGAAAACTTACCGGACCAATCGCCTATTTGCTGGCCACCAAAGGTATTCGCTATAGTAACTGATAACCTTGGGATTGATTCAGCTTTTTGTGAATATAAAATAAATGGTGAGACACAGCCTCGAGCCACTCTCGTTCAAGTAGGAGATTCAAATTTATACAAATGCAATATATCGGGAGATATGGAGCCGGGAGACGTAATCGAATACAAGTTATTCGCTTATGACATGTCAAGAGCCGCCAATCATACAGAATTACCATCAACCGAATATTTCACATTTAATATAGTTGATGACTATTACCAGCCCTTTGAATACCAGTATTCCGGTTTCAAAACCTATCCGGTAACAGCTTCATACGGTAACGAATGGCATGTTTCCACTTCCAGGAACCACACTGCGGGTGGTCATTATAGCTGGAAATGCGGCGGATCCGGGTTTTCAAGCTATGATAATTTACTCGACGCCGCTCTGGAAACCCCGTTCCTGACAATAGCGGATTCAGCTATTCTCACATTCCAACACAGGATGACCGCTGAAAACCATTCGGATTATGCAAGTTACGCGTGGGATGGCGGATTCGTTGAAATGTCAACCGATCGTGGTGTAACCTGGTTCCAGATAGTTCCTGACGGTGGTTATACACACTTGATTTACAATAATCCCGCAAGCCCATTCGAAGCAAATACACCATGTTATTCAGGACCTTGTGACTGGGCAGAAGCAACTTTCTTTATCTATGATCTGCCTGGCGAAATTCTAATCAGATTCAGGTTTGGAAGCGATGGATATGTCACCGAGGAAGGTTGGTATATTGATGATATAGAAATTTCCACCGGGATTTCTTCGTTCATATTGGACCCCGAGCAAGGTTGGCTTCCCGATAAAGTGGAACTCTCCCAGAACTATCCCAATCCTTTTAACTCTCAGACCTCTATCGAGTATTCAGTTCCAGCCTCCCAGACCAAAGATACAGATGTCTCTATCGAAGTGTACGATATCCGTGGCAGAGCAGTGAAATCACTGTTTTCCGGAAAACAGGAAGCCGGTTTCCACAGGATAATGTGGGACGGTACTGATAATAACGGAGCGATGATACCCACCGGGATTTACATGTACCGCCTTCGAGTTGGTGATACTACTCTTCAAAAGAAATGTCTATTGATAAAGTAATCGGAATTCAACTGTGGTTTTAGGTACGAACCGAACCGCTGTATTTGTATAATAAAAAGCCCCGCCACTAATGGCGGGGCTTTCAATTTACCTTTGTATATAATTAGGGCTTTATTCCGTTCCACCGGGAATAACACCTGCCATTCGAGCTGCTCTTTGAATCAGCCGTTTAGCTATCCTTGTTTCATTAAGCGCTTCTTCAAGTTCACCCTCTTCAAGTAAACTCGATGCTGCTTCCTGATGCTCCAGAGCCTCCTCATAAAGCGCGATTGCCTCTTCATTCCCACTTTCTAATATAGCAGGACCAACTTCCTCTATCATTTCATTAGTGCTATTTATTGCTCTCTCGACCACTTCATAAGTAAGTTCAGGTCTCGGCTCGATCATTCGGAGCGCTTGAGTCACTAGCCTTTTAGCTTCCTGGGCTAACCGAACAGCCTCTTCATAATTCTCCTCATCAAAAGCGGCATGAGCGTTAGCCATCAGTTCCACAGCCTCAGTGAATAATTCGGTAGCTTCCTCGTGAGCGCTTTCCATAATGATCGGCTCAGCTCTTGCTATCAATTCATCTACCCTTTCAAGTATCTCCGCGACTCTTTCCGGATCCACAGCGCCTCCGGTCACCATTCTGTAAGCCCGTTTTATCAGCATGGCAGCTTCCCTGGTTAACCTGATAGCTTCCCTGTAATTTCCCTCTTCGAACATTGCTACCGCGTTCTCATGCATTTCAACACCATGATTGAAGAGATCTGTTGCTGATTCATTGCCGCTATCCATTATCACATCCCTGACTTCCTCTATCAGGTGCTCTGTTCTTTCCAACTCCCTTCGAGCTTTATCCTCTATATCATGATCACCTTCAACCATCCTACCAGCCCGGACTATCAGCAATCTTGCCTGGTTAGCCAGCCGGAAAGCTACGCCATACTCTTCCCCTTCAAAGGCTTCCATGGCTTCATTCTGAAGTTCTACTCCCCTTTCGAACAACTCTTCCACCTCCTCGTTGCCGCTTTCAGAAACTACAGGACCGATCCTATCTATCATCTCCGCATTCTGGTCCAGAAACCTTTCAACATGCTCGATATATCTTTCCATATCTAATGAATCAGGCGGATCCATGTAACGTTCAGCGAGCCTTGCAGCGTTGCTTGCCATTTCACGAGCCTGGCGCGTCAACCTCATTGCTTCATCATAAGCTTCTTCCTCAAATAATTCATAAGCGTCATTTTGAAGCTCCATAGCATCATCAAGAAGCTCTATAGCTTCTTCACAACCGCTTTCCTCAACCACACCTGTCACTCTCTCAATCACAGCGTCCGTCATCCCAAGCTCCCGCTCCACTCTCTCAGGACCATCCGCAAAAGAATAGACCGGGAAAATAAAGAGAACCGCCAAGCCTATTAAAACCAGGCTTTTTACGCTTTGGATGGATTGCCATCTTTTCTCTTTCATCTTCTCCTCCTTTTTTATTGTTTTCTTTTTCATCTCACCCTTTCTAATCACAATTAACGTGCCAAAACCTTAACCTATTGATGTTCAGCAAGTTAAATAATACGCTTGACAACAAAACGTACATCAGGGTTCATTAAGTGTACCTGAGTGTACACTTTTTAACGAAAATTAGCTGGTTTGTTCTATGCTGTTGAACAAATTGGTGGATGTACCTAATTTTTTACTAACTTACTTGGTTTGATCCTTTGAAGCTATCCTATGAGGACGCATTGCTTCTAAAAAAGATAGCTTATTGTGTGGATTGATCAGGTATTTCTTCTCGCCAACCCTTAAAAGAAGAAGACCTTCCAGCGAATTACAATGCAAAGAAACCAAACCATGTTCTTTATCCTTATAGAAGCCGATATATCCCATAAAACCCCTTGTATTGAAAGCGCTTTTTAACTCAACCTCGGCAAGTCCAGGCTTTTCAATTATTTCCTTTATCAGGCTTGTATCTATTTTTTTATGGAAAACCGGGTATTTAATATAGATAGAATTTTCGCTTATTTCATATTTCCTGCAGGATAATTGCCATAATAAAATAGTTGGTAATAAAACCATTAGTAATATTATTCCTTTTAATAATTGGTGTATCTCCACCGAGATAACAAAAATCAGCAGGAGAAAAATGAGAGAAACCGATGTTATGGTAATTGTCTGTACCCTTCTATCTGTATTAGAATCAAAAATAAGCATTATTTCCGCGATTCGGTCTATGCCCCGCCATAGGTACTGAAATCAGGTTCTTCCATCATAGTTGATAGGTTTTCAAAAGATACATATTCTTTATGGAACGTAAGATAAAAGCTTCCAGTACTGCCGTTTCTTTGCTTGCCAATGATTATTTCAGCTACTCCCTGTGTTGGTTGCCCCTTACTGTCCGTTTCGAACCCATACTCTTCAGGACGGTATATGAAGATAACAACATCAGCGTCCTGTTCAATCGCCCCTGATTCCCGCAGGTCCGATAGCTGCGGGCGGTGATATTTCCCTCTTGTTTCGACCTGCCTGGATAACTGGGATAGACAAACGACTGGTAAATCAAGTTCTCTAGCCAACCCTTTCAATGATCTTGATATTTGAGCAATTTCCTGCTGGCGGTTTTCCGCTTTCGAATCCCCTTTCATCAACTGCATATAGTCAATAATTACCATTCCAAGATCAGTTTTCCTTTTTAGTCTTCGAGTTTTCGCTCTCAGTTCTAAAACCGATAAATTGGGTGTGTCATCTATATACACCTCTGCTTTCTGGACTCGATTGAAAGGTATCTGAAGTTTTTTAAACTCCGCTTTAGAAAGTTTTCCACCCTTCATTTTTGAGAAATCTATCCTGGCTTCCTTAGCCAGAAACCGCATAGCGATCTGCGCTTTAGACATTTCCAGGCTAAACAGTGCGATCGGTCTCGCTTCCTTTATAGCGACATGGGCAGCGATATCGAGAGCGAAAGCGGTCTTCCCCATTGAAGGCCTTCCTGCGATCACTATGAAATCTGATTTCTGAAATCCGAGAGTATAATCATCCAATTTGGTAAAACCTGTGGATGCTCCGATGGTTCCGCCTCGCTGATTATGAATTTCGGTAATATGATTGTACGTTTCAAAAAGGGTGTCTCCCAGTTTGGTAAATCCGCCTTTCAGCTTTTCTTCTGCGATATTGAAAATGTCACTTTCTACTTCGTCCAGAAGCTGATCCACTTCATCCGGACAATCATAGCATTTTTGTATGATACGGGTTGAAGTTTCAATCAATTGCCTCCTTATAGCCTTTTCCATAACCAATTTTGCGTAGTATTCAATATTACCAGGTGTGATTACCGATTCTGTTAGCGATAGCAGATAAATGCGTCCTCCGACTTTATCCAATTCATTATATCTTGTCAGCATTTCAGCAACACTGAGAACATCAACTGGTTTATTCTCTTTGCTGAGATCTGAAATTCTCTGGAAAATTACCCTATTTGCGTCATTATAAAAACAATGCTCGTTAAGCAACTCAATTCCCGTATCGAGTGCATTAGCGCTTAGCAGCATTCCGCCTAACACTGATTTTTCAGCTTCCAGATCTTGCGGCTGGGTTATTCCAAAAGCAATATTTTCCTGTTTCAAGTTAGCCTTAGCCATATTTCAGCCTTTCAAAAATCAAGTTCTAATTTCTGCGCTTTCTGAGGTTTGTATTTTCGCAGCAATTCTTCATCTTTCAATATCTTAACTATCCATTTAAAATCTCTCCATGCCGGACCTTTAAAATGGGGATTTCTTAACAACGCTGCAGGATGATATGTAGTTACTACAGGTGTATCCCTAAAAAAGTGAATATCACCCCTTAACTTGGAAAGTGGATCCTTAGTATCCAGTAAGTTTTGGGCAGCCACTCTACCCAATGCGCATATTAGTTTCGGTTTTATTATCTCAATTTGCCTTTCCAGGTACGGAATACACTGAGTGACTTCGTTCGGAAGAGGGTCCCGGTTGCCGGGAGGCCTGCATTTTAGAATATTGCAAATATAAACATCATCCCTTGTTAATTCCATCGCTGCAAGTATCTTATCAAAAAGCTTACCAGCCCTGCCCACAAAGGGCAACCCCTGCTTGTCCTCATCCCTCCCGGGAGCCTCACCTATAAAAACTAGTTCTGCGTTCGGATTACCCATGCCAAACACAAATCTGTTTCTTGTTTTATGTAGAGGACAATTAGTACAATTCTTAATCTCATCACAGTAAGCACCCAACTCACTACTTGCATCATCATCATCATCCTTATTGTCATCCTCATCTACATCCTCATTGTCATCCTCATCTACCTCCTCATTGTCATCCTCATCTACCTCCTCATTTTCATCCTCATCATTTTGCTTAATAGCCTCCTCATCCATCACACCAACACCCTCCTCATTTTCAATATCTTCATCATTCTTATCTTCATCAACATCTCCAACACCATCTTCGTTATCACCCGATATCGCACCCAATTGGAATTCCTTTTTACTCACAGCAGCAGAATAACCACTAACTCCATCCTGTATCATATCTTCAGAAACCGTGGTCGCTTTATCATGACTACAATTATCGCTATTCTCAATTGGAAATGAAAATCCTTCATCATAACCACCTGGAAGATAAAAATAATCCTCACCAAGATCTTTACGATACTCTAAAAATTTTATTAAAGATTCTCTAAAATCCATCACTGCCTGGTTCCCAATATTCTATCTAATATTATGTCAGCTAATTCACTTTTAAGCATTTTGGGCAGTGTCTCACAATGCCCATCCTTCGATATCAGACGTACTACATTAGTATCAGTACCAAAACCTGCACCTTCATCCAAAGGATTATTCACAACAATATAATCAAGTAACTTCTTTTTTAATTTCATTTCAGCATTTTTAATCTCATTCTCAGTTTCAAGCGCAAAACCAACGACGATTCTTTCACCTTTATTCGCTGAAATACTCCCTAAAATATCAACAGTGGGTTTCAGATTAAGTTCAAATTCATTGGAAGCCTTTTTTATTTTAGATTCCCAGGTTACCTCAGGAGTAAAATCTGCAACAGCAGCAGTCATCACTAAAATATCGCAATTATTGAATTCGGACTCAACAGCTCTATGCATCTGTTCAGCAGTAGTAACGTTGACCGTCTTGATATTCAAAGGTGGTTTAAGATGAGTGGGACCAAGGATCAAAGTAACTTCCGCACCACGGTTTCGAGCAGCCCTAGCTATCTCTATACCCATTTTGCCAGTAGCCCTATTCGTTAAAATCCTGACAGGATCGATCATCTCCTCGGTCCTACCGGCAGTAACCAAAACTCTCTTACCCATATAATCCTTATTCACATACATGAGCCGGACCAATTCATCGAAAATTGTACCAATCTCCGGCATTCTACCTTTGCCGGTTTGACCCGAAGCCAACAAACCCTCCTCAGGTTCAATAAAATGAATGCCCCTTTCCTTTAACTCCTGAATATTTTTCTGAGTTGCAGGACTATTAAACATACGGACATTCATTGCTGGTACGAGCAAGACCTGTTTATCAAATGCAAGAAAAAGGGTCGATAATAAATCATCCGCAATCCCTGTGGCGGCTTTAGCGATGATATTTGCGGTAGCTGGAGCTATAACCAGAATATCCCCCCAATCAGCTAAAGAAATATGGTTCATCTCCCAGCTAGCATTATTATCGAACATTCCGGAATATACCTTGTTCCGCGTTAAAGTCTCAAAGGTCAATGAACCCACAAAATACCTTGACGATTCTGTTTGTACAACCTTCACCTGTCCCCCGCTTTTTATTATCGCTCTCACTAACTCTACTATCTTATAAACCGCGATCGAGCCGGTAACACCCAGAATTACTTTTTTATCTTTTATGTTTTGCATACTTGAAATGTTATATAATTTACGGCGAATAGGCAAGAACAATTTTAAATATTTTTATTGACATGAAGATAAACAAGATATAAATTATGATTTTTGCGGGATCAGTTTAAATTCCACAAAAAAACAAAGCAGGAGAGATTACAATGAATAGGTTTTTTATTTGTATTCCGGTGTTGTTGTTTTTAGTTTTTTCAACCCTTCTTTCGGAAACAGGCAACCTGGACATGATGGTCCTTGGTTTTAAACAAACTAATCTGGATGAAGACCTGGAACAGATAATTATCGAACTTTTCAAAAGCGAATTCACAGCGTCTGGAATTAGAGTAATTAATCTTGAATATAGTGAGATAAAGGATTGCTATGACCTTGATTGCGCACTTACAAAACTGGAAGAATATGATTCAAAGCGCGCATGCTTCGGAGAGTTGATCTCGCTTGGAGAGAAAATAATAATCGCTGTGCACGTAGTAAACCCCGATTCCGGAGGCGTTTACTTCTCTGAAAGAATTACCATTAATGAGATCGAAGACCTGGATATTGCCGTTAAAAGACTCACTGCTGCGGTTGTTCAGGGAAAAAGCACCCTTGCTGTCATTACAAAGGAGACAATTACAAGTCATGAAACTGAAGACCCCAGGAGAAGAAGGAATTTCTATACTTTTGGATTGAGAATCGGCTATTTATTTCCACTGGCTGATACCTATGGGGAATCCCCAAAACTAGTTTCATACAGCCTCGTGGGCGCTTATGAAATGCAGAAGTACATCGTTGAAGCGCGTTTTACGATCAATAGCGGTGACTATTCCCTTGAGCAGGCGGTCGATTTCTCACTCCTGTATTCATTTTACCTTGGCGATTTCAGTCCCTATCTCGCTGCGGGTTTGGGGGTTCATTGGGTAAATAATGATAACTATGATGAAAATATAGATTACAGTGGAGATGGACCCGCGTTCAATATAGGGGGCGGTTTGTTCATGTTTCAAACATACGATTTCCGTTTCTGGTTAGATGTAAGATACAGCTACCTTTTCTTGTTTGATAAAGAAACAACGGATCAACACGGCATATCTGTAAGCATTGGCGTAACACATCGTAAAGAAAGTGGTGGTGGGTGTTCAGGTATTTTTTAATAACTTTTTAAAAAGGACTATAAAATGGACGTAAATCTGATCAAGGAAAAAATTGAGAAGCATGGGGTAAAGGTTATAAGGTTGTGGTTCACTGATATTCTTGGTAGGTTAAAAGGATTCAACCTGGGAATTGATGAACTGGACCGCGCGCTAACTGAAGGGATCGGTTTCGATGGTTCATCAGTGGAAGGATTCGTAAGGATCGAGGAAAGCGACCTGGTAGCGAAACCGGATCCAAATACATTTTTAGTTTTCCCGTGGGAAATTGGCGGAGCGGTTTCCGCGATCTTGATTTGCGACATTTTATATCCGGATGGCTCCCCCGTAAAATCCGACCCGAGATACGTGCTGAAAAAAACTCTCGATAAAGCTAAAAAAATGGGATTTGACCACTTTTATACTGGACCCGAACTGGAATATTTCTATTTCCCTGATGAGGAACATCCACAATGCATCGACAAAGGCGGATACTTCGACGTTCTCCCCCTGGATAACGCAAGCAAAGCAAGAAAAGAAACATTTCTTACTCTTAGTCAATTTGGCGTCCATGTTGAGGCGTCACATCACGAAGTCGCTACAAGCCAGCATGAGATAGATTTCAGATACCAGGATGCCCTCAAAATGGCGGATACCCTGGTCCTTGCAAAAGTTGTGGTCAAGGAAGTAGCAAGAAGGAATAACATGTACGCGACTTTCATGCCGAAGCCGATATTCGGCATCAATGGCAGTGGTCTGCACATCCATCAATCCCTCTTCAAGGGAGATAATAACGCTTTCTATTCTGAAGATGATGAATACAATCTCTCAGACATTGGGAAAAAGTACATAGCGGGATTGCTAAAGCACGCTAAGGAAATAACCGCGATATCGAATCAATGGGTCAACTCCTACAAAAGACTGGTCGTGGGCTACGAAGCCCCTGTTTATATCTCCTGGGGCAGGAGGAACAGGTCGGCGCTCGTTCGTGTTCCCGCATTCAAGGAGGGGAAATCCCAATCCTGCAGGGCGGAATTCCGCTCCCCCGACCCGGGAGCAAACCCATACCTCTGCTTCAGCGCAAACCTAGGCATAGGACTCAAGGGAATAACAGATAACTACGAATTAACCAATCCAGTCGAAGAAGATATCTATACTCTACCCGAAGAGGGTAAAAAGAAATACGGCATAGACTCCCTTCCCGGCAACCTCTATGCAGCGGTCCAGGAAATGGAAAAAAGCGAAGTGGTAAAGGAAATTCTCGGAGAAGAATTATTCGAGAAATATATCATCAACAAAAAAACGGAATGGGAAGCTTACAGGATACAGGTAACGGACTTCGAGATAAAAAACTACTTGCCAAATTTGTAGGATATCATAAAATACAACAAAAAGCTATTCGATATTTAACAATGTCCCGTAGGGACTAAATACTTATAGCAAAGATTTTAATAAATATAAAACCGGGTTGGCGGAAATTTTGATACGTCCAGTTTTCAAAATTTGTGCCAACCCTGACCAGTTAAATTTATTAATTAGGATAGAAATCTGGAGAATAATGAAAGTCTGTTTATGACCGCTACTTTCTATCGACTAACCAAATCAAAACTTAATTATGAACAAGATCTCCGTAATAATAATCACTCTCAACGAAGCTGAGAACATAGGCAGGGCTTTAAAAAGCCTATCCTGGGCTGATGAAATTATCATCGGCGATTCACAAAGTAAGGATGAAACTGTTAGCATTGCGGAAAAATACACCGATAAAATTTACCAGGTCGAATGGAAGGGATACAGCGTCACAAAACAGGAATTAGTGGGAAAATGCCGTAATGACTGGATTCTCTGGCTTGATGCTGATGAGGAGGTTTCACCAGAACTTGAGGAGGTAATGAGGAGGATAAATCTTACAGAAACCGAATATTCAGCTTTCCAGATCCCTCGAAAAACCCGATACATGGGGAAATGGATAAAACACTCCGGATGGTATCCAAACTACGTTACAAGGTTATTCAATAAAAACCAGGCTCAGTTTTCAGATGTGCAGGTTCACGAAGACCTGGTCATTAACGGGAAAATTGGAACACTTAAATCCGATATTCTTCATTATCCATATAAAAATCTCGAAGAACATATCAATAAAATAAACCGGTACTCCACCCTCTCTGCTTCCCAAATGAAGGATAAAGGAAAAACCATAACACCTGTCGGAATAGCTGCTCGGACTCTGGCTAAATTTCTTAAAACTTTCTTCCTTCAACTGGGCTTTCTTGATGGTAAACAGGGTTTCACTATCTCTAAAATGGGCGCCTTCTATATCTATTGTAAATACTCCAAATTATGGGAAATACAGAAAAAATAAATGTCCTTCACCTGAACACCGCACACACGTGGCGAGGAGGTGAAAACCAGGTCTTTAACTTGATCAACGGTCTAAAGAATTACGACATAGATAATTATTTAGCCTGTCCACCTGGTTCACCATTATTTAAAAAAGCACGGAATTCAGACATTGAAGTCATCTCAGTTAATTTCAAAGGCGAATTAAGACTTTTCCCAATTAAAAAACTCTTCTCAATTGTTAAAAAGCTTGATATAAATATAGTTCATAGCCACACTTCCCATGCACTTCTCTTCGGTTGCCTTCTCAAACTTCTCCACCCACGGGTCAAGCACGTGACCACCAGGCGGGTGGATTTTCACACTCATAAAAACCCGGTTAGCTCCCTTAAATACCGCAAACGTACAGACATGATAATCGCAGTATCTGACGGGATTAAACAAGTCATGATATCCGATGGGATCGATCCCCACAAAATCGTGGTAATCCGCAGCGGATTGGACTTTACGAAACTTGATAATGTCAGCGAAAGCTGTAATTTAAGTGATGAATTCGGAATACCGGAAGACAATATAATTCTAATAAACGTAGCATCCCTCGCAGACCACAAGGCTCAGAAATACCTTGTGGATGCTATGAATACCGTAATAAAGGAGATACCGAATATCAGCCTGTTGATTGTTGGCGAAGGTAAGCTGTACGAACCTTTGGAAAACCAGATAAAGAAATCAGGGCTTCAAGATTATGTTCGTTTAACTGGATTTCGAGAAGACGTTCCAAACCTCCTGAAAGCCTCTGACATATTCGTGACGTCATCGTACCTCGAAGGACTGGGTACCTCCACTATCGAAGCGATGCGAATGAAACTGCCCGTTATTGGCACCGAGACTGGCGGGATCCCTGAGATCATTAAAGATGGAGAAAATGGATTCCTTGTTCCGCCAAGAGACCCCGGGAAGCTTGCTGAAGCAATAATTAAATTAGCAAAGAACGAAGTTTTGAGGCAGCAGATGGGAAAAAAAGGATATGAGATCAGTAAGGATTTCTCAGCAGAAAAAATGGCTGAGCAGAATTACTTGGTATATAAAAAATTAATTAATAGTGGAAAAATAAACTAATTATACTTATATCTCGTTGATTATTACGGATGTGTGGATGAATGGGTAAATGACTAATAACAAATAAAGGAGTAAACACAGATAACACAGAGGGAGAATGATTTCACAGATAGGGAAAACTGATAAATGATAGAGAAATTTTTAAACAACCATCCAACCATCCACGGAGTTTTTGAAAAAACTCCCAAAACCAAAATTCCGTTTGGGTTAATTATCCAACCATCCCGAAAATTCACGATTTTTATGGAATTGTACACATAGTTTAAAATTACAATAAAAACATGCCATACTGGATAAAATTTAAATATTTATCGCACTTCAATAATCTACACAATCTTTTCCAGATAAAGGGCGAGCCACCTCACAATCATCGCATCTGGGAGTGTTGTGAACCTGCTACTTCTCCATCACATAAAAAGATTATCAGCCTTCATCAAATACACAGCGATAAGATCATCCATATAAAGGATGAAAGACATGCTGAAGAGATCCTGGCTTTGCCCAATCAAATCAAAGGAGATGGATTACTTACTTCAGTTAAGGGCATATACTTGCGGATCAAGGTTGCAGACTGCATTCCGCTTTACATGTACAATCCTACCGGACCTATGATCGGGTTAATCCACGTTGGCAGACGTGGCGCAATCTCAGGTATTGTAGAAAATGCCATCACAACAATGCAAGAAACCTGGAACTGCGATATATCACAGACTGTTTGCTTCATTGGACCGTCGATCTCGAAGGAGAATTACATCGTCGGTGAAGAAGTAGCTAACCAGTACCCCGCTGACTTCATTGAACCTGTTGATCCGGGAAAATTCAAACTTGACCTGAAGGGTTTTACAAAAGCTCAACTCATCCAAATGAACATCCCTGAATCGAATATAAGCACTCTTCCCTTTTGCACGTTTGAGGAAGAGTTTTTCGAATCATACAGGCGAGACGGAGAAAATGCGGGAAGGATGCAGGCGCTTGTAGGATTATGAAAGATTCTTAAACACGGAGACACGGAGACACGGAGAAAATAGAAACAAATAATGACGAATGAAGAAATATTAATGAAAAACAAATAAAAGAAGGTTGGTGCGTTTGGGTGTCTGAGTGTATAAGAATTAGTGAGTTATGAAAAAGACCATCGTTGTTCAATCATTTCTATATAGAACACTAAACAATTATTTACTTATAGGTAACAATTACCTGTTGAGAGAATTAAAGAACTAAGTCAAATATATTACAGGACTTTGTAGAAGTCCGATTATTGTAGAAATATAAGTCAATCAAATAAGCATCCTTGTATAGGATGGATAAGTTTAAGGCTATCATGAAATCCGGAATACAAAAAATAAATTATATTATTTCAAATAGACTACTTTTTTCGAAAAAGACCGGTTCTGGTTATAGACCTTGATGAAATAGATCCCGGAGGGCAGGTTTTCGGGGTACCAGATGTAGGAAGGGGATCCGGTGAGCCGGAAAACCGATGATCCGGGACCGTCCATCCAACCCTCCATTCTATCACTATACTGTTTTACCAATCTCCCTTCAATATCGAAAATCTCGATTTGAAGGGGCGATTGGCCAATCGCCCTCACAAGGGCAATTTCAATATTTACAATTGCGTTAAACGGATTAGGATAAACATTTATTTTAATATCTTCAGGTTTTATGGGATAACCACCATCATCGATCCCCAATATCTCTCCCCTGTGCATAACACAATCAAATGTCTC
>JAFGQG010000103.1 GCA_016935765.1 bacterium
AACGTGTCCGGTTTATATTCAATCATGGTTGTTGGAGTTAAAACTGAACACTCATACTGTAGTATCGCCATGGTTCGACAAGCTCACCATGAGCAAGTCGAAGGGTGAACAACGAAGGTTGAGTAAAAGCACTGTCCGGATCTGTTTGGTTTGTGTTGGTTGACGAAAGGAAGAGATACGATTGATATAGATTGCCGCGCCCCGATTCACTTCGCTTTCCGATTCGCTTCGCTTACGATATACGGTACATGAATGCGTGTTGACCCTCTTTCGCTAAAGCTGCAAAGGGTAAACGGAGGGCTCGCAAAAACACTACTATCAACCAAGTCAAACAGTATAAACTATTCGTCTCTCAGGAGTGATTGTTTTATAATAGGTATCAGCTACGAATACTATTGTTTTAACTATAATTATACCATTGCAGTAATGAAAAGTACGATTATGCGATGCTCTGATTAATACAGTATTACGGGACAGGATAAAGTGAGAAGACTGTGTTTCAAGTTCAGGTTGCGGGAAAGAATGATATGAAGCGATATGGGAAATCGAAAACGGAACACGTGTTGTATGGTAATGAATCGTGAAAAGGAAACCGGAGAGTTGTCGTCAGCTCGGGCTGATAATCTGGCAGGAAGGGGGTTATTAAGGGGGGAAATTATTGGTAAGGGTATTTGCCTTCTCGATACAAATAGGAACGGGTTCCCGCACTTACCATATCGCGTCCATCGTACCGCCATGCTGGCTCTATGTCGAAAGCACTTCCCGGTTCTCCCGACTAGTGGCTCCGGCGGCAGAATCTCGCGGGGCATTTACTACTTTGCCTAAAATGTGATTGATATGTGGACGAGGGTTCTATAGTTGTCAAATTGATTTGTCACTATGGAGTAATGAGTAATTTGTAGTAGTAGTTAGAAGAACGATATTAACCTTGTATGGTGGAGGAGGGAGAGAGTCGAACTTCACCTGAAACAAATGACGTGTTAATGTTGCTGTTGTAAATTATCGATTACATTTTGCATGGTCTCAATAAATCGCTTTTTAATGTCACATTCCCATAAAACAATGATGTGCCAACCTTTACTCACCAGATCATCTTGGTGAATACGGTCATTGGCCACATTTTGGTCGAATTTTTTTTGCCAAAATTCAGTTCTTGTTTTTGGCGTTGTTGCATTTTTACAGCCATTATGCCTATGCCAGAAACATCCGTGTATAAAAATAACAGTTTTATATTTAGATAATACAATATCCGGTTTACCTGGTAGTGAATAAACATTCTTCCTATATCTGTAGCCTTTATGGAACAGGTATTTTCTAACCTCAACCTCTATCTCCGTATCCTTATTGCGAATACGGGACATGTTCCAACTTCGTTTCTCAGGGGATAACTTGTCAGTCAATGCTATTCACTGTTAGGCGTGTAAAATTATCTACCTCATCTACTAGGGCTTTTGCTAATGCGCGAATCACCGGAACAGCTACCGAGTTGCCGAATTGTTTGTATGCTTGGGTGTCAGAGACAGGAATAATGAATTTATCTGGAAACCCCTGCAAACGGGCACATTCGCGAGGAGTTAATTTCCGTGGATTTTTTGACTCCTGTTCGATCAAAATCTCGCTTCCGTCCTTATAATACCTGGCACTGATTGTATTGGTGTACTGCGATTCTTCATTGAATACTGAGAATCCGAAACCATTTCCTTTTGCTTTATGATCCTGTTTACGCCGCACATGCCCATTGTATAGTTTATCACTTATTGTATATTTTTCATCGACATCATGCTCAAGAATATCCCCAAGTCTCGTTGGTGAATTTATCGGTTTAGGATAAGGAAACGAATAATCATCCTGTATTTCAAAGTGATTTTTATTGAAGCCTACTATATAAATTCGCTCTCTGTTTTGCGGAACACCATAATCAGCAGCGCGTAAAACAGCATAGCTAACTG
Organism: bacterium; assembly: GCA_016935765.1. Classification (GTDB taxonomy): domain Bacteria; phylum UBP14; class UBA6098; order JAFGQG01; family JAFGQG01; genus JAFGQG01. Next base: position 1,950 of record JAFGQG010000103.1, read on the forward strand.
TATAGTTTAGTTCAGCTAAGTGTTCTACTATGACGGAAAGGGTCCGTCCTTTGTCATGACCCTTTAGTTGTTTTACATTTTCCAGGAGAAAGGCTTTCGGTTTTTTCTCTGCGATAATCCGTTCAATATCGAAGAAAAGAGTTCCCCGAGTATCGGAAAAACCTTTTTTCAATCCCGCCTGAGAAAAAGGCTGGCACGGAAAACCGGCCAGTAAAATATCAAAATCAGGTATAGTAGAAGCTATAATCCGAGTAATGTCCCCAGCCGGTTCCTCTCCAAAATTAACTTTGTATGTTTTAACCGCATGTTTATCCCACTCTGAAGAAAAGACGCATTTCCCTCCCAGTTCATGAAACGGTATTCTCATTCCACCAATACCTGCAAACAAATCTATAAACGTGAAAGATATATTGTTTTCAACTTCAGTGAAAGGAATATTCTGGGCAAAAGAAGTTATCATCTTAAACTCTAGAGCCGAAGGACTTGTTTCATCGTTTTCCCATCTACGAAGTGTCCTTTCTCCATTCAAACCCATCCCAAGAGCATCAGCGAAATCTTTTTGGGTAAGACCAAGTTTTAATCTCTTGCCTTTGATTATTTCTGCACGGTCCAAGTTAACTCCTTTTAATATCAGGTCACATTGTCCTGATATTAACACAGAATGACACCAAAAGAAAAGTAGAAGATGTTATTTATTGAGCAAAGATATCCGTTCTAAATTTTTCATGTAGTTCGTTTTTTAAACCTTCTCTGTATGTTTCATCATCTCTGAATGCATAGGTGCTAATTGCCTTATTTTGATTAACAGCAAAAGCTAGGATATTACCCAGGTCTTCGACTTCTTTTATGAACACCCGCCCAATATATTGCAACGGTTCTTTTTCATTTCCGGGTAAGATAAATCCATTGAATATGTTCTCCAGAAGTGTTTTCCGCATCCTCTTAGAAAGAGTATGTTTGTAATAAAACTGTTTCACTACATCATGCCATCCCGGCAAACCTTTATTAAAATCGTAGTATTTGGCGTCTAGAATATACAAATTATTTCCTACTAGAGAAAAAATATCAGGTCTCTGAGAAATAATTCCAGACGTGATTTCACTTTCCCATTGAGGCTGAGGAAGTAAACCTTTTAACATTGGGTATTGATTGTCAAATAGATATCCGCAAATAGCTTCCCATACAAAGCTGAAGTATGGTGTTGCAAGTACATCCAGTTGTAATCTGTTTTCGTTTCCGATCTTCGCTTGGAGAAAAGCAATCATTAACTGTATTACAAATATTTCTCTACCCACAAAAACCGTTCTGAGTTCATTTTCAAGAAGCTGTAGGCATTGTTTTTCAGGAAACGGATAGGCAATGTCCGGTTCAACAGAAGTAATATTTCCGTAAAGCCACCCCCATGTTCTAAGACATTCATTTACAATGTTTTTATGAATCAGGTAAATGAAATGATCCTCATCAAAAGTTCTGTGACGATAAATCGGATTCAAATATCCGACCTGCTTGTTTGTGAATATCGGATTTGTAGAATTAATCGTTACCGGCCAATCTATTCGCCCGGGACGATGGGAAGAATTTTCAACTTTTTCTCTGTTTATGTACCCATTCTGCCTATAATCATCAATTATCTGTATTGCTGATATAATTCTGCCAGTTTTCGGGTTACTGCTACCATGAAATAGGGAAATTTCCTCGTATTCATTGTAATGCTCATTCCTGTAGCGTATCAGAGTACGAGCAAGTGCTTTCGCATTTTCTCTCAACAGTGATGGTTTTTCCGGAATAGTGTAGTTTTTAGGAAAGATTATTATTGGTGTACTCTCTGTGCATAAGATACCTGTGACCTTAAACTGAAAGTGGGTTCGGGTTACGTTGCATAATTCGTAGGATGCCTCAAAGTCTGCCAACTGAGGATAGTCAGATAAAGGATAATATTCCGAATCAATAAAACAAAGAGGGTAATTCAATAACAACTCTCCTTAAATGAAAAACCTCAATCCTTTTCCTCTAGAGACATTGTTTCTTCTTTTTCCTCTTCGTCAGAATCTTCTTCAGTGGTACCTGGAACCTGTGCTTCGATTTCTGATGAATACGATTCTCCCAATATTGCCAACACGTCATCGAATTCGAACTTATCTGACAGATCTGAGAAGGTTCGTATCTCGCTGTTGAAAAAAGAGTCTCTGTTATGCCGTAGTACGTCATCCCAGAGGTATAAAAGCAACTTATCTGTTGCACTTTTCGTTCCCACCTCTTCAGGCTTAACAAAGTACGGCCCGATAAGTCTATCCTCATTCAGGGCGATTCCCACACCGGAAAGCTTCCTATTTATTGCTTCTACAAGACGCCCCCAATAGACATAACGATCTGCATAGCGAAGAACAGCTTTCTCGTGGACCGCTCCTATGATGCTGATTCTTAAATATTTAAAGTTCCAACGTCTTTTAAAAGCAGAATCCATCGGTTTAACGCCCTGGTCAGCACTGTTCATTGTAGCAACTATATTTAGATTTGAAGGAAGTTTCAGTCCATCGGTAAGGTGTGAACTCATACCATCAACCGACAATAGATAATTTCTCAGATCTTCCGGTGGTGCTAGGGTGTACTCACTACTGCCGTCAATTGTTCGATCAAGCAGCTGGAATGTTTCTCCAAAAACCGCCGCAGCATTTGCACGGTTGATTTCTTCAATAAGAATTGTCCACATATGTTCGGGATAACGCCATGCATTGATTAGTATATTAATGAACGGCCCAGGAACGAAACGATAGTCTATGTGCGGTTCTCCAGTACCAACCACAGACCCATCCAAACTTTTATATTCATTTCCTGTGTCACGGTAAACCGGAACTGGTTTGTAAGTGCCGATAAAATCGAAGTACGAATACTCTGGGTGAAACACTACCCTGATCGTATATGGCGGTATCCCATATTTATCTTCCAGATAACGGCTTTTACCTGTACCGGGAGCGCCATACACAATTTCGTTTGTTCCGCCGGTCAATCGAAGTTTTGGAAGCTCTTTAATTGGTGTCCGATCTTCCCCCTCCGGCGCCTGTTTAGTAAATTTTTCTATCATTTGATCAGCCAAAGCGGCCAGTAGCGGTTCAGTTGCGAAAGCATGACTTATGTCGGCAATGTATTCCTGAGTTACGTTGACTACCTCGAGAAGCGCCAGAACCGGTGAATAGTACGCATCTCCACGATCGATGGTTTTACTTCCAAACCACCAATCATAGTCAAATACGAAATAGGATAAATACTCTGCAGTTTCATTTATTTCTTCATCAGGGATAATACCTTTCAGTTCTTTTTCAGCGAATTCTCTGAACTCGTACTGGTCCTCATCATCCGATGATCTTTTAAGCGTAGTAATGTAATCTTTTAAATTTGAGTCTGCTGGATTTCCTTCTTCGAGTATTTGCATAACAAGTGATTGATACTCTAGGAATTCTTCTACAAAAGGAGCCATATAAGCTGCGGCTGCGAACCACTGATTTGGCATGAATATTTTATTGTTACCGGAGGTAGTTACGACTGCAGTATATGAAGAAAAATCGATATTCTGATTACGTTTTCGAAGATATGTGCCGAATACTTCTTTAAATTCTTTAGACAAAACGAATTCATCGTTAGAGAATTCTTCTTTAAACCGGCGCTGGCAATCAAGAGCTATTTGATTTAAGTTTTGAATCATCCTAACGTCTCCTTAGCCTTTAATAATGTTGGTTCCTGTAATATATTCGTAAGATTTCTAAAACCAAGTCATAAAGGTTAAGGCGATTATACAACTATTAAGGTATATGAACAACTTCTTAACCTGAGGTGAATCAGCGGGTTAAAAAACATAAGAATCTCATGGTGCCCGTTCACCCTTCGACAAGCTTCCTTCGATAAGCTCCCTTCGACAAGCTCAGGGTGAACGGAAAGAGGGTGTCAGAGGTTGTCTAAAAAATCCCTCTTCGGAAATGTTGAGTAAGGTTGATGGTTCAGCTTCTCCCTTTCAAAAGGGAGATTGAGAGGGATTTAGCTGTATCTGCGAATAGACGCTAAAGTTACGGTTGGTAAAGTTGGTTGGGATTGGTGGCGAATGCGTCGATACGTGAGTGGTCGATGGATTTTAGATTTCCCGATATGACATTTTATTGCATCGCACTCAGGAAAATCGATACCGGAGAAAAATCAACAGGCTCATTTCATTACTTCGATTTTTCCGTTATGGTATACTGGCTAAACATCAAAATATCCCGGATTATGTGAGGAGGAGCAGGAGTATGACAATTAAAATTGTTACCGACAGTACCGCCGACATACCACAGGCCCTGGCTGATAAGCTGGGAATAACCGTCGTGCCGCTTTACGTGCTCTATGGACAAAGCA
>JAFGQG010000009.1 GCA_016935765.1 bacterium
TAAACCCGCTGACAGTATATTATTTTGAACAGTGGAACCACAGGGATTATGACGATAATCTTTTCATCGGGCTTGATTTCATATATACACATCCTCCGTTTCCGCAGGTTTATGGAGAGTTGATGATAGACGATTTTCAGATAGATTTCTTTAGCGAACCGCATGAAGCCGGCTGGAAACTTGGCTTAAACTACGCGCCTCATTTCTTCAAGGACCTTTTCATGAATTTCGAATATGCAAGGGTTTCAAACTGGGTTTACAGCCAGGAAGAGCCGCAAAATTACTTCATTTATTATGATGAGCCCATAGGTTTCCCGCTTGGATGTGATGTAGATAGATTAAAATTCAGTCTGAAATATCAGATACTAAAAAACCTGTATTCGAGGGTGCGATATTCCTATACACGAAAGGGAGAAGGCAAGATCTACAGGGATTTTGAGGGAGCGGTTCCCGAGACAGAATTTCCATCAGGATTGGTCGATAAAACCAGTCAAATAGCTATCGGTTTAACATGGAAACCCGTTTCCTGGATTACTGCTAACTCCTATCTGGATTATTCTTCAATTACTGACCTCGAACACGGTCTTTCGGAGTGGTCAGTGTGTGAGTGCGATTTGAAAAAATATGAACTTGGCATAAACTTAAACCTTTACTACTGATGAGCATGGAAGTACTAAAGTTAAATTCCTTTGCGAAGATAAACCTCCACCTGGAAGTTCTAAAAACGCGGCGCGACGGATACCACGATATTTGCTCGATTCTCCAGGCGATAGACCTTTGCGATATAATCGAGTTTGAGAAGACCAGGTCGGGTATCGATATCCATGTAACCGGGTTCAAGATTCCCGCGGACGATGACAATCTGGTTGTGAAAGCTACCTTGTTCATTAAAAGCGAGTATGATATCAAAGAGGGGATAAAGATAAAATTGCACAAGCGAATACCGATAGGCGGTGGTCTTGGGGGAGGAAGCTCCAACGCGGTGGTGACGATCATTGGTTTGAATAAGCTGTTCGATCTGAGGATTCCGTACTCGCAGATGCGGAAACTTGCCGCTGTTTTTGGCGCTGATGTCCCTTTCTTCCTTACCGGAGGCACTGCCCTGGCAAAGGGAATGGGTGATATTCTGGAGGATATCATTCTCCCGCTCGATTATTGGATAGTTCTCATCAAACCGGTTTTCGGAGTATCAACAACCTGGGCTTATCAGAATATCGAACCATACATGGAACCAGTAGAAAAGTTAAACATCGAAGAAGTTAAGAACGATTTTTATGCTAACTATAAAAACTTCACCAATACATTTGAAAAGCTGGTATTCAGTAAATATCCGGTTTTAAAGGAGTTCCGGAATTTCTTGTTTGATGCGGGAGCAGTGCAGGCTATGTTATCCGGCAGTGGATCAACGATTTATGGGTTGTTTACAAGCAAAGAAATCGCTGAAAAAGCTTTCATGGACTTAAAGTCGGAAAGCAATAATTATGTTTATCTTTGTAAACCTGTCAATATCAATTATTTCTGAACATGAGCATAAAAGATGACGAAAAGTATATGAAGTCAGCATTAGAGCTGGCAGGAAAGGGAATGGGCAGCACGTCTCCAAACCCGGTTGTAGGCGCTGTGTTGGTTAAGAACGGCAAGATAATCGGGAAGGGCTACCATAAGAAAGCAGGGCTTCCCCACGCAGAAATCGAGGCAATTACTTCGGCAACTGAAAGCCTTGAAGGTGCAACCCTGTACGTTACGCTCGAACCATGCTGCTGTTACGGAAAAACCCCTCCATGCGTGGATAGTATCGTAAACAATAAAATAAAGCGAGTGGTTGCCGCAATGATCGACCCAAATCCAAAGGTCTCCGGACAGGGAATAGAGTTTCTCAGGAAGCATGGTGTGGAAGCGGAAGTAGGATTGATGGAGAAAGAAGCCAGGAGAATTAATGAGATTTATATTAAATACATCACTACAAATACGCCTTTCGTTATAGTAAAGATCGCGCAGACCATAGATGGCAAGATAGCGCTGCCATCGGGGGACTCTAAATGGATAACAGGGAAAGAGTCACGAAAGTGTGTTCATGAGATAAGAAGCCGGGTCGATGCGGTAATAGTAGGAAAGAATACGGCAGTCATGGATAATCCCCGGTTAACAGTCAGGTTGGTCGAAGGTAGAAACCCTATGAGAATGGTTATATCCGCTTCGGCAGAATTCCCGCAGAATTTGAATATCTTCACAGATGGGAAGGCTGAGACGGTAATTCTCACAAAATCGGTACCCCAGTGGATAATTGAAGAAAGCCCTCCAAATGTTAGCGCCTGGGAGTTCAGGATAAACAGCGATGGTCACATAGATGGCAAACAATTCCTAACCACCCTGGGAGAGAAGGGAGTAACAAGTGTTCTAATCGAGGGTGGAGCCGAAACCTTCTCGTGGGCAATAAGCGAAAATATTGTTGACAAACTATATATATTCATTGCAAACAAATTCTTCGGGCACGGCATAGATGCTATTCAGTATCTTCAGACAAAAAAAATGGGGGACAGCTACGAGGTAACAATCGACTCGGTCCAACGTATCGGTGATGACCTGTTGCTGATAGCATATCCCACTCAATAATAAACCGGCTTACATCCTGCGTTGATAGGCAACGGACAGCGAATAATTAAGTGTTAAACGGTTATGGGTTCTGATCATATACACTTTCTGCCCTTACTCCTTTTTTCAGGATATTTAGACAGCGTGTAGTATAATCTGTACCTTGATATTTACTGATTGCTTTGTTTCCATGATTCTAGTATTAGACTGAATTTTATCTATTGACTATATTTACAACAATATTATATTTCAAACTGTTGAGGATGTAATATTTAAATAAGGATTGGTATTATGACAAATGTTAAAACCGTTTATCTGACCACAGTCATGTTATTGCTTCTATCGGTCGGACTGTACGCGGGTATTTTGGAAACGGGTAAACCTTCGCAAATAAACCATATATATTCTAATGAAAACACCATAAAATTAGACTACCAGGGAACTTTTTTTGAATACTTTAGTGTAGAAACTGATGATTGTAATTATGTAAAATTATCCATCCCGAATGCTGGAGTAAACACGGTTATTGGTGAGCCTGAGTTGCCCGTGGTCAGGATATATTTTCAAGCGCCACACAGTTCAGAATTCGAAGTGGAAATTAGTAACCTTGAACAGGAGACCTACGATCTCAAAGATCTTGGTATCGATTTTCCGGTCATCCCTTACCAGGGTCCAAGGGAGAAAAGCAGAGATAACTCTCACCCTTTTTTAATTAATGAAAAAATCTATGAAAGCAACGGTGATTATTTTAAGGAACAAGCTGCAGTAGTTTACGATGGTCATATCAGGGGATACAAGGTAGGACTCCTTGAGATAAGACCGGTAAATTACAATCCAGCTTTGAACCGGATCAGCGTCATACTCAACATGGAAATCAGCATCAAGCTTCGGAATGCGGATATAGGCATGACCTATAATAACAAAGACCGGTATTTTTCACCATATTTTGACCAGCTTGTCAAGAATATTCTCGTGAATCCTGAAGCATACCAGCTTTCATGGGTTCCTGATATCGATGTGGGATACCTGATCATTTCCGCTGATGAATACACGGACGAGCTCGAGCAGCTTGTTTGGTGGAAGACCAGGAAAGGATTTAAGGTCAATTTAAAAGGCGTTTCGGAGATTGGCGGAACGGCAAATGCCATACGTGATTATATCATCAGCGAATATACATCCGGGGATATCCCGCCTGATTTTGTCCTTCTCGTTGGGGATGTTGATGAGATACCATCCTTTACAGGAACGGCGGGAAGAACAGAATCCGATCTGCCATTTTCGCTTATGGACGACAGCGATTATCTGCCTGACATAATGGTTGGGAGACTCTCAATGGACGAACCAGACCAGGTTGAGGAGTTCTGTCAGAGGATAATAAGATACGAGCAGTTCGATTGGACTGATACCGACTGGTCAAATGCAGCCTGCTTCGCCGCATCCGACGATTTTATTAACTGGTCGATCGCTGAGGGTACTCACCGATATGTTATTCAAAGCTGGCTTGGTTCGCTGGGTATGGATTGCGACTCGATCTGGGCTCATTCGGGCGGTTCGGGTTCCGATATAACCACCGCTGTCAATGCTGGCAGAATGATATTGAATTATTCAGGACACGGAAACGAAACCGGTTGGGGAGGGCCAGATTATAGCCAGGGTAACGTGAGGGCGCTGACGAACTCTCAAGCGTACCCTTTCGTGATCAGCAACGCATGCCTGACAGGCTCCTACGCTGAAAACGAATGCTTCGGCGAAACCTGGATAAGACAACATAACAAGGGAGCTATCGCTTTCCTGGGCGGCTCAAATTCCACATACTGGGATGAAGATGACATAATGGAAAGAACAATGTATGACGCTGTTTTTGAGGAGGACTATTACATACTGGCAGGAATGACCCAGCAGGGACTTCTGGCTGTTAATTCGACATACCCGAGCAGCGGCGATTATTATTTCGATATATACGTTCTACTCGGAGACCCCTCATTAGCATTGTTTTACGGTCATCCGCATGAGATAGTTGTTACGCACCCGGACAGAATCCCGGGCGGAGTCTGCGAAGTGGAGATAAGCGCTTCAATAGAGAACGCCCTCGTTTCAATCACAAACGATGATGATCTGCATTTTGCCGGATATACGGATCATACAGGTAATGCAGCTCTTGAAATCGAAGGTGCGATGCCCGGGGATACCCTGTGGGTAACTGTTAGTGCCTATAATAAAATACCTTACATGGGATATATGCTTGTTGGAAGCGCGGAACCATGGGTGATATACTCTTCAGCTGAGATCGATGACGATGATGAGGAAAGCAGTCTTGGAGATGGCGACAACGTTATCGATGCCGGAGAAACGGTAGAGTTGACCATCGAGCTATTCAATATAGGTGAAACCAGCGCGGCGGGAGTCTCAGGGAAACTTAAGGTCTTCAGCGAAGGAGTTACGGTCACCGATTCAATGAGTACATTCGGAACACTCAGTCCGGAAGGAGGGGCATCTTCACTTACACCTTACCTGATAAGCTTTTCCACAGAACTCCCCGATTGGTTTACGGTGCAATGCTCCCTCTATATTACGGATTCAGGTGACGGCTCGTGGGCAGTGCGCATACCCCTATCAGTAAGAGCGCCGGTACTGAAATTCCAGTGCTTTCTGATTGATGATTACCCACCACGTGGCGATGGAGATGGCTACCCTGAAGGTGGAGAGTCCTTCGAAATGGACCTGAGGATCAAAAATTCAGGCGGCGAAACCGCGAGAGATATTCTCGGTAAAATATCGGTAATATCGGATACGTTCATTACGATCGTTGCTGACGAAGCGTCCTACGGGAACGTTGATCCCTCCGGCATAAATTCGCCATCCCCGGAGTTCGAGTTTACTATTTCCGAATATGTCCCAAGACTTCACACGGTCAGTGTTGTCTTGAATATGTGGAGTGATGGCAGCTTGTTCACCTTTGTTGATACGTTCCAAATAGAGATAAAGCAGGGGGGATTTGATGACGATGTTGAGCGGGGAATTTGCGGATGGGATCCCGTAGGTTGGGTCATTGCGGAAAACAGGCACGGCTCACCCTCGCATTCCTGGTACTGCGGAGAGCCGTTCTTCCAGCAATACCCCGAAACCCTGAACGCCTATCTCTACTCCCCGGTGGTAACAGTCACGGATAGCGCGATACTGTCATTCTGGCATTACTACGCGGTCGATTACGATGATACATGCAAAGTACTGGTCAGACTTGCAGGTGGAGGCTGGAGAACCTTCGAAACGTTTACAGGGTTCTCAAAGGGATGGAAATATGAAAGCATTGACTTGAGCATGTATCCAAGAGAAACGCTGACCCAGTTCATGTTCATGTTTAAAAGCAACCTCTTCGCCCAAAATGAAGGGTGGTTCATCGATGATATATATATAGGTCCTCCTAAGATAGCAGAGTTGGGAGGCGCTAACGTTACACCGGTAGCAGGGGACCGTCACACAGAATTTTCATTCGAAGTGAATTACCGAAGCTCAAGGAACCTCGAACCCACTGCTGTATATCTTGTTATAGATGATGATAATTATTTTGCAATGACTTCTGATGATACAACCTATAACAATGGAGCTAATTTCAGTTTTAATACTACACTGCTGAGAGGATTTCACGAGTATTATTTCTACTTCGAAACTGGCGATATTATACTTAAGTTCCCGAAACAGGGCGCATTCGAAGGTCCTTATGTATGTAACCAAGTCAATTACCTGTCAGTCGGAATTTCCGAAGCGGGGATAACTTCGGGCGGTGGAAGGAACGATTGGGAGTGGGGAGTACCAACATACGGTCCTGCTTCCGTTCCCAATGGCGAGAATTGCTGGGGCACTAACCTGGACAGTGATTACAGCCCCCTGTCGCGCTCGAAACTGGTCTTGCCCGAATTCGACCTTTCGGGATTGAACCATCCATTCCTCGAAGTCTGGCAATGGTACGAGATGGAACCAAGCGTTAGAGATACTTTCAATGACGGTGGCAACGTCAAACTGGCTATATGGGATAGCGCGCCTTTTACAATTTTCCCGGAACAGGGCTACGACGGGCAGCAAACAAGCTATAATATCTTCATACCGTGGGAACCAGGATTCGGTGGTGATGAGTACGGTACATCATGGCATAAAGCAGTTTTTGACCTGAGCAGGTTCGTGGGGGATAACGTAACGATATATTTCGAATTTGGAGCATCCCCGGAAAACCAGGCTCCCGGCTGGTACATAAACGATATAGTGCTGTTAGACCCGCCTCTGGAAGGAATTTATCCTGATGAACAGGATGTAAGTTTACCCAGTGATATGCTGCTTCTTTCATCCTGCCCCAATCCGTTCAACTCATCGACAATTATTACATATAATATACCCGCGCGTAAAAATGGAACGAATAACAGCTTAGAATACTTGACAAAATTAGAGATATATGATATAACTGGCAAGAAAATTAGAACGCTCGTCAATGAACCGAAAATCCCAGGTAAACACGAAATTATATGGAATGGAAAAGATAGTGAGAACAGGAATTGCTCGAGCGGCATCTATTTTATAAGGATTTCCAACGGAAAAGAAAATGTTGTAAATAAAACCTTGATGATTAAATAATTTCTGTATAAATTATGCTCAAGGTGTTTAATAGAATGCTGCAAAGGGATTAGGCTAAATGGTTTGATAAGTGATTTATGAAAGGTTAACCGAATTTATTCATAATGAAGAACACTGGTATTCTTTTTGAATTTTATGTGATTCGAATTTATAATAATCTTGATTTAACGTCATGATGGAGGATATATAATGAAAACTAAGACAAAATTTTGCTTATTTTTCCCGGTACTGATGCTGTTTGTTATACATGCTATTTTACTGGGACAAGACACTGACCGTTATAACGCCTGGAAGCAGAGTCTTGCTCCGGAACGTGAATCAAAAACTATCATCTCTGTTCATAACGATTACGTTGCCGTTCAGCTTGATGACGAGGATGGGCAATTCAACATTGGCACGTATCCGGATAATATAACTTTGACTTATGCATTTCCTTCGAGTCCGTGGTCCTCATGGGTTGTGATACGTGTGGACGGAACTAACTACACTATGGACCCGGACGATCATGGTGGAAGCTGCGCGGATATGCCGGTCACCGACCCATTTTCGACGGTGTACCATAGCGGGGATTCGTCATACATTGAAGGTGGTTGGACGATCAGTGACGTTGATATAACCCAAACACTCATGCCGGTATATATTTATAATGAAACCGATACGACGGGTACGATTTTCATCCATTACAGAATTGTGAATAATGATGATGTAAACCATAACGTAGGTGTGCTGCTGCAGCTTGATACCATGATCGATTTCAATGATGCGGCGCCCCTTTCTACTGCTTATGGTTATTCAGCTATCGAGCAGGATTGGTACGCGCCGGATATTCCCCCTTACTGGACAGCGTGCACTGATCCACCGCCACCTGATCCAAGTGTGATATGCGCGCAGGGGTATCTAACCGGGTATGATGCGGTATCACCGGATAGGTTCGCCGTTGGTAGCTGGGGTAGTTTTTACGACGTGGACTGGGGTTACTCCGTTTCACATCTGCCTTACGGTGACAGCTCTGTCCTGCTTTGGTGGTACGAAGTCCTCATCCCGCCAGGGGATAGCTGGGAAGTCGCAACGTACTATGGACTTGGGCTTCCGGAAACATACAGACCCGAAGTGACAATAATGGAACCGGATTCCTTCACTTATTCAGCATGCGCGGACCAGCAGATAATCCTCAGGATTTACGATGACTCCGGAATCCAGGAAGAGACGATCGAGCTTAACGTGAACGGTGTAACTTATACTCACTGGAGCGATGAGATAGACTGGGCAAGCCCTTACCTTACTTTCACCCCCTCTATTCTTTTCGAACATGGCGACACGGTAACAGTTACCCTTATGCGCGCTGAGGACTTTTTCGGAAACGATATTGACGCTCCAGTTTCGTGGCAGTTCTATATAGACCTTGAAGGACCATATATCTTCGACTTTTTCCCAATTCAGGATACAGTTACTTATGATACGCTTTCAATGGTAACTTTCAGAATTACGGACGATATCACAGGTGTCGATAGCCTCAGTATATTAGCTACGCTGACGGGTATCCTTACACCATCATACTCCGGCATGTTCGACATTACCGGCACCGGCATTCACTGGGCAGGCGATCAAGTAACCGTAAACCCGGTTGAAGCTGGATTTTCGTTCACACTCGATGATACTGTGACTTTGCGGGTAATTCGGGCTGTCGATATGCCCGATTACTGCTCTGGAAATGATATAGGTCATCCCAATTCATGGTCATTCGTGATGGGCGATGATGACACTTTGCCACCTTCATTCAGCAATTATTTCGTTGACGAGTGGCCGGAAGAGAACCCATTCAATATTGAATGCAGCGTTGCGGATCCTTCCGGAGTTTTCGATGACCTTACTGACATCGCGGGACAGGGAATTTACTTAATCTGGGATAACGATGGAGATGTCAGCATTACGGATTATCAGGGCATCGTACAGATTGATTCTGTGGGACCCGGCAGGTATCGAACTGTAACCCCGATCGCTGTTCAACCAGGCGGTTCCGATTTCGTATATATCATTCGGGCTTATGACAATGACTTCGAATACTCCAATCCGGGCGATAGGACAGAGGGTTTTTCACCTATGCAGTCGGTAGTAAAGGTAGAGTTGGAAATCCCATATACAGGGGCTTATACAAGCTGTCCGGACCAGGTGATCAGGATCAACCTGGAAAGTGTAACGGGAGTCCTTGCAGACAGCTTGGTCCTCACCGCCCAGGATAGAATTTTCACTGTACCTTCTTCCGCTGACCTGACATACAGCACTCCGAACCTGACTCTGGATCCTTCCTTTAGCTTCACCGAAGGCTTCGTCCAGGTCGAGTTAAGCAATATTTATGATCTATCCTTTATCGCTGCGCCGTCTTCTCAATCATGGAGTTTCTACGTCGATCTAACCCCGCCGGTAATTTCTCTACAAACACCTGAACCAGGCTCCGAAGTGCTAACTGATGATTTCACGATAAGCTTCAGCATCGCAGATTCCATGAGTGGGTTGAACCATGCATCCATCGAAGTGCTGGTCGATGACATAGCATTTGACGTTAACTCAACGGGTGTAACCTGGAACGGTGAGGTATTCGAAATAGATGTTCTCGACGCTGGTTTGACTTTTGCAGATGGAGTTACTGTTACGGTGATAGTCACCGCCGAAGACCTTGTTGATGTGGATTTCTGTCCGAGCAATGTCCTGGAGACTTCATGGGAATTTGCAATAGGCGCTAATTTCTGCAGTAGAAGCCCTAACCCGATAACACCTAACGGGGATAATAAAAATGATAAAGTAACTTTTACCTTTCCCAATATGGCTTTTAGAGCCTCGAAAACTGTGATCCGTGTTTTTAGCACCGAAGGAAATATGGTCAGGGAATTAACTGAGAAGGACCTTGAAGGAGATAAGTGGCAGTGGGATGGTAAAGATAATGAAGGTAAACCCTGTAAACAGGGCGTATATATCTACATTATTAAGGAAGGTGATAAGATAATTTGCAATGGCTCGGTTACGGTTGTCAGATAAGTTGGTCTAATATAATAGAGAGATATATTTGATTTTCCTTGACGACGGGTAACTTGTTAATATATTTAGATTCTAAATAATTTATAATAAATAGTGTCAATTATGAATTCTATAAGAAAA
>JAFGQG010000104.1 GCA_016935765.1 bacterium
AGCCCCCGTAGCTCAGGAGGATAGAGCGACGGTTTCCTAAACCGTAGGTCGCCCGTTCAAGTCGGGCCGGGGGTATGAAGATAGGAGGCAGGGAACAGGAGGAAGATCGAAGGACGATCAAAGGATAATGACAACAAAACTAAAAGACAGAATTGGGAAATTCAGACAAAATAAAAGAAAAAATTGGTATTTTTTAACATCTATGAGCATTATGTAAGAATTAGACGAAGGTTTTATAAAAAAGGAGAATGAATGGCAGCTAGAAAAATAACCCGAAAGCAGATGAAGCAGGATAAATTTGTGAGTTCGGTATTCTCTGTGTACAATTATGCCCGAAATAACCAGAATATATTCATTATTGCAGTGGTCGTTCTGGTGGTTATCATCATTGGGATCTTTGGTTTCTTATCTTATCAGAAATCTAAGAAGCAAGACGCGGTAAATCTGCTTGGGATAGCGATGTTCGAGTACAGGCAGAGTCAATTCACTGCGTCGCGGGACAGCCTGATATCGCTGACGGAAAAGTATCCGGGCACACCCAGCGGGAAGGTTGGTTTTTACTACCTCGGTCATCTGCGTATGATGCTTGCGGAGTATGAGGAAGCGCTGATCAATCTTGAAAGGTTTCTCTCCGACCCGGTGGAAGATGATGACCTTATCGCTGCTGCAACGAGGATGCTTGCTGGCTGTTACGAGGAGAAAGGCGAATACGACAAGGCTGCTGAATTATATGAAGATGTTATAAAAAAATATCCGGATTTCTTCGAAACCGAGGAAGCCTATATAGGCGCAGCGCGTTGTTACTGGGAATCTAAGGAATATGCGAAAGCTACTGAACTATACAAGGAGTTTTTAGATAAATATGACGATTCCTATCGTAAAGAAGATGTTAAACTTGCTCTTGTTGAATTAGAAAAACGGGAGGAGTACGGGACCTTATCAGATATCGATTACGGTATGCAGGCATCTCCGGTTCAGGTGCCTACCAATCCGCAGCAGCGGCAGGGTGTTCCGGTCCAGGGGGGAACTGTGCCGGTACAACCGGGAGAGACAAGGCAGCTAGAGATAACTCCGGGACAACCGGGTGAGGTTACGCCTGTTTCTCCAACGGCTGGCAGAACTCCAGCGCCGCCTCCAGCGCCACCAGCGGGAGAGACCCAAACTGGTGAGAATATGGAAACACCTTCGCCGACGACACCCGGCGACCTCGTACCGGAAGAAGCGCCTCCCGCTGATGCAGGGGGAACGGTTCCTGAAGGAACGCCCGGAGAAAACGAAAATCCACCAGACAATACGGGAGAATGAGACATGGCTAAAACGAAAGGTGGAACAGATAATAAAAACGAAGAAGTAAAAGTTCAAAAAAACGGAAAATTTACAAAAGAGGAGGTGAACGAAGGAAAAGCTCTTGCCGCAATCGCCTATATTCCTTTTCTTTGTTTCGTATCCTATTTAATAGGAAAGGATACCAATCGATTTGTTTATGAACACGCAAAGATAGGGATTTTGCTTTTTTTTGCAGAGGTTTTAGTTTTGATATGTGTACTGGTATGGCCAGCAGCTTTTATTATTCTTGGCATAATTGCGATAGTTGGAATTATTTTTGCGGCTCTCGGTAATTATTGGAAAGTTCCTTTGCTGGGGGATTTAGCTGAGAAGTTGAGGCTTTAGGGAGAATTGGGGATAGTCTCTTTCTAATTTCTATTCCGAACCAGGCGGCGATGAGACATTTGATGATATCGGGGATGATGAATACAATGACCCCTACCTTCAGGGCGGTGAGAAGGTCAATATCCTTACCGAGTATGTGATTGGTGGAAAACCAGAGATATGAAACCCCCGGAACGTAGATCGCCGGAAGACCCGGAAGAGTGGCAAGAAAGACTCTTATGTAATGGAAATTCTTTAAATTATGAGCCAAAGAGCCAACAACGAAGGCAGCAAGCGGAAAACCGATGACATAACCCAAAGTAGGCGCAAAGATTATACCTAAACCGCCTACTCCCCCCGCGAACACTGGAAATCCGATAATTCCTAAAAAGATATAAATCAACTGAGACAGCAGACCATATTTAGGACCTAATACTATCCCTGAAAGAATTACAAATAGCACTTGCAGCGAGAAGGGAACTGGGAAAAAGGGTATGGTCAATAAACCGCCGATAGCGGTCAAAATACCGAATAACGGTGTGAGAATTAACAACTTTTTATACTGAGGAAACGATGTTGACATTAATAATTATTATTTTAGCGATAGTTGTTTGTTTTTTTATAGTGATGCTATCATTCTATTTTAAAACAAAACTTAATTGTATTAAATCTTACGATAAATTGCAAGAAATTTCAACGGAATATGAAAGAATTATCGACACTTTTATACTTTCAGCAAGGAATACCCAGAAGAGATTCCCCGATATGCTTATTGAGACCCGTAGAATGTGGCAAAAAACCGAATCGTTCTACGAAAAATACACCCTGTTTCCTTACCTGTACGGGTGTTTGGATACCGGGTTCGAGCTACTCGAAGACTCAATAACCAAGAACCAGAAATCATACCTGGATGGGCAAAAACTTAAATTGGATACTATGAAGAAAAATTTTTATTACCATTTCATCCGCGTAAGAGAGTGCGGAAGGAATTATTATAAATGGTTTGGCTGGTTTGCGGATTTGCCATATCTGCCCCGAAAAGAAATAAATCAGTCTTTGGACAACACTTACATTAATAATGACAATAAGCACTTAAAAAACCTTTATTTTAAGTACAGAAAAAGAATCGATAATGGGAAAAATAAGGTTACTTCCTGAAGACGTAGCGAACAAGATCGCTGCGGGTGAGGTGATAGAACGTCCCGCCTCTGTGGTAAAGGAACTGGTGGAGAACGCAATAGACGCCCGGGCGACTGAGATAGAAGTCCATCTGCGTGAAGGGGGCACGGAACTGATCGCGGTTATCGACAACGGCATCGGCATGGAAAGGGATGACGCGCTCATTGCATTCAAGAGGCACTCAACCTCTAAGATCAGAACCGCGACGGACCTCAATTCCATCAGCACACTCGGTTTTCGGGGGGAAGCCCTGCCGTCGATAGCCTCAGTGGCAAGGGTCGAGCTTTTTACCAGGGATAAGGATGCCATGTTCGGGACTCGCGTCCTCGTCGAAGACAGCGTTACTAAGGAGGTAAGCGATACTGGTTGCCCTTTCGGAACCCAGGTCAAGGTGTCCAACCTATTCTATAATATTCCGGCGAGAAGAAAATACCTGAAGACCGCTAAAACTGAATTTATACACGTTATGGATAATATAACTCACTTTGCGGTCGGGCATCCAAAGATTTCTTTCAAGGTTTATCATAACGACAAGGAGTCGCTGTTCCTCATTCAGAGCGAAGACCTCCTGGCGAGAATAGAGGGGGTTCTGGACAAGGAAACAGCGAACGGGCTGGTCGAACTGAATTACCACGTGCCGGAATTGTCAATAACCGGGTTCATCGGGAAGCCTGCAGTTGCAAAGGGAGTGAACAGGTACCAGTACATATATTTGAACAACAGGGTGATATCGAGTAAGATCGTTTCGGCTGCTCTCAAGAAGGGATTCGGCACAATGCTTCCGCAGGGGAGGTATCCGGTGGCAGTGATATTCATAAATATCGACCCGGGTGAGGTGGATGTTAACGTGCACCCTTCCAAGTTGGAGGTTCGCTTCAAGAGAGAGGACAAGATTTTCAAGAGTGTTTTTCACGCTGTGCAGAACGTTTTCACTGAAGTAGAGGTGCCGGTGCACGTGGATAAGAGAATCCCGACTTACTCCATTTCATCGCCGAGGTCGCACAAGGGAGCGAAGCCGGCAGAGAGACCGGAGATGCCGGACCTTAATTTGAAAAGACAGGAAGAACAGGTACCTGCGTATTTACCCTTTAAGCAGGACAGGGATTTTGCGCCCCAGCCATTCGGACAAGAGGAAATAGAAGAGGAAATCGAGCAGGAGGAGGTCATCCAGGAGCAACTGGTCTCTTTTTACCAGGTGCATAACATGTATATTGTCGTGGAGATCAAAGGCGGTGTTTTATTGATAGACCAGCATGCGGCGCATGAAAGGATACTGTACGAGCAGATATATCAGCAGGTGTTGAAGAAGCGTGGCGAAGGGCAGAGACTGCTCTTCCCGGTGACTGTCGAATTATCTCCGGGGCAGAAGGAAATTTTCGAGGAACATCAGAGGGAACTTCACAGCCTCGGTTTCGAGGTCAGCTTGCTCGGGAAGAACCGCCTGATCGTAAGTACGATACCACTGTATATCAAGGATTTCGGAGAAGGGAGAATATTGCTGGATATTTTAGACGAGCTTCGTGAAGCCCCGCTGGACGAGGAGGATAAATCGCACCATTTTGTTTCGTCGGCGGCGTGCCACCTCGCGATCCGGGCGGGGAAAGCGCTGACCCAGCAGGAGATGAGCTACCTGTTTGATAAACTGTTCTCGACGAAGTTCCCGTACACATGCCCCCACGGGAGGCCGACACTGATAAAGCTGACACTTGATGAACTGGCGAAAAGATTTGGCAGGAAATGAAAGACATTATTTTACCACAGAGTCACAGAGACACAGAGAAAAAAAATAGTGGTTGTGAAGATGGGAAGATAAGGGAAAGAGAAAAATCAACATATTTGAATAATCGTTGTTATGTTATGTAGGGGACTACCCGTCCCGATGGGAAAGGACGAAGGGAAGGGAATAGATTAATAAGCGTCAATCATGTGTTATTCTGTGCAATCTGTGCTAATCTGTGAAATATTCGCTTTGAATATTTCTAAAACAAACATTTAGTTTGTTGGTAATCCTGTGGTTTCTAAATTATCATGAACAAAATACTCGTAATAATCGGTCCGACGGCTGTTGGGAAGACGTCCATCGGGATAGAGGCGGCAAAACGGCTGAACGGCGAGATAATATCCGCGGATTCACGGCAGCTCTACAGACACCTTGACATCGGGACCGCGAAACCGCCTGCCGATACAGGTATTCAACATCACCTCGTGGATTTTTTAGAACTCGATAAGCGTTTCAACGCCGTTAAATTTGCAGAACTCGCGCGGGAGACCATTCAAAATATCTTTACAAATAGCAAAATTCCTGTTATAGTAGGTGGGACGGGGCTGTATATAAAAAGCCTGACAAGTGGGTTTTTTAAAGGGGTGTCGTCCGATAAAAAGACCAGGGCGGAATTGAATGCCCGGCATAAAGCCGGGGAAGACCTGTATGCCGAACTGGAGATAGTTGATCCGGTGGCGGTGAAGAAGATCCATCCGAACAATTACGTTCGCATCCAGCGCGCGCTCGAGGTTTATTATATCACGGGGAAGCCGATATCGAGCTTCTGGAAGGAGGGGGAGCATTTTAAGCCGGGATTCGAATCGGTAATCGTGGGCTTGACCAGGCTGCCTCGGAAGGCGCTGTACGAAAGGGCGGAAGCGAGAGTGGAAAGAATGTTCGCGGACGGCTGGATAAAGGAGGTTCACGACCTGCTCGAGAAGGGGGTGCAACCCGATTGCCCGGGATTCGAAGCGCTCGGGTACGGAGAGATAGTGAAGTTCCTGCGCGGTGAGATGGAGCTACCGGAAGCGGTTTTGAAGATAAAGCAGGCGACGCGACACTATATAAAAAGGCAATTCACGTTTTTTAAAAAACTCGAAGTGGCGGAGTGGCTCGATCTGGAGAGAATGAGTGGGAAAGAAGCGGTGGGGAGAATAGAGAAGATCTGGGGGAAGAGGGAGTAAATGATTATTGATTAATGATTATTAGACCACAATCCCACTCCACCAGGGGGGGAAGCAAAACGGATAAATACATCCGACTACGCTAACCTAACCATCCAGGCAATCATAGTATTCATCAAAACTAACAACATATTCCTCTCACCCTCAAAAACCCCCACCCGTCATTGCGAGGAAGAAAAGACTCCTATTTCCGGCTTTTTCGACGTGATGATCCCATAAGCATACTAATCCAACATGAAGTTCACTACCTTCAAAAACCTCCTCACCGTCAATCGCGTAACCAACAGAAGTTGGTTTTAGGCAATCTCATAAGCAGTAGAATC
>JAFGQG010000105.1 GCA_016935765.1 bacterium
AATGCCGGGAGCGGGACTTGAACCCGCACAGGCTCACGCCCACATGGCCCTCAACCATGCGTGTCTGCCAATTCCACCATCCCGGCATGTATGTCTATTCTACGCCATCCGGCGATGGAATTTCTTCCTCGTCGCCTACTGGCATTGGCGCTACTTCTCCAGCCTTTTCCCTTATTACGCTTTTCGTTTGGGGGGTGCGGCTCAGGTACAAATGCAGAATTAAGGTTGAAGCAGCAAAGGCTAAACCGAGGACGGTCGTCAGCTTTGTCAGGAAAGCTGTCGCTCCCCTGCCGCCGAAAACCGACCCGGAACTCCAGCCGCCGCCACCGTAAACGCCTGCTAAACCGCCGCCTCGACCGGATTGCAGCAATATCGATACTATCAATCCTATCGATATTAATATATGCAGTGTTATTAATAATGATAACATGGTTTCTTTTGAAAAACCTCCTTACCTGATTCTATTATCGAACTAAAGTTAAAAGTGTCCAAACTTGCTCCTCCCACCAGAGCTCCATCGACGTCTTCCTGAATTAACAAATCACGGGCGTTGTCGGGTTTAACACTCCCTCCATACTGAAGGGTCAGCCCTTCTGCTTTTTCAGCCCCATAAATCTTGCCCAGTAGCTCCCTGATAAAGTGATGAGCTTCCTGCGCCTGTTCCGGAGTCGCGTTCCTGCCCGTACCTATAGCCCATATCGGTTCATAGGCGATAACAATGTTGAAAGGATCATCGATCTCCACCTCCTTGAGCCCCTCGGTCAATTGGCGTTCCAGAACTTCTAACGTCTTGCCTTCTTCCCTTTGCTCCAGGGTTTCTCCGATGCATACAATGGGCTTTAATCCAAGTTCCAGCGCTTTTTTTATCTTCTTATTAACGGTCTCATCCGTCTCGCCAAAATATTTACGCCTCTCCGAATGACCCAGAATCACGTATTCGACACCAATCGAGAGCAGCATTTTGGGGGAAATTTCACCCGTGAAAGCTCCCTGCTCCTCCCAGTACATATTCTGAGCACCCAAATGGATATTACCGCCCTTCAACAGTTCAGCAAGCGGCTGCAAGGAAACAAAGGGTGGGCACACTATAATGATCAGATCCGCCTCTCCCAGAAGTTTCATCTTCAATTTTCTGGCGAGTTCCATAGACTCTGTAACACTCTTGTTCATTTTCCAGTTGCCAGCAATTATTAGCCTGCGCATGATTGCTCCTTTATATTATCAATACCTGCTGATTTAAACATCCTTAAGGGCTGCAATACCCGGGAGTACTTTACCTTCCATAAATTCCAGCGATGCGCCTCCACCGGTACTGATATGGGACATTTTTTCTTCCAAGCCGAAGTAATTGACCGCAGCAGCGGATTCACCGCCACCAACTACTGAGACTCCGCCGAGGGCTTTCACCTCTGCCAGCGCGGTCAGTACCTCTTTGGTTCCTTCAGCAAAAGCCTCGTGTTCGAACACGCCCATCGGACCGTTGAAAGTCACGGTTCGAGCTCTCAATATCTCGTCCACATATATCTGGGAGGTATCTGGACCGATGTCAACTCCTATCATCTGAGGAGGTATGTCCTCCCAGAAAACGACCCTCTTTGAGCCATCTTCGGAAATTTCGTTAGTGATAACGCAATCTATCGGCAGTATTATCTTTCCGCCTTTTTCCTCCGACTTCTGAAGGATTTCAGCAGCCGTTTTCATGCTGCCATCATCAAAGATCGAGTCGCCTATCTCCACACCCAGCACCTTGTAGAAAGTAAACACCAGGCCTCCGCCTAATAGAAGCTTGTCCACCTTATCAAGCAGGTTAAGTATCACATCGATCTTATTCGAGATTTTTGCTCCACCGACAAGCGCAACAAAAGGTCTTTGTGGGTTTTCCAATACCTTATTGAAATAGTCGATCTCTTTCTTCATCAGATAACCTGCAGCCGATTCACTGATGAATTTCGGAATTCCAACCATAGAGGCATGAGCTCTGTGAGCTGTTCCAAAAGCATCATTGATGAATACATTTCCAAGAGAAGACAGGGCTTTGGCGAATTCCTCGCCGTTCTCTTTTTCTTCCGGGTGGAAGCGCAGGTTCTCAAGCAGGAAACAATCTCCAGCTTCTGCTTTCCCAACCGCTTTACTAACCTTGTCGCCCACGCAGTTATCAATGAAAGTCACTTTATGTGAAAGGAGTTGCTCCAGGGTTTTAGCTACCGGTTTGAGTGACAACTCCGGAACAACTTTTCCCTTTGGTCTGCCCAGGTGCGAAATGATAATTGGAATACCGCCATCTTTGAGTACCTTCTGTATCGTTGGCAAAGTTTGCACTATTCTAGTATTATCAGCGACTTTTCCATCCGAGAGCGGGACATTGAAATCCACTCTAATTATCACCTTTTTCTTCTTCAGGTCTAAATCGTCTATCGAAAGTTTTGCCATTTACCCTCCTTCTGAGAGAATGCCGTATTGATTTCCAAATGCATCTGATTTATGGTCTTGTTAAAGCATTTTCTTTATCATGTCTACCATTCTGGCGGAAAAGCCCCACTCATTGTCATACCATGAAAAGACCTTAGCCATCTTATCGCCGATCACTTTTGTTGCGAAGGGGTCGAACACAGATGAATACGGATTTCCAACAATATCCACGGACACGACCGGGTCGGGGCTGTATTCCAGTATACCTTTCATCGGTCCTTCGGCAGCTTCTTTCATCGCTTTGTTGATATCTTCAACCGTAGCGGATTTTTCCAGTTCCACCGTGAAATCCACGAGTGATCCGTCTGGTACGGGTACTCTTACCGCAAGCCCGTCGAGCTTCCCGTCAACTTCGGGTATGACCAGGCTGATCGCCTTAGCTGCGCCCGTAGTAGTTGGAAGAATCGAAAGGCAAGCAGCTCGAGCCCTTCTAAAATCCTTCTTGTGCGGCGCGTCCAGAATGTTCTGGTTCGCAGTATAGGCATGTATCGTGGTCATCAAACCATGTGCAATGCCGAATTTATCGTTCAAAACCTTAACAACCGGGGCAAAACAATTAGTCGTACACGAACCTATCGAAATTATGTTATGTTTTTCGGGATCGTAGTCGTCGCCGTTCACGCCCAGAACAAATGTGCCGTCAGGTTTCTTTGCCGGGGCAGATATCAGAACCTTCTTCGCGCCGGCATTTATGTGCTTCATCGCGGAATCCCTATCCAGGAACAAGCCCGTCGCTTCCACAACAATATCCACTCCCATATCTCTCCAGGGCAGCTCCGCCGGATCCTTTATGGACAATACCTTTATATTCTTGCCTGCCACTATCAGGTTATCACCCTCAACCTTCACATCATCTTTGAATTTACCGTGAACGGAATCATATTTGAAAAGATACCCAAGCATATCCGGAAAAGTAATATCATTGACCGCTACGAACTCCAGTTCGGGATCGTTATAACCTATTCTAAGGATGATTCGACCTATTCTGCCAAATCCATTGATGCCAACTCTAATCGCCATTTTTTGCCTCCGTTTAAATTATATTACTCAATCATTTCTCAACTAAAATAAGCAAATTTTCAAAAAACGCAACCACATTATAAGATTTTTCCTTTGCAAAGTAGGGATATAAAAAATAAAAATAGGAAAAAAAGTCAAGATTTATATTATATAAAATTAAAATTATACCGTCTTAGTATGATTTTACCATATTATTAGGGTTATCTTAGTCGAAAATACGACCCACTCGCATTATGGGCTTATGTCAGGAAATTCTCTCGACCAGTGGTTCAATTCATAATTTCACCAGCTAAATTTTAGGAGAAAAGAATCCGGTCAAAGCCTTTAAATTATCGGGAACGGTTCTGGTTTTCTCCGCAGCTTTCTCAAGACTCACAGTTACTATCTGATTTCCTTTGAGAGCGGTCATATTACCGAACTTACCTTCTGCGACCAGGTCAATTGCAGCCAATCCGAATCGAGTACCCAGGAATCTGTCGAAGGCAGTTGGCGGTCCACCGCGCTGGATGTGACCAAGCTGGACGCTTCGGGTTTCGTATCCGGTTCTATCCTCAATTTCATCGGCAAGCACCTTACCTATACCTCCTAACTTCACGTGCCCAAACGCATCTTTTTTCAGGTCTTTAAGAACGAAACTGCCATCCTCATCTTCATCCTCTACAGTAGAGATCTTTGCACCTTCGGAAACCGCCACAATAGCATAATTTTTACCGCCCTCGCGTATCTTTTTTAATCTTTTCACAATATTGTCTATTTCAAATGGTGTCTCCGGAATGATTATGATATCAGCTCCGCCAGCGATCCCTGCTTCCAGGGTTATCCACCCCGCGTGTCTTCCCATCAGCTCAACTACCATAACCCGCTCGTGAGAGGCTGCAGTAGTATGCAGCCGGTCAAGGGTTTCCATGGCTATGTTTATAGCGGTATCGAATCCGAAAGTGTAATCGGTTGCCGCGACGTCATTATCTATTGTTTTTGGCACGCCGACGGTATTAAAACCTTCTTTGAAAAAATTATATGCGACCATCAGGGTATCATCACCGCCAATGGCGATCAGCCCTTCCAGTTTCAATTTCTTGTATGTGTCCTTGGCTTTCTCGACTCCATTTTCCTCTTTGTACGGGTTTGTTCTCGAGGTGTTAAGGATAGTGCCGCCTTGGTTCCAGATGGACGTTACATTATCAAGTGTTAGTGGGGTTGTCAAGTTTTCTGTTAGCCCCTTCCATCCTCGGCGTATGCCTACCATCTCAAAACCATACTCTTCTATCCCCTTCCATACTGCAGCTCTTATTACTGAATTCAAACCAGGACAATCTCCGCCCCCGGTTAAAATACCAATTTTCTTCGCCATTTACTTCCTCCTTGCAATACTGACAAATACAAACTCTACTTTAACTTATATGATTGTTAAGCCTTAAATATCCAAGCTATTTTGTTCCGGGCAACTTCTTTTCCTCTGCACAATTTTTTTCTTATTATTTTTTTTGAATTTATTATTTCGATTAAATCCAAAACCTAACTTTTATTCTTGCATTTTTCCATCAAGATATCATTTTAACTCTATATGTCAAGGGAATTTGTCCGAATTATTAATAGTCATTTCAAAAATATGTGCTATAAAATGGTAGTTTTGTAAATTATAATTTCCCCCAAGTTTGAATATGGCAATCTTTTATGAATATTTATCAAATGTTAAGACTAAATTAGGTTGCCGTTAAGAAATTATGGTTGACAAATTATATAAATGACGGCAATAAAAACCGTTGAATTCTATTGATTTACATAGGGGTATATTCATTCACATTACACAATAACTTGTATGACCACAAACTTTTTCTACAAGATATTTGGTTTTTTACTTGACAGCTCGGCTATAAGTTTTTAGTTTGTTGTCATCTCATTTTTATCAGAGATCAAAAATTTATATTTCATAGGTTTGTAGGTATGTCAAGAAATTTAACGAAGCCTGATTTTAATTTAACCATTCCCTTTGGTTCAGGAAAAGACCCCTTTGAAGAAAAGTGTCTGTTAACTGAAAACGCTATAACCGTATTGAATAAACGGTATTTAAAGCGGGATACTGAGGGGAATGTAATTGAGACTCCCGAGGATATGTTCAAGAGGGTGGCTGAATCTGTCGCGGAAGTTGACAAGCTGTACAACCCGGGAGCCAACACAAGAACCGTAGCGGGTCGCTTTTACCAGATGATGGTAAGGGCTGAATTTCTGCCAAACTCCCCTACGCTTATGAACGCCGGACGGCATTTGGGCCAGCTTTCAGCTTGCTTTGTCCTTCCAGTCCAGGATTCTATGGATGGCATATTCGAAACCCTGAAGCAAGCGGCGCTAATACATAAAAGCGGTGGTGGCACGGGTTTTTCATTTTCTAGAATAAGACCCAAAAACGATATTGTTCATTCTACGGTTGGCATATCAAGCGGACCGATCTCGTTCATGCAGGTCTTCGATATTGCCACCGAAACGGTGAAGCAGGGCGGAACACGGCGCGGAGCGAACATGGGCATACTCAGGGTTGACCACCCGGACATCATGGAATTCATCACCTGCAAAAGGCAAAGAAAAAAATTAACTAATTTCAATATATCCGTAGCTGTCACCGAGGATTTCATGAGGGCGGTTGAAAAGGACCGGGATTACCCCTTGTTAAATCCCCGCAACGATCGAGAGGTCGGGAAGCTGAGAGCGACTGAGGTTTTCAAGCTTATCGTTGAATCAGCATGGGAAAGCGGAGAGCCCGGGATCGTTTTCCTGGACAGGATAAACAGCGACAATCCTACGTCGCATGTCGGGCAAATAGAATCCACGAACCCGTGCGGAGAGCAGCCACTGCTTCCCTACGAAAGCTGCAACCTCGGGTCCATAAACCTGAACAGCGTTATCACCGACTCAAGGGTCGACTACGATCATCTGGGCAAAGTCGTCGCGGACAGTATACACTTTCTGGACAACGTTATAGACCTGAACAAGTATCCGCTGCCGCAGATCGAGAAGAACACAAAAGCAAACAGAAAGATCGGGTTAGGGATAATGGGTTTCGCTGATATGCTGCTGAAATTGGGCATACCGTATAATTCCGATCATGCGTTGGATTTAGCTGAAGAGGTGATGTCATTCATTCAAGCACATGGGAGGAAGGTTTCCGAAAGCTTTGGGCTGCAAAGAGGGGCGTTCCCGAATTTTGAGGGCAGTTCCTTTGATGTAGCGAATTTACCACCCGTAAGAAACGCAACGGTCACCACGATAGCGCCGACAGGGACCATTTCCATAATCGCGGGAGCATCCTCTGGAATAGAACCCATATTCGCGCTTGCATTCACGAGGAACGTCCTCGATAACCAGAAACTGACTGAAGTCCATCCTTTCTTCAAGGAGATAGCTGAAGAACGCGGGTTTTATTCAGAAGAACTGATGAAGAAGATAGCTGAGAAAGGCAGTATAAAGGACATCGAGGAGATACCCGATGATATAAAGGAACTTTTCGTCACTGCTCACGACATCTCCCCCGAGTGGCATGTAAAGATGCAGGCGGCATTTCAGAAATACACGGATAACGCGGTTTCTAAAACGGTAAACTTCCCCAAGGATGCGACCAAGGATGATGTCAGGGAGGTTTTCAAGCTGGCTTACAAGCTCGGCTGTAAGGGTACCACCATCTTCAGGGATGGTTGCCGCGGCGACCAGGTGCTGACTATCGGCTCCGAAAAAAAGGAACAAACCACGAAGCAGCAGGCAATTCAGAGAAGGGTTTCGTTCAGCCTGGGGTACCGCTCCCGTCCTCAAATCGCGAACGGCAGAACATGGAAGGTTGGCACCGGGTGCGGCAATCTCTACATAACTATCAACGAGGACGAGATAGGTCCATGCGAAGTTTTCTCGCACCTCGGTAAATCCGGTGGATGCGCTGCCTCCCAATCGGAAGCGGTCAGCCGGCTTATTTCGCTCGCTCTCCGCTCAGGAATTACCCCAGAAGCCATCATCAAGCAGCTTAAGGGAATACGATGCCCGTCACCACTATGGGAGAAGGGGACTATGATACTCTCATGCCCCGACGGTATAGCGAAAGCCCTCCAGTGGCACATCGAATCCAAAAACGAAAAACTTGCGCCTGAACTCCCGCTGCTGAACGATAAGAACGAAGATGAACTGGAAGCGCCACCACTCGAAATGGAAGAAAGTACAGTCACAAAGCAGGATTCGTTCCCGCTGGGTGTATGCCCCGAATGCGGATTTAAACTCGCCTACGAAGAGGGCTGCGTGACATGTAAGTCGTGCGGGTACTCAAAATGCGGGTGAGGGAATGATTATTGAATATTGATTATTGACTATTGAACCCTACCACAACATCCCCCAAAAAATACAGAAAAAAAATGATTATTGATTATGGACTTCCAGCCACGCT
>JAFGQG010000010.1 GCA_016935765.1 bacterium
ATAATATACAGAATAATAATATGTTGTCAAGCTTTATTTTTAAATATTTGTTATTTTTTTAACACCCAATACGAGCAAAAGCCTGAATCTCATAATAATTGCTGTTTTTGATTTTTCATTATACAAGCATACAAGCCAATGCGTATTGGGAGAGGGGAAACTCAAACGAATAAGGATTAAGGATCACGCCCACCTTCGCAAAAAAACATCATAAGATTGAATCGCTGTGGAGCTACGGTGTTTAAAATTAACGATTTGTAAAGCTTAAAACGAAGAAAAACCAATTGTAAGTGCTAGATTTGTAGGTTCGGGTTTTTAGACTGCGTTTAATAACTACAAAAAAACATTACGATACGGATACCGTGCTAATTTCATGTGACTACGTTATTAGAAATTTTGTAGTCACCTCAGCTAATATCCTAAGGTGCAAAAGGAAAATCAACAATTTTTTAGATTATTTTCATGATATAATATATATCTTCTACGTGTATTGTAGAGGATTATTCCCTTACTGTAGAGCTCTTGTTATGCGGTGGTTTTAAATCACTTTAACTTATTTTCAGATTGACAATAATAAAAAATCCCCTATACTAGTATTAAAGAATAACTATTTGGAATAACGTATGAAAAGTTTTGCTTTGATTGTAATAATTACACTTCTTGTAGCTGGGGTGTGCTCAGCTCAGAGTACTTTTGCCCTGACTTTTGGAGGCTGGCTCGATGATGAAGGTTATTCTATAATACAAACGGCTGAAGGTAATTATATTATTGCTGGAATATCTGAAACCTTTTTACCGCCATATCATTCAGATGATATACTCCTAGCAAAATTTAATTCATCGTTTGAAATTGACTGGACTAAGACTATAGGGGGTCTTGCTGACGAAGCGGTTAAGAACGTGATTCAAACCAGGGACAGTGGATATGTAATTTTAGGTGAAACAATGAGTTTCGGCTCAGGAGGTTCGGATATACTTGTAGTAAAATTAAATGCCGGTGGTAGTCTCGAGTGGGTAAGGGCATCTGGGAACTTAAGTGATAGATATGGCACCTCCGTAATTCAAATACCCGACACCTGTTTCGTGGTAGTAGGATGGACGGATAGCTTAAACTCTGAGAGAATAGACTATGATATTTTATTAGTCAAATTTGATATGAATGGCAACAGTTGTTTAGGAAGAGAAGTATTTCCTGCTGAATCAACCTTAAGTCTTCCCATTAGAGATGTGCTTCCAGATGTTACCGTTATAAGACCTGAAGTGGTGGATGTTACTGGTCTGATCTCTGTTTCGGATAATTATCCATTTCTGAACGAATTATGTTCAGACAAGATAGAGGATAGGGGGAAATATAATTCCATGCTTATCTATCAATGTATTTCCCAATCCATTCAATTCCACAGTAACAATTTCACTTAGTGTTACTCCACACAAATCCCCAGTAATATACATATTTGATATTCGGGGAAGAAAGGTCGCAGACCTGTCAAATCAGTTGACAAATGTGTATATTAATGATAAATATAAACACCAAAAACAAACAAAGAAACCTGATAATATAGTTACCTGGAGACCGAACAACCTCCCTTCGGGTATCTACATCATAAGCTTACGTTCTGAACACCTTAACCATTTCCACAAAATCCTGTACCTGAAATAAATAGAAAAATGTGTGCGGGATTCGAGTGTTGTTGTGTTTAGGTATAAAAACTGGGATACAAGACACCTTTTTGATAACATGGATTTCTCACCCCGATTAATCGGGGGTTCGAAATGACAATCGGGGAACGGGTTTGCGGGGTATTTGGCATTTATCATTAATCAATTATCATTTTTCACACCGTCTTAACCACTCCCCTTCTCAGCCTTATTGAATGGATAATGATCTTTGTTGACTCATCCAGCCCGATAATCGCCCATAATCCCATCAAACCAAAATTCAGGAGGTAAGTGAACGTACTTGCAAGCCCGATCTCGAATATGAACAAGTTCATCGCAGTTATTTTGACTATCCACAAAAGGTCCCCCCTGACACGGAGATCGCTCAGTATCAATATGTCGAACGCGCGGGGGAGCTGTATCAGCGCCAGGAACCTGAGTACGGGCACGGCTATTCGAATGAGTTCCGTCTCCGGAGTGAAACATGGAATTATCTTATGCGCAAAGAGCAGCAGCACCAGTGCGAAGAATGCAGCGAATCCCCCGGCTATCACTCTGAGTTTCAACTTGATGCGTTTCATAGCCTCCTTGTTTTTAGCGCCGAGGGCAAAGCCGCTGAGACTCATGTTCCCAATTGCGAAAGCCTGGTAGAGCATGGCTATCAAATACTGTATTCTCAGCACTATCTGGTGTGCGGCGAGCACAAGGGCAGAGATCCTGGAAGCGAAACCTGCAAGAATGAGCAAGCCGACAGTCCAGATCGCTACTTCAGCGGTATTGGGCCAGCCCACCTTGAAGAGCCGCTTCAAGGCAGCCAGGTCAATTTTATTGATATTTCTCCAGGCGATAGACAACCTGGTTTTCTTTGAGAATAAAGCTCTCAGGTTCACCACCAGTCCGAGGCAATTTGCGATACCCATGGCATATCCTGCTCCTTTAGGTCCCATGAGCGGGAAGCCCATCGCCCCCATTATGAATCCAACGGCTAAAAATGCGTTCACCGCGGAGGTGAATACACTGACAACCATCACCTGGAAGGTATCCCCGGAACCCCTGATGAGTCCCATTAGCACGAAGTTCACAACGATTACGGGCAGGAAAAACGCAATGTTTTTTGTGTAATCGATAGCAGATGCACCCGCTTCCGCCTCTAACGCGAATAGGTTCTTGAGTATGAATGGAGAGAAGAAGTAGAGTACAATGCCTATGAGTATGCTCAAAATAAAAGCGGTCACGAGAGACTGTCCCAGGATTTGGTTAGCTTCTTCCCTCTGGTTCGCGCCGAGGCACCTCGTGATTATTATCGTTGCGCCAAGTATAAACGTAAGGAAGATAGTAGCGATGCCGAGAATTATCTGGGAGGCGATACCCACCCCCGCGAGAACATTCGCGGAAAGATGCCCCAAAAGTACCGCTTCGAAATTCCACATCAACGTTATCCCGGCAAAGTCAAAGACCAGGGGAATTATTGTTTTTATAGTGCGTGGTTGAGCGAGAGGAGGTATTTCTTGTAACGCTTTCATTCAGTACCCGCTTAAACGATGAAAACAACCTATTTTGATTTCTTGCTTTTGTCTTTATCGATAGCGTACTTCTGAATGTACTCCTCGGTGAGGTTATATGCTTCGAAGTCGTTGTACTGTACCGGTGGGGATTTCATGAAGTATGATGACGGTCCCTTGATGGTTCCCGAGATGTTATTATCGAGCGCCAGCTTCGCGATTCTTACCGCATCGATAACCACTCCAGCAGAGTTGGGGGAATCCTCGACAGATAGGCGCACTTCCACGTTCATTGGGACATCGCCGAAATGTTTGCCCTCGATCCGCAGAAAGCAGATCTTGTTGTCCTTCAGCCATGGCACATAATCGCTGGGACCAACGTATATATCATCCGCCCCGATTGATAGCTTTCTCTTCTCTATCTGTGAAGTGACCGCGTTGGTTTTGGATATTTTCTTTGATTCAAGGCGCGACCTCTCCAGCATGTTCAGAAAATCCGTGTTGCCTCCGACATTAAGCTGGTAGGTTTTGTTTATTGGCATCCCGCGGTCCATGAAGAGGTTGACGAGAGTCCGGTGAAGGATCGTAGCTCCCACCTGGGATTTGATATCATCACCGATGACCGGGAGTCCTCTACTCTCAAAGCGTTTCTGCCAGTATTTTTCCCTGGCTATGAATACAGGGATGCAATTCACAAGCGCGCAACCGGCATCCAGGATCTGCTCCACATACCACTTGGTAGCTTCTTCGCTTCCAACCGGCAGGTAATTTATCACCACATCGGTCTTGGTATCCTTTAATATCCCAACGATGTCGTCGGTGGGTCCGGGCGCTTTCTCAATTATCTCAGAAAGGTACTTGCCTAAACCGTCATGGGTCATCCCACGGTAAACCTTCACTCCGAGTTTGGGAACGTCGGCAAATTTCGTGGTGCAGTTCGGTTTGGTATATATAGCCTCGCCAAGATCCTTCTTCACCTTGTTCTTATCGATGTCGAACGCGGCTGTAAACTCTATGTCGCGTATATGATAACCGCCTAAATTCACGTGCATCAATCCCGGAATTTTTTCGGTTTCTTTGGCATTTTTATAATAAAAAGTACCCTGAACTAAAGACGAAGCGCAGTTTCCCACTCCGATTATGGCAACTTTTATCTTTGACATTATGCCTCCCTGATTAAGTATGAAAATGATTGTGCGTTTTGATTAAGATTTTATTTATCATTATAATAAGGTGTCCCTTGATTCAAAACCTTCTGAATTCGGACTCTGAACATACATTTCTTACGTGAAATATCCTTTCCAATGCGGTGTAATTACTTCCTACCGCGAGGACCAGCAGCGCGATTTTCAGGAAGATATCGGTAAGGTAAACGTATTGTACTTTTGCGGCAAGACCATTAAAAATTCCGGATACTATCGCGCCTAATCCGAGAATGACTATCCTTTCAGCCCGTTGAAAAAGACCCACCTTGCATTCGAGACCAAGACCCTCAGCCCTTGCTCTTACATAGCTTACTGCGTAAGAGCCAAGTATAATTAACAAGATTAAAAATTCGCAAAAAACGGTTCCGAAAGTGTGTGAATGCCGGAAGTATCCCCAGAGACCAATGTAAACGAAAAACTCGCCGTACCTGTCCAGCGTGGAATCCAACAGGGCTCCGAAATTTGTTACCTTATTGCTTTTCCTGGCGATCACTCCATCCAGGTTATCGAAGAAACCAGCGAACCAGAGCATTAAACCCCCTACTAACATATAACCTCTGTAGAAAATTATGCCGGTTAAAAAAGCGAAAACCAGACCGATGAGAGTGAAGAAATTAGGAGAGATACCCAGCGATATAAAAGGACTCCCGACCTTCTCCACTATCTTTAAATAGCGTTTCTCAAGCTTTTCACCAAATATGAATTTATGCTCCAACATTTCTCCAAATCATTATATTGAACAGATTGACCAAATTATCAAAATAGATGAAAGCTGATTGAAGTCAAGCAATTTTGACAACGATTTACAATATCCTGCGCATTTTCGATGACTAAAACGTGATAGGTATTGTATCGCCCTTAAAGTTTTTTACTCAGGCAACAGGAAGGAAACACCGCTATTAAAACCACTTGCATTTTGGTGATGGCTATATAAATTTGAAAATAATGGAAAGAAAGAACATAATCATAATCTTATGCCTTGCGTTTTTAATAATCCTTAAGCTCGTTTCGGGTTTCCTCCCCGGGAATATCCTATGGGGTTTTGATTTCCATAGATTTCTGCCTCAATATTTACAAATAATAATTTTATCCGCTGTAATAGTAATCGCTTTCGTCATAATAATGATAGCTGGTGTATTTAAAGAGTCTATTGAGCGCGTCGTGAATTTTCTCGCCCCAAAAACCCGGTTTTGGTTTGCCCTTGCGTTCAGCTTGTTCGCCGGCGCAATTTTTCTCCTCTTCAGGGTGAAAACTTACTTCCTGGGCGACGGTTATATGATTGCCCGATCGATCGTTGAAAGCCGCATATTCTTGTTCAATGAGCCTTTGGATGTGCTTATCCACCTGGGTTTCTTTAAGCTGCTTTCTTCGCTCTTTTCTTTTGACATTCCACAAACTTATATCGCTGTCAGTGTATTTTCGGGAATGGTCTTTATATTCATCCTGGTCTATTTCATCAGGCAGCTTGGCGAGTCGCTTCAGGAGCAGTTGGTCACTCTTATGGTCATTTGTACCAGCGCTTCGATCCTCCTGTTTTTCGGGTACATTGAAAGCTATTCCATCGTCTCAGTATTCTTAATTGGTTTTTTACTATCGAGTATTAAAAGTGTCAGAGAAAACGCGCCACCTTACGTGCCTTCTCTTCTATTCGGGCTCTGTGTTATTACTCATACAAGCACTATTTCCCTTTTCCCCGCGATATTATTCCTTTGGATTAGGCATATTGCGATAATTTCAAAAGAAAGATCATGGGTGCCATTCCTGCTTAAAGGACTTGGGTTGTCAATAATGCCGACCGTTTTAGTCTTAGTGGTTATGATAATAAAAGGGGATTCGTTATCCCTCTTTGGGGAACACCTGCTGAGAGGGGATAATCTACTACCGATAATTATCGCCGAAGAATCGATACACGTTAGCTACAGCCTATTCTCGCTTACACATTTACTAGAACTTTCAAATGAAATATTATTGATTTCGCCGATATTCCTAATAGGATTTATTTTATTCATAGTTTACAATAAAAAGATATTTGCGGAGGTTGACCACAAATGGCTGTTTTTAGCAATTGCATCCCTTGGATACCTGATATTTGCATTCCTTTTTAATATGAAGAAAGGCTGCAGTAGGGATTGGGACCTTCTTGCTCCAATGGCTTTCCCGTTGATCCTTTTCACAATGAGAACAGTCTATCGCATCAAAACAAGGATAAACCGAATAGAATTGTATTTAATTACCGTGTTATTATTGATGCACTTCATTCCATGGGTAGCGCTTAACGCTAAAGAGGAGTGGTCATTAAAGAGGTCGAAGACAATAGTCAATGATCCAAAGTGGTCCGCTCGTGCCAGAGCGGATGGATTAGATGAGCTGCGGTATTATTATGAAACGGTTGGTGAGATCGATTCCGCGTATGTTTATGCCAGGAGGGCTGTTTCAAATGTGCCGAGCTCCAGGTACCTCTACAATTGGGGAGTACTCGCGGACAAGCTGGGATACAAGGATGAAGCCAGGCAAAAGCTGGGGGAAGCGCTGGAAAAAAATCCGGATTACGTGGATGCATACCTGTATTATAGCGGTATCCTTTATCTTGAGGGCAAATACCAGGAGGCTCTGGACCTTCTCGCTAAGGCGGACGTCCGTTTCCAGAACCCCCAGATCCATCTCAGTATGGGTTTAAACTGGGATAAACTCGGGCATTATATTGAAGCTGCCTACCATTTCATGAGGGTAACCGAAATGAAACCCGATTACTATCAAGCCCACATTAAACTTATAGTCATGCTTTACAAGGCTGGAAGGTATGAAAGAGCGCTGCATTTCTGTGAGGAAGCTCAGAAACATTTTAAAACAGCGCAGCTTTATTATAATACGGCTTTAGTCCTTGAAAACCTCGAACGGCTTCAGGAAGCGGGGATGTATTACCAGGAAGCTATTAAACTGGATCCGAACTTCTATGATCCTTATGTAAATCTCGCGGATATGCTTATAAGAAATAGCCAATTCAAGGATGCCGTTGACATATACAGACTGGCTTTAGAAAGATTCAACAAAGCAGAACTACATTATTTGACAGCTATGGCTTTATTAAGTTTGGAAGAGAATGAGGAGGCTATTATCGAGTTACAAAAAACTTTGGAGATGAACCCGGACTTTAAGCTGGCTGAGGTTCTGCTTCAGGAGCTGGAAAAAAAGCAGCATGAATAAAATAAAGATTCGAATCTGTGATTGCTTCTTTATTAGTCATTAGTCATTTCTCAAGAAGTACAGCCCTGTTTCACCATAGTTCCGGACATCTTCCCAGTTGACATCTTTCAGGTTTTCCCTTTTATGAGCCTGTAAGATAAAGTAACCGGATTCTACTAACTCCATGATGTTCATCAGGTTATCGATTAATCGCCCACATTCGCCGGATAAATAGGGTGGGTCCGCGAAGATAAGATTGAACCTGGAATTCTGTTCATTTAGCAGCTTGACCGCGTGTAGAGCATCCATGCATAGTATCTTAACGGTGTTTACGTCCATGCCCAATTCAAGAATATTTGACCTGATATACCTGCAAATTCTACCTTTCTTTTCAACGAACGTAACCCGATCCGCTCCACGGGAGATGGCTTCGAAGCCCACGGCGCCGCAACCCGCATACAGGTCCATAAGGGTGAGTCCGGAGACATCCCCCAGAATATCGAAAAGGGCTTCCCTGACCTTCTCAGATGTGGGTCTGATCTTACTTTTTAAGCTGAGCAGCCTTCTGCCCTTGTATGTCCCTGAGATTATTTTCATTAGGTTTTTCCGACAGTATTGATTCGAAAAAATTCTGATGACTTCATCATATTAAAAAATAATTGCGCTTCATCATTATTCCCTTAATATGTGAAGCAAGGTTAATTTTAATTCAAAGAACAGGGAGGTCCCGCATGGTTGATCAGTCATTAATCAAGGTTGCCAGAGGCGAAAAGGACGCTGACATATTAATAAAAAATGCGAAAATAGTCAATACCTTTTCGGGGGAAATTTACGCAGGTGATGTTGCGCTGTCCGGTGGCTACATTGCAGGAGTTGGCTCGTATGATGCGAATGAAGTTATCGATATTAAGGGAAGATACCTGTCGCCGGGTTTCATCGATGCCCATGTTCACATAGAGAGTTCGATGGTTGCGCCGAACCAGTACGCGGGAGCTGTACTCCCCCGGGGAACTACAGCGGTGGTCGCAGATCCCCACGAGATAGCGAACGTCGCTGGATTGAGAGGCATCAAGTACATGCTTGACTCTTCAGCGAACTTGCCTGTTGATATGTATTTCATGGCTTCTTCATGTGTACCATCAACTAATTTGGAGACCTCGGGAGCGATATTGGAAGCTAACGTGCTGAGATTGTTGTTGGGAGAAAAGAGAATACTGGGATTGGGCGAAGTGATGAACTACCCGGGAGTAGTCAACTGCGAGACTGAAATCATGGAGAAATTGGAGTTGTTCGAAGGAAGGGTTCTCGACGGTCACGCGCCGGGATTGTCAGGAAAGCCCCTGAATGCATATATTGCCGCGGGACTCCGGTCAGACCACGAGTGCTCCACGATCGAAGAAGCCAGGGAAAAACTGAGAGCAGGAATGCAGATATTCATCAGGGAAGGGAGCGTTGCAAAAAACCTCGATGACCTCATTAAATTGGTCACACCCGGTAACATCTCAAGATTTTCGCTCGCCTCGGACGACAAACATCCGACAGATCTACTGGAATACGGGCACATCGATTTCATGATAAAAAGGGCGGTTTCGTCAGGGATTTCCACTGTAAATGCTATCAGGATGGCTACCTTGAACACCGCCAGGTATTTCGGGTTGGATAAGGTCGGTGGAATAGCACCCGGCTATAAAGCTGATCTTGTCGTGTTCGATGATTTCGATAAGCTGAATATATCTCATGTGTTTAAAAACGGGCAATTGGTCGTCAGGGATGGCGAAACGGCAGTGGAATTCCCGACCCCTCTGAAGGGCTTGAGTTCCAGGTTCAATGTTGCGGATTTCACCGCTGGAAAGTTGAAAATAAAGGCGAATGGGGAGAAAGTAAAAGTCATACAGCATATCCCCGGTCAGATTGTGACACGCCAGGTTGCCTATGAAGCAAAGATTAAAAATGGATATTTCGTAAGTGATGTAGAAAGGGATATTATAAAGGTAGCTGTGGTTGAGAGGCACAGGGCGACCGGAAACTTGGGGCTTGGTTTTGTTGCTGGGATCGGGCTGCAGAAAGGGGCGTTAGCGAGTTCTGTCGCTCACGACTCCCATAATATCGTTGTTGTTGGGACTAATGATAGCGATATGGCGTTAGCGGTTGACCGGCTTGTGTCTTCGAATGGGGGACAGGTGGTTGCCTGTGATGGGGAGATATTGGAATTTCTGCCGCTTCCCATAGGTGGATTAATGTCCCCGGAGTCCATTGAGGAAGTTGCTCAGAAGGTTGGGGAGCTGAACAGCGCCGCCGGGGATCTGGGATGCATAATTGAGAACCCTTTCATGGTGATGTCCTTTCTGTCGCTGCCTGTCATCCCCGAGTTGAGAGTTACAGATATGGGGCTGGTGGATGTCCGGAAATGCGCCATAACGGATATAGGCGGTTAGTTGGATAAATACAATTATTTGGATAAAACTTAAGAAGAAATCCAGGAGTGACGAATCGATTCAAAATACCTACCTGGAAAGGATCCAATCAGGGTTTCACTCCGACCGGTAAAACATATAAAGGCTCTTCTTTTTCCCTTTCCAGGAGTTCCTTTATTTTGTCATCGCGAAAAGCCCCGATGGTAGTTGTGCCAAGCCCGAGTGCTTCCGCTTGAAGGCAGATATTCTGTCCAATATGACCAGCTTCGATCCAGACATATTTAATGCCTCTATCACCATATTTCACAGTTGTTCTCTCGTAAACAGCAGTTAGAATGATAGTGATTGGCGCATCAGTAACCATGCCCTGGTTTACAGTCACCTTCTCGAATTCCGTTCGCGGGTCGCCTTCCCGCATTTGCTCCAGCGCGTGTTCTTGAACGTTGTAATGATACAATCCTGCCGGCAAATCCTCAACTTCTCCCGCGACAACATAGACTTCCATTGGGTATAACGCGCCAGCCGAGGGCGCTGCTCTTTTAAATCCGCCTTCACCTGTTATGCCCTGCGCCGCCCAGAGAAGCTGACCTACTTCCTCTATAGTAAGTGGTTCATCCTTAAAAGCCCGGGTTGAACGCCTGATAGAAATGGCTTTTTCCAGGCTTACTCCTCCGTCTTTAATGGGTTCAGGTAAAGGTATTACCTCATTTTCGCCACTAGCAATGCCCGAAAAAGTAAAGGAAATTAATGATAATATCAAAATTGTTTTGTTCATTTAAATCTCCTTCTTCTCATTATGCTTAACTTATCTAAATTTAACTTACTGTCAAATTTTTTCTGTTGACAATCTGTAATCAATGTGTATTTTCAAGTTCGATATTCAAAATATAGAATATGCCAAATACTCAGTAATCAGCCTAAATCACTCTTTTTTAGTGCAAACATTATGAAACTACCAACTAAAATCAGATATGGCTTGAGGCTTCTCATAGACCTGGGTCTGCATAGTGAAGGTAGTGATCCTATACCTTTGAGATCGATTGGATATAGACAGAAGATATCAAGAAAATATCTGGAGCAGATTTTGATTCCCCTTCTGGAACACGATATTGTCAGGAGTGTCAGGGGAGTGAAGGGAGGGTATCTGCTTGCCCGTTCCGCGTCGGAAATAAGTGTAGTATCTATTTTTGAAGCGTTGGGGGAGAAACCCGCGCTTTGT
This sequence comes from bacterium, assembly GCA_016935765.1. Taxonomy (GTDB): domain Bacteria; phylum UBP14; class UBA6098; order JAFGQG01; family JAFGQG01; genus JAFGQG01. Next base: position 11,182 of record JAFGQG010000010.1, read on the forward strand.
GATTGTATTGACCACCCTGAAATATGTAGAAATGCACGTAATTGCGTTACCAGGATGCTTTGGATCGAATTAGGAGACCTTATCTCACACAAACTGGCTTCCATTAGCCTTCAGGAATTGATCGATCAACAAGAGCATATTAAAGGAGATAAATGATATATTTAGACCATAATGCGACTACCCCTACTCATCCCGGGGTTCTCGAAGCAATGATACCATATTTCAGTGAGAGTTTTTATAACCCGTCTTCAATGTACCAGAATGCTCATCATAACAGGGAAGTAATAGAGAAGTCCAGGGAGATTATTGCCTCGTTCCTGAATGCTAAACCCGATGAGATCATTTTTACAAGCGGTGGTACCGAATCGGATAATTTTGCCATAAAAGGCGTAGCTTACTCGAATAGAAACAAGGGTAATCATATTATTACTTCTACAATTGAACATCCCGCGGTTCTAAACACCTGCAAGTATCTTGAGAAACAGGGCTTCCTGGTTGATTATATTCCAGTGGATGAGTACGGGATCATTGATCTCGATGCGCTGGAAGAAGCTATACGGGAAGATACTATTTTGATAACAATAATGCATGCGAATAATGAGGTTGGAAGCATTCAACCCCTGTCAGAAATTGGTGCCATTACCAGGTCAAAAGGCATTTATTTTCATACGGATGCGGTACAGTCGGTTGGCAAGATCCCTGTGAATGTTGAAGAATTGGGAGTAGACCTGCTCGCTTTGTCGGGTCACAAATTGTATGGACCCAAGGGAGTTGGGGTTCTATATATCAGATCGGGCACAAAGATAACACCGTTGATACATGGGGGAAGCCAGGAATCGGATATAAGAGCCGGCACAGAAAATGTTCCTTCAATAATAGGTCTGGGGAAAGCCTGTGAAATTGCCCAAAACGGATTGAAAGAAAATGCGTCCAGGTTGCGGGAACTGAGTGATTATTTCTGGAAAGGGATATCAGGAAATATTGAAGATGTCTTTGTGAACGGTCATCCGGACAAACGCTTGCCCGGGACGCTAAACGTTTGCTTCAAGTACGCGGAGGGTGAAGCTGTGCTTCTCAATCTCGATGTATTAGGTATAGCAGCTTCGTCAGGATCAGCTTGCAGTTCTGGAGAAAATGAACCATCGCACGTTCTTCTTGCATTGGATATTTGTCCAGCGCTGGCTCAGTGTTCGGTCAGATTCAGTCTCGGTAATGACAATACCTGTAAAGAGATCGATAAGGTTGTAGAGGTGCTGCCCGGGATAGTAAAAAGACTCAGGGATATGTCCCCGATCGATATTGACCCCGAAAAATGCGGTTAAAGTTCAGAATTTCGTCAATAAAAACAACAATAATTCCTAATAATTTTAGACTCTTCTCATTTAAATGGTGTAGTTTTCTCTTTTACTTGACTACTCTTTTTTTAAGTTTATCTTGTTGCTGAGATGGAGAAATAATTTTTGAGTGGATAAAAAGACATCCTATAATGGTCAAGATAAAAAATAAATAAATTTTCAAAGAACTTTAGCTCTTTAATAATTAAATATTTCAAGCAGG
>JAFGQG010000106.1 GCA_016935765.1 bacterium
GCTTGTCTTGGTTAAGGATCATTATTCCAACAAATAAAAAAAGTAATTGATTATCTGTAAAAGCCTAATATATTTATATAGAATATTTCATAAAATGAACAATTTCCCAGGGAGGTCATATTATGTTACTTAAAAGGAAACTTCAGGATCTTTTAAACATGAGAACACTATTTTTGTTATCATCGATTCTAATATTATTTTTTGCGCTGGATGCGAGGTCATCAGAAACAGTTTTTTACGAACCGCTCGATGACACATGGGCGCCTATAGCTTATTGGGAGGATTCCCCCGCGGGAGATACCCTTTCAACCACTTCTATTGCCAGCTTCAATCTATGGCTGTGCGATAATTATCCCGAAGCTGAGGAATTTACAGGTGTTGATTCATCAACGATAATAATCAACTTATTCATGGATGATTCGTTAGTAGGAGATGTTTTCGGTCTTTGCATAGTAACGGCAACAGAGCCAGCGTGCGCGGGATACCAACTTCAATACAGCACAGGTGGTGCCAGCGCGCTGCCGATATGCACCGAATTCAGAATCTGTGTCACTGCCGCTGATATGCGGGAAAACCTCTTACGAAACGACTGTATCACTTTCTGGACAACATGCCCTGAAGATACAATGGATAATTGTCCCCCGGTAATGACCGAACATCACCCGGTTGACTCGGGATTCTGTTTACCGCGTGATGTAGGCATCTGGTTCAATTTAGAGGATCCAGCAGCGATAGGCACACCCTGTACGCATTGCAGCGGAATCAACGAGGTTACCGTCGAACTCCATAATGCAGGAAACATTTTCAATCTTTACGCTGGAGAAGGACTTATCTTTGACCCGGGCGATTCTTGTCACCTGTTCGTTCTATTAGATGAAGCCTATTATTATTTACTGGGAGGGGAAACTGGAATACATGTTTTAGCTTCTGATTTCGGCGGTAATGAGTTGGATACCCATTTCACTTTCCTGGTTTGCGGTGAAGTATGTCCCCCCGAATTATTAAACTATTTCCCCTCGGAACCTGACACATGCTTTCGCAGAGACACACACATCTCCTTCACGTTGAGGGACCCGGCATTACCAGGTACTCCATGCCCGATATGCAGCGGATTGAATCCCGACAGCCTTTTTGTGGTCCTCTACAATGCGGGGATTGCGTATAGTTTCAACTATATGGAAGGTCTAACAGTTGACGAACGGGATGTTTGTAATTGGTCCATAACTCTTGACACGGCTGCCTATGATCTATCCGAAGGTTTAGTTAATGTCGGTATCTTCATTTGTGATATGGACGGGAATCCTCTGGATACCTTCTTCAATTTCATGGTTTGTCCCCCGGAAAGCGCCGATTTGTGTCCTCCGGAGATAATTGAATGGCACCCTGACGATCCGGAAACATGTTTTACAGAATCCGTACCCATCTGGTTCACGATTGTCGATCCGGCAGAACCAGGTACTGAATGTCCTTTCTGCACCGGGATTAATTTCGACAGTTTACATGTGGTATTATCGAATGCTGATGTCAATTATGATCTTTACCCGGGTGAAGGATTGGACATCGATCCCGGCGATGATTGCATGGCGTTTATCGCCCTGAATCCCTCCTATTATTCCCTTGCTCCAGGTCCTGCTTACCTGACGGTGACCATGCAGGATAATGCCGGCAATCCCGGCTTATCAGTACTCCCATTTCTCATCTGCATTCCTGAAACTCTGGATACATGGCGTCCTTGCTTTGATAGGTGGTTCCCAAGAGTAGAATGTGTTATGCCAGGAAGTACGATAGGGATAAATGTATGCGATTCCTGTTGGGACGCGGAAAGATATAGCGGAGTTGACCCGGCATCCATTCAAATGACCATGATAGTGGATTCAGATACGACCGATCTGACCGAATTCATAACCCTGGATCCGATACCATGCTACGGTTTCCAGATAACTTATACCGTACCGACAGATATAGGCATAACCGGCGCGGTTACTTTTTGCGCTTATGCCTCCGATAATTCGGGCAACCCAAGCTCATCTTGTTTCACGTTCATTATTTGCGATACGACTGTAATCCCTGCCTGCGAGCCGCGGCATGTTCGCACAGAACCGCCGGTAGGAGCATCTTCTATCCCCCTTGACGTTAATATCAGAATGACTTTCGGACCGGTTGACTCTTCCTCCTGCGAAGAAGTCTGCTGGAATACTGAAGCATTCTACGGAATTTTGTTTATTTCTTATGATTCAGAAATTGACACGGTAGAATTAACTGCAGCAGACGTGTCCTTCAACATACCAGTACCATTATTCATAGAGGTCGAATACGATCACCCCGTTGACTATCCGGACGGCGCGCAGATTCGCGGATCATGGACCATGTTCGACTGCTCTATCAACTGGGCTGACGGAGCAGTGTTCTTCCAGGTTGGTGGTTTAGATACACTCGACTTATACCCGCCATGCATCTTCGGTTGGTTCCCGCCGTTCGGATGCATCGATACGACCGATATCATCGGAGTTACAGTCTGCGACGATTGTGAAGGTTATGAAACATTCACGGGTATAAATCCCGAAAGCGTACGATTCTTTATGATCGCGGGAGTTGAAACTCTCGATGTTACCGGTTCAACCATTCTCGATCCGATATATTGCGCGGGATACAGCTTATCTTATAATATAGACGTAGAACTACCCGATAGTGGCGAAGTAACCTTCTGTGTATATGCTGAGGATCACGCTGGAAATCCTGGATCCAATTGCCACACCTTCCCCGTATGTTACGAGGAACCAGACACGGTCGATATATGGTCTCCATGTTTCTCAGATTGGTTTCCCCCTGATGAAACAATTTTACTCGGCGATACCATAGGGGTATCGATCTGCGATATATGCGCTGGCTCTGATTATGCTACTGGAGTCGATCCTGCAACTATCAGCCTGACCTACTACATCGGGGATGATTCCACTGATATTCACGACGTTACTGTCGAAACAGCATTCGATCCCATTTACTGCATGGGGTACAGTCTCCGTTATGCCACGAGCGGCATTCCGCTCCATACCGAAATCACTTTCTGCGCTAAAGCCATGGATTATTCAGATAATGAAGGCAGGGATTGCAGAACTTATATCTTCAATGCGCCCCCTATGGATACACGCCGTCCGTTTGCGACCAATTGGTCACCATACGACGGTGAAACTGGTGTTGGTCTGTTCGCCCCGATCATAGTTGACATCTTTGATATCCCAGGTATTGGGGAGATTGCCAGCGGAGTGGATCCATCCTCCATCGAGATGACATTCGAGTATCCCAGCCTGCCCGGACCGATAGACATAACTGCTTTCCTGAGTATATCGCCCATCGAGGACGGTTTTCACGTAATTTTTGAGCACCCGTCAGATCCGCTCCTTGAACATACAGAATACACTATCATGGTTTTCGCCAACGATTTCGCGGGACTCAACCTAGCGGAAAGTACTCAGACAATAGTATTCGAAACCGAGAGCCTGGCAACGCCCCCGGATTCCCTTGGACCAGTAGCAGAGATCGTTAACCCCTCCGGTGGAAGCTGGAGCTCCTGCGAAGACCAATCCATACTCGTCAATATCGAAGATCCTAATGGTATCGATCTTGGCACCGTTCAGATGCAGGTGGACGGTATTATATACACAATTAGTGACCCTGAATTAAGCTGGACAGGTTACAGCCACATTTTATCATATACTCCCCATACGGATTGGAGCAGCGGTCATACTGTGGAAGTTAGTTTACTCGCGGTCGATGACAGTATAGGCAATCATCTAAGGGATGCGCCGCTTGAGTGGTCGTTCAGGATAGACCTCGACCCACCTTACTTTCACGATCCCTCACCTGAAGCAGACGTGGTTTTGTACGAAAGACCGCTTAACATCTCGATCTACATAGAGGATGAGCTTTCCGGGGTGGATATTTCAAGCCCTAAAATGCGGTTCAACGACGGAACATGGTACACCCTGGACTACCCGGGTTTGACATACGATTCAGATGAAGGTCTCCTGCTAATGGAGATGACCGAACCCCTGTACGAACCCAATCCTGAAGGCGAAGTTGAAGTATGCGTTTATGCTTATGACTCACCAGATTACTGCGAGCCGAATATCGAAGATTACTGCTGGATTTTTTACGTGTTGGATACTCTCGATATTTATCCTCCTTGTATTTCCGGCTGGTTTCCCGAAGACGGAAGCGAGGCTGTTCCACCTAATACCGACATCAGGGTTCAAATTTGTGACGTGTGCGAAGGATCTGAAGTCGTTACCGATATCGATACATCCTCGGTTACGATGGTTTTACTGATACATACTGGCGACGAGGTCGATACTCTTGATGTCACGGATGAACTTACATTTCACCCTATCGATTGCGCGGGTTACGAGGTGGTTTATGAGGGTTCCGAGCCGGGATTCCCGCTTGGCGCAGTTATCAACGTGTTCCTGTACGCCGAGGATTACCCCGGCAATTCGGTTGAAGACGAGATCGAGTTCACGATCGAGCCCCGTCCGGGTGACAGCAGCGCACCCTGGGTAGTGGATGTCGAACCTGATGAGGATTCCGAAGGGGTTAACCCCCACACCGATATCTTCATCGCCGTTTGCGACTTCCCCGAGAGCTTGTACGAGGCTATTTCCGGAGTAGATTCCTCGACCCTGGTTATATCACAGCGCATAGGTGACGGTCCCTTGATCGACATTACGGATGATGTCATGATGTTGAGGAACCGCTGCTTCGGATATTCCATAACTTACCATCACTTTGAACCCTACCCCGAAGGAACAGAGATAGAGGTCTGCATCGAGGGTTCCGACCACGCGGGAAACCACTTCGAATACTGCTTCACCTTCACCACCGGCGAGTTCGTTCCCCCGGACAGCACGGACAGGTTCTCTCCCTACGGAGAGAGCTGGGTCCCCGAAGCCGGGGCATCGGGAGTCGACCCCGCGTCGCCGATATCCGTGCGAATACTCGACTGCTATGGCGATTTCATAAGCGGTGTTGACGAAGTAACCATCAGGATGACCATCGACGTTGAGACCGACGCACTACCTCCATTCGAAGTCACCGGTGAGCTCATTATCGAGCCCGACGTTTGTGAAGGATACCGGGCGACGTACATACCGGACCCGGTGTTGCCGCACAGCGCGGAAATATTTGTCGGTATCGAAGCCGCAGACCATGCCGGCAATATGCTGCATACCGGCGCGTTCACCCATTTCTGGACCGAACCCGCGGAACATGATACTACCACCGTCCATTATTACCTTACCGGTACTGTGCGAGATGCCATCACCGGGAACCCCATACACGGAATAAGCGTTTACGCCTTCCCGTTCTTAACCGAATTCGAACTCGGATACAACGATATTACCGATGGGGCTGGCGAATACCTGATCGAGGTTCCCGTCGGAGGGTATTGCCTGGGCGCTCTCGATATGAGCCTGGTTTACATGCCAGAATTCTATGACGGGTACCGGGACATTTTCGAAGCGGATATCATTACCATTTCCGCTGCATCCCCCGATACCATATTCGGTCTGGATTTTGAATTGGATACCATGACCACTACTTACTACAGGTTATCGGGGAAGGTCGAAGAAAGCGAAGATTTCGACCCGATACCAAAAACATTCGTGATTGCTGTCTCGTCGGAAGAGGATGAGGACTGGTCAGCCTCCACCTTCACTGACGAGGGCGGCAGGTTCTCTATCAAAGCGGTCGATGGCTCATATTACGTGATGGCGTTCAGACCGGGTTTTCTGCCCTTGTTCTATGAAAACGCGTACAGATGGGAAGGAGCGGTTCCGGTAGAGATAAGCGGCAGCGATGTTGACAGCATAGATATTCGCCTTCCCGCAATAACCCCAACACCTGCAGAACTGGTCATCGGCGGCGATGTCTTTGACGGCGGAGAAGCCATGTCAATGACACTGCCTCCTTTACGCGGAACAAGGATATACCTGCTTGACCAAAGAGATACGCCGGTCGCATATACAGTATCAGGTCCAGGAGGTTCGTTCGAGCTGAACAACCTCCACGAAGGCGTATTCCAGATAATTGCCGATAAAGTGGATTATTACCCCTACTATGAATATCTCTATCTCGATGAGAGTATTTACGATATGGAGATAATTCTTTACCGGGTCGTGAGCTCTATTCCAGATCTGAAAAATGCTATATCCCCGAAATCGATCGAGCTGAGTCAGAATTATCCAAATCCCTTCAATCCTGTAACCTATCTGGCATATTCAATACCAGAGAACAGTACGGTCAAGCTCGAAGTTTTTGACGTACTTGGCTGTAAGGTAAAAACGCTGGTTGATACTTACCAAGAAAAGGGAGACTACCTTGTAGTCTGGGCTGCATCTGATCTTTCGAGCGGGATTTATTTCTGTAAGCTTCAAGTTAACGAGGAGATACGCGTTATTAGAACGAGTCTGATAAAATAGGGAAGTTTTAGTACTAATTTTATTGGTTCATGTTCAAATTAGTTGAACATATCATGAATTGTATAAATTAGGTTTAATTATTAGACACTGTTTAAGCGGTTACCAAACCAAGCAACTTAGCTTGAGCCCTCTCCAGAATCGTATCCCGAATGAATGTACTGGCTTCCAGTATTTCAATTCCAATAAGTTCTCCTTTTTCATTCAACTCAGCGGTTATATTTGGAGATAGCTCAATACTTCCACTTTCTTTCTCGTCAGAAATAACAACGTGTAAAATATCCTCATCCTTGAAATATGTCATCATTGTTTTATTCATAAATAAACCTACCTGTTTTACACCGAAAATTTATTTGTTTTCGTGAAATGATATGTACTGTCACTGGTATTATCTGGTTTTTTGCAGTATCATAGGGTATAATAACATGATCATTATCATGTTTACCAATGACCACTCGACGATTTGTACGTGTATCAAAATAGCGCTCTGTCGAATGGCGCAAAATTTTTTCGATTTCTTTCACTTTAAAACCTCTTAATTTCATTCTATATTTAAAATAACTCGACCATACTATATCAAAACTTTGCATGTCAACTCCTGGTATTTCAAAAATCAAATTAACCATATTTGCATTTAAAGCAATTAAAAAAATTGAATCACGCACAAATAAGCTACAAGAAATATTCGCAGTTATAACCTAGATAACCAAGTGGTTGGACCTGCTTCGTCCAGATTTTTCGGGACTACGCAGGTTAAAATGAATGGATGGGAAAGAAAAAAATAAAAAGGGGTGGGTGTCGTAGGGAACATTTATCAATTAACAATTAGCAGTTATCAATAAAGAATAAAGACCACGGGTAGGTTTGAGCCTCCGCTCAAACCAAATCCAAAATTAATATTTTTACTCAGGGTTCGTGAAGAAAACCCAAAACCCGCAACCCACCAACTCTCAAACCCGTAACCCTCAGAAATCCCTCACCCGTCAATCGCGTAACCAACAGGAGTTGGTTAACCAGCTTTCGCTGGTTTTAGGCAATCTTGCTATTTCCAGAATCCAACACTAACCCCCACTACCCCAAAAACCCCCTCACCGTCTATCGCGGTGTTTCCAAGGGAAACAATGAGAAAAGACTCCTATTTCCGTCTTTTCTGACGCGGCAATCTCATAGGCATACTAATCCAACAATAACTCCCAGGTACTTCGTGTGTCATCTCACAATAGCATTGGTGAGATTGCTTCGGCGGACATAAGAGCCTCGCAATGACGAGGGTGTTAGAATCCAACACCAACTCCCAGGGAATTTCTTGTGTTATAACTTAATTCACTTGCTGAGATCTCTCCACGGAAAATAATAGTCTCGAGATGACAGTGATGATTCTTTTGTTTGTTTTGAACCCCTACCCAAACGAAACCGCACTAAAAAAAAGAAAAAACCATAATTACTGGTCAATTATTCTCTTTAAAGCTTTGCGTGAATCAGAAATCACCTTATCAGCATCTATTGTCTGCAGAATGCCGTCTTTGTACAAAATTTTCCCATCGACCATAACCATCCAGACATTTTCTGTATTGGCGGAGTACACTATCCTTGAATAAATGTCGTTATTCTCACCGGAAAACGAATGGCATTTTTCCAGGTCAAGTATCAATAAATCAGCCAGCTTCCCCTTCTCTATACTGCCGATTTGGGTTTCCATATTCAGCACCTTCGCTGCATCAGACGTTACCATTTTAAGTACCTGGGAGCTATTCATTGCTTCTGGACCGTGCTTCGGTTTCTGGATCAGCGCGGCGAGACGCATCTCGTTAAAAGCATTCAGATTATTATTGCAGGGGGCTCCATCCGCGCCCAAACCGACCAATATACCCATATCCAGCATTTTCGGGACATCAGCGATCCCCGAGGCAAGTTTCAGATTACTCCCCGGACAGTGCGCTACTTTTACTCCGGAATTAGCTAATATATCAAATTCGTGCTCATCCAGCCAGATACAGTGCGCTAAAACCAGGTTGCTGTCTGTCAATCCCAGGTGCTGAAAATATTCGACATTGCGCATACCTGTAAGTTCTTTAACCTGCTCAATCTCATTTTCGTTCTCCGATGAGTGTGTATGGATAAGTATGTCTTTCCTTGCTGCGATGTCTTTTATCTCCCTGAAGAGCTCTTCAGTGCAGGAGAGTGCAAACCTCGGCGCGAAAGCGTAGTGAATCCTGTTATTGCACTGCCCATGCCATTTATCAATCAGCTCCACGGATTCCCTGATGGAGCGTGATGTCTTCTCCCTAAGCGCTTCAGGTAAATCGGGACCGTAATCCATCATCGCTTTCCCCACAAATGCCCTCAAACCAACTTCCTTTATAACCTGGAAAATATCGTCAGTATGATTGACCGTCCCCATATCGAGGATGGTCGTAGTGCCGCTTTTTAGGAGTTCACAGCAGCCAAGTTGAGCGGAACACCTTATACTTTCCCTGGTATGCTTAGCTTCCAGCGGTATTATTTTCTTGTATAACCAATTCAGGAGATCCATGTCCTCGGCGCATCCCCGGAATAACGTCTGGCATAGGTGGGTGTGAACCTGGATAAAACCCGGTAGAACTACTTTACCCGCGCAATCAATGATATCGCCATCAAAATCATTGACAAAATCTATTTTTTCTATTATATTATCCTTTATCAGAAGGTCGCCTTCCATGATATCCATTTCAGGGTTCATGGTAACTATCTTCGCATTCTTTAGTAAAAAACTCGCCATTTAATACTCCGGCTTATTTATAAAAACACCCAAATAAAAATAAATGGGTATATGTTGATTAAAGCGAA
>JAFGQG010000107.1 GCA_016935765.1 bacterium
CATTACCTGATTTCAATATATGATCAGAACTTCGAACCGGTCACGATCTTTGGAGAAAAACCCCCAAACTGGGAAGGGGCCAACGTGCCAGAATACCCCGATCCCCAGCAAACTTACGATAACCTTATTCATAGCCGAATGGAACATCTTTATGTTCTGGGAGACCGGGTGGTATATATCTATACAACAATGAATTATAATGAAAGCCGGCATCTGGACTATCCCCGTTTCTGCATTTATACCCTGGATGGAGAACCCATTGCAAAGGGCATCCCGATTGACTTCGGATATTATCCCGACCATTTTTTTTGCACATCCTACGGCATTAATTCCGAAAAAGACCGGCTGATTCTGGTTAAAAAGGAAAACCCCGAAAACGAAGACTCCCTTCACAAAGTGGGAATATTCAAACCAACATGGACCTTAGAATGAAAATAGGAGAAAAAATATTTATAGCAGTATTGGTTGTTTTGATATTGATCAATATATTTTACCTTCTAAAAAGGGCTGAAATTATAAAAATCCATCCCAGACTCACTAATTCCCAAAGAGCGCTGCTGGATAAATTCGAAATTGAATTGTCTGATGGCCAATATACCCTTCTGATTATCTTTGGTGTGAATGATTGTGCTTCCTGTATGGCCGAGCAAAAATATTGGAATCAATTGAATAACAAGCCAAATATATCGGTTATTGCAGTAGGACATCATGAGTTCGAGGACGAGTTCTGGAAGTGTATTCCTAATTATGGGCTTAATTTTAAAGTTATATATGACGGAGAAGCTGCATTTAAAGAGTCTTTTGTGGGGAATGAAAAAACCCCTTATAAAATTTTAATAAAAGAGTATAGGTTGATTTTGCAAGATGGACCCAATACTGACAATATATCCCAGGAAGTTAGCTTCCGTAAAATTCTTAAGGAAATTAGCTGATCGGATTATTTTTCAGGTTCTGCTGATTTCACTTATCTGTGCAATGTTTGCTTGCTCCCCTTCCGATAATAATAGCTCCGATCCACTTCAAAATGTTGAAATAACACCGGTTTACACTCCGGTACAGTGTATGGTATTGAATAATGTACCCTTCAGAAAAATGATAAAATGCACGGGGGAAACAATTCCCCGGCGTGAAGTTGAAATTACCGCAGAAGTCCGCGGAAAGATCAAAGCCATATACATCGGCGATAACGATTTCGTTAAAAAAGGAAAACTGTTATTCGAGATCGAGAACCCTGATATTGAACAAGATTATAAGCGTGGGTTATCCCGCATAACACAATCCGCCATAAACTTCGTACTTGAATTTAATCATCCTGACTCATTGGACTCGAAAACCGGGAAATTCATGTCTGATCTTAAGATACTGGATTTTTCAGGGGCTACAAACTATGATTTGGAGCGGATAGATAATTTTCTCAGAGAACACAGGTCTTTATTTGTGACTTCAAGCTTCAGTGGTTTTTATAACGATTTAATCGACTTTAAGCAGCAAAGGTCCCGGATGCAGAACCGAAAATGTTACGCCCCCTTTAGCGGCCAGGTGGTTAATCTTAATATTCAACGGTACCAGAATGTAAGCCCTGATCAGGCATGCCTTACACTGCTGGACAGAAGCAGAATGAAGCTCCGGATGAAAGTCCTGGAAGAATTCCGGCACCAGATACGGGAAGGGGATTCGGTGGCAATCACTTTCCCGGCAATACCCGGTACTACCTTCTCAACCGTTATCGCCAGTATATCCCCGGTGATAGACCACCTTCAAAAAGTATTTGCAGTCAACTGCTACCTGGAGAATGAGGCGGATTTGATCTGTGCCGGGATGTTCCCTTTTTGTTCAATTTATTCGGGCCGGCGGGATAGCTGCCTGGTGATCCCTAAATCCGCCCTTTTATTTGCCCATGATCACCCGGCGCTGTTCAGAACACGTGGGAACAGGGCCGAATATGTCAGGGTTAAACTGGGGGGTGAAAACCTTGATCAGGTCCAGGTACTTGAAGGCCTGCACGAAGGCGACACCATAATAGTCCAGGGCCATTCCACACTCACTACAGACGCAACAGTAAAAATCCAGACCATAAAGAACGGCGATGATGGATGAAAAAACACCTCTTTTTTCGGCGCCCTGTAACGTTTTTCTGCATTTTCGGGGCCATCTTTGTCGCTTCGCTTTTCGCCCTTAAAGCCCTCCCCGTCTCTTTCCTGCCACAAGTTACAGGTTCTCACCTGTACGTTCGAACACATTGGCCGGGCGCATCCGCAGAACGGATCGAAGCAGAAATTACAGCCCCGATAGAACCGCTATGCTTTATGGTAAAGGGAATAGAATCCGTGGAATCATACTCCTACCCAAATTATTCACTCCTGGACATCAGCCTCGACGAAAACGCACCCATCCACCTCGTCGAACTGGAACTGAATGAAAAACTCCATCAGCTTAGACCCTCCCTGCCGGCAACCATCCAAACCCCTATGTTGAGCCCGGACAAATCCGAACTGGACCTCAACCAAAAACTGCTCACCATCAAAATTTACGGGGATGCCGGCGCAAACGTTATGCTTGAACAGGCACGACAACTTCAACGGGAAGCCCGGAAGATAGAGGGGGTTAGCAAAGCTGAACTATGGGGCGAAAGCCAGCCGCATCTGAAAATAATCATAGACCCCACAAAAATAGAATATTACGGTATAGAACTGACCGAACTGATCCGGACTATCAGAGATTTATCATACCGCCTTCATCCCGGCGAAGCCGTTCAGGACGGACTGTGTTTCACCATGAGCAGCCCCGCTATAGAAGATCACAGGGATATCCAACGCGCAATAGTACGTGAAGATTCCGATAAAACCGTTTGCCTGGGTGATCTGGCTACAATCAGGGTCTCATCTGAAGAACCAGCCAGCTTTTCCGAAATTGATGGGAAACCCGTGATGACCCTAAATATTTACCGGGATCCTGATGTCAACCTGCTAAAGCTATCCGGACGCATTAAAAACCGCCTGGACGAACTCAGCCCCACGTTGCAAAAACACGGTATCAGCATACTCATCCGGGAAAACCTGGCCGAATCCGTCCGGGATAAATTGCTTCAGCTCTATAAACAACTTGCATTCTGCCTGATATTGATGGTCCTTCTTTTACTGCTCTTCATCCATAATTTCCGGCTGGTCTTCGTGGTCATTACCGGAGTGCTCTATACCCTGTTGACCAGCCTCCTGATTTTTTATCTTTTCCGGATCGAGATCAATGTGGTAACCCTTTCCGCGCTGGTCCTTTCACTGGGAATCCTCATCGACAACGCCATAGTGGTCAGCGAAAGCCTGTACCAGAAACAGCGCAATATGCCCGATATGAGTGCCAACCTGAACGAAATATACCGGGAACTGCCCTTCCCCCTGCTGGTGTCCACCCTCACTACAGCCATCGTATTTCTGCCATTTATCTTCCTGGACAAGGAGTTTAAAGCTGTTCTGTTTCCATTTGCCTGGGCCGTGATTATCTCAACTTTCCTCTCACTACTGATCTCCTTTACCCTGGTGCCATTCATCTTCAGCAGGTTACACGGCCTGATAACTTCCCGGAAACACCGCCCAAAAACCGGTTCCGCACTATTCGTCAAATATACCGGGTTTCTGCTGAAATACCGGACTGCTATTATCACGCTATTCTCAATATTATTTCTGGTCTCAATGGCAATACTTATTTTTGTACTCCCCCGCACGGAAATGACCTTTCGGTGGGAGGACAAAGTAGTAGTCCATTTTTCATTCAATCGCAACAGCGAACTGCAGGACAGCGAGAGCCTGGTCCGGGAGATCGAAAATCAGATGAGTTCCTTTTTGCCCTATATCGAGCACTACATGGTGAACGCAACGCGCAAAGAGGGCCTGATCGAGATCTCATTCCCCGAGAACGTTGGGAATACCAACCTGCCCTCACAACTCAAGAACCGGCTTGCCTCCTGGGGAGCCCAGAAGGACAATGTGGACCTGCTGGTAAAGGGACCGGGTCAATCATTCACCCATCAGGAGCACTCGATCCCCCAGTATATCCTGAAATTAAAAGGATATAATTATCAATACCTAAAAAATCTGGCGGTGGAGATAGGTGCCCGTCTTCAGGAAAACCGGCGGGTGCAGAACCTGGTCTTTAACAATACATCAGAAAGCGTTTTTTTCAAAGGGGCAAGCTCATTTAAACTGCGTTTCGACCAGGGGTTCGAAGGCCTTCACCTCAATCCCCTGCAAAGCGCCCTGTATAAACTCTATCCCTACCTGAACCCCCGGTTTTACAGCGGGTTCCTGGAGGTCGGCCAACAGCGCCTCCCATATTCAATGTATTTCAAGGATAGCGAAAAATTCAATCTGCAGCAGTTGGTCAGCCTCGAAGTGCCCGGATTGCTCCCACGCTCATTGCAACACTTTACCGACCTCTCAAGGTCAGAAGAATCAGCATATATCTATAAACACGATCAGCAATACCAGCGGTTCATCACGTACGATTACTATGGCGAATCACGCTTCGGCGACCTGTACCTGGAGGAAATACTGAACAAATACACCCTGCCGCCAGGCTTCGAAATAAAAAAAGAACAGGCATTCCAGACAACCTTCTTCTCTAAAGATTCTAAATGGCTTTATATACTCTTACTCACCCTCAGCCTGATATATATCATAATGGCAGCCTTGTATGAATCCTACAGCGTGCCATTAATCATATTCCTGGTCATACCCTTCTCTTTCATCGGTGTGGCATGGATATACTTCTTCACCGGGTCCGCCCTGAACATCTATTCCTTTCTGAGTTTTGTGTATCTCTTCGGGGTGGTTGTCAACAACTCCGTCCTGCTAATCGACCGCATACACTCCCGTTACCTGACTTCCGGCGACCTGGAGGTTGCCCTCCAAAAGGGTCTGCAAGAACGCTTCCGGCCAATCCTGATGACCTCCGCTACATCGGTATTCTCATTTCTCCCACTGGTGCTGATGAACAAGGATTCACTCTGGTATATCTTCGGCCTGACAATCATCGGAGGCATAGGTTTCTCGGTGATCGTAATACTAATCCTTAACCCTCTGTTCTACTTTGCACTCCGGCGTATTGCGTCAAGAATACCGTCGTCTCAGGTGAAAGGTGAGAATAAAGCAGGGGTTCAAAGTTTTGGTCCCCTACTCAAAAAAGATAATTTTGAAAAGTTATAAAAGAGAACTAACGATACCAAAAAATTAAATCAAAATTAATGGCACATAAAGTCACCGAGTATAAGGTCTTCCTCGCAGCCCAACAGCAATAACATTTGTTGTGCTTTCTTTGGCGTAGTGAGACTTGCAACTTGATTTGTTGCTCTTGTTACTGACATTAAATCTCTCATATTTCGGTGAATTTGTTTATCATAGAATACATTTGTTGTCAAGTGCAAACTCTGGTTAGAAAGCAGTTTAAGCATGGCTGTAAAATCCAAAAAAAATTTCGGCCCCCCAGCAAGGCTGGGGGGCAAATAGTCAAATAATCAACCCCGTTAGAGATTTATTAAATATTTCATGTTTTTCATATCTCAAATATCACAATTCCTTTACTTTTTCATACAAAATTTAGTTTTATACATCTCTAACGGGGTCAATCCCGCAAACAGCGCACCGAAAAGCCATAGTGCTTATCGTAGTAGAGCCGGTAGACAACTGCGCTACTGAAGAGCAGGGTTCGGTTCCAGGCGTAGGCGGTAGAGTACTCGGAGGAGGACCAGAAGTACGCGAGGTAGGACATATTGAGGAATGTACCACCGTAGCTACGGTAGCCGCCCGGCAACGCTGTAAAGCCACTGCTGCCAAATTCAGGATCATCTTCCAAATCTCCATCATACCAAAGGTCCGCTATACCCGCAAGTTTACTACCCTCATTTGTGCCACGATATCCCCAAATATCAGCGGTATCTGGGTCCATACCAAGGTAAATTTCAAGTGTTTTCCACTCCTCATCAGTAGAAACATGCCACCCATCTGGAGCAAGT
Source organism: bacterium (assembly GCA_016935765.1). Lineage (GTDB taxonomy): Bacteria > UBP14 > UBA6098 > JAFGQG01 > JAFGQG01 > JAFGQG01. Next base: position 6,005 of record JAFGQG010000107.1, read on the forward strand.
CCACGGGCATCATCAATTGCATACCAGTTGTAAAGCCTGCCGTAAGTAGGAACATTTGAAGGGTCATTATCGTACTCACAATATGCTCCGGTTTCGGTATCATCTAAATTCGACCATTCAGTTGCAGCAGTTACATTTGGAATTACCGTACCATCCCTATAATGCGTTACTTTTAAATTCTCAGCCATCCAGCATTGCTCCCCTATCTGTATAGTCGCGTAACTATTACCATCGATATCGACGCAGGTACCACAACCACCACCTCCTGAGGTTGTAAATGTACGTGTATTGCCATAAGCAGTACCTTCACTGTTAGTCGCATAAGCCCTTACATAATATGGTGTAGAAGGTGTTAATCCGGTAAGTGTGCTGGTAAATTCTCCTGTGCCGCTACTATCTGTTGTAATTTCATCTAAAGTATTAGGGGATGGTGAAGTACTCCAGCAAACTCCACGGGCATTTACTTCAGCGCTGCCACTATCGGTTACTGTGCCACCGCAAACTGCTGTGGTTTGGGTTATTGAGGTTACTGCTGCTGTCGTTACTATCGGAAGAACATTGTCATTATCGTTATTGTATTCCCTGCAAACCCTAATACTATTTTCACCAATAAGAAATCCTAATGGGAATACTCCATTATCATACCCATCAGGAGGGGTATGAACTCTGGCTTCAAGACTACCTTTTATTATTCCATAACAACCCTCAATTAGATTGCATTCGGTTGTATTAACCCATATATCTTCATCATCAGGACATTCGGTGAATTCTTCGCAACCAAACAATTCTTTATAAGCAGAATAAGTATCCCAGAACAAACTTAACATTCCTGCTACTGTTGAACCTTCTGGTATAAGGGTTAGAATACTCCCCGCTAAATCAACAATTACAGATAAATCCCTTTCGTCTTCTGGAGGAAATTCACTATTACCTTTAACATTAAATTCATATATCTCATAAATATCAGGAGTATAGCCAATACATCCGTGATGTACATCTTTGTAAATAAATGAAGTAATAAGTAGGTCATTGATACATGGAGTTTTAGTTTCAATAGTCGGAAATTGATTAGGGAGAGGAGGCCAGGTCGAATGATAATCTATATAGACTTCAGTAAACTCGCTGACGATTAAAACATCAGCAATAATGGAACTAATCGCAGTTCCAAAAACAAAAGGGTCTTCTGTTTCGGGTTTGTAACAATAAAAAGTAAATATATCATTACATACTGGTATTTGGTCTGTATTTATGCGACTATATGTATTAAAAATGGGTGCTGTTTGTATTACTTCTATGCTTTCTCCTGATTCATTAAAATTAGTTATCTCCATATCCCTTATAGCAAAAACATTAAATGATGATAATAAATAAGCAGTTGGTGTTCCCCAACCTTCGTTTTTTGTAACAATTGCTATCTGATAAAAATTCGCTCCTTCAAGTATTAATGGAAATGATTGATTATTCGTCAAATCATAATTTGCATCCCATTCGGATTCATTCCAATTTTCTTCGGTTATTAAATTGGGTGGAGATACATCAGATAAATCAACAAGCATTCTGCATTCAGAAACACCAAGTATAGAAACATTTTCACCAAGTAAACCCCAACATAAAACTTGTGGAAATAAAAGAAGATGTTCTGGATTGAAACTTGTTGCATCAATTATAAATCTACAGATACTGTAATCAAAAACATCAACTCGCCATTCTCCTCCTATTCCTATGTTGTTGTAGTCACCACAATAATTTAATTTTGAATCCCCTATAACAAAATCAAAGTCATCGCTGTTATATTCTTCAAATATTCTAAATTGACTATCTGTTATTTTTGCTGAATCTATGGCATATCCATATACTCCTTCTCCAATTAATACAAGTTTATCTTCAGTAGAATCAGGTTCTTCTCCTTCATCAACATCTTCGCAAGAAAAAAATAGCAAAGAGGTTGAAGCAATAACAAGTAAAATAACAAATATTATTATTATCTTCATATCTTTACTCCATTCTTTCTATCCTGTCTTTCTAACGTCCCTGAGTTTCACTTGCAACTTGATGAGTAACTATTGCCATTGACATTAAATCTCTCAAATTTCACTAAATATGTTTATCATAGAATACCATTGTTGTCAAGTGGAAACTCTGGTTATACAGCTTCTGTGGGTAAACTTTGCCATTGTCAATTAATCAAAGAATTTGATGCCTTAGCTATCCATGTGAAACCAGTAGGATCCAATTTTAAAAATTTAGAAAACAATCCAGTGGTTTCAAGTAATTCATTCATTTCATTTTCTGTACGCTCGTTTAAGACCCAATTTCCCATTATTTCCATCCAAAGCCTAAAAAAATTACCATCCTTAATATTAGTAAACATTAGAGTTCCTTTATCATGTAAATATTTGGTAATGCTACTAAGAATTATTTTGATTATACCTTTTGGTAGATAGTCAAAAAGACCACCAATATAAATTAGATGAAAATTTTTGTAATTAAAACCTTCTAATTTGAATAATCGTGGCAATTTTCTTATGTCAGTACATAAAAAACTTAATTTACTTTCTAAGCCTGAGAGCCTTCTTTTTGATTCATTTAATGCGGCTTGGTCAAAATCGACAAGAATTATTTCAGCATTGGATTTGATCAATTCTTCTTTTATAATTTCAATATCCCTTGAAGAACCACAACCAATAGAAACAACATTGGGTCTATCAAACTTAAACAATGTATTCTTAATTAATTCAAATTGAAGCAAAATCTTTTCCCTATGTTGTTGAGCAATAGAACAGTTTAATGCATAACGACCAATAATTCCTTCAAGACTATTATCTGGAGCTATTTCATCTCTATCAACAATCATATTAATAACTTGATAATCTCCTTGATATCCTAATAGCCAAGTCTGAACATGTTCTCCGAATGAAGATTTTGCATGAATACGCAAAGCATTGGGCAGCCTTGAACGTATATTATCTCTAGCCCAATTTTCTTTTTCTGCCTTATTAAAAACATAAATCATCAAATGAATTAACGAAATAGTTATATTTTTTGCTTCTAAAATTGGAATGGTTTTGAATTTTTGTTCGAGCGTATAAAATGAATTATCTATTGAGCATAACATTTTATCAACATTCATATCTTTAAATTCCTGAGCAAAAACCGGTAACATTAAGATTAACCTTTCTTTTAAATTTTCGTCTGTATAACATTATATTAACCTGCAAAACACATACTTCTGTGCAGTACATGGACCCACTCAGTTAATAGAATATTTTTTACTAGATTATATGTTGAATATAAAGTTATAGATAATAACCGTCAATAAAAAATTAGAATAAGCTAGTATAGCTACCAAAATTTACTATATTATATTATAACTGCAGTATATTTGAATATCTTGCGCATAATAAGCAGGGTGAAAAATGCTGGGAGGTTAACCCCAAAAGTTGTACTCTTTTTTAATGTTTTGTTGTTAGTTGTTTGTTTGTCTTTTGGGTTGTTTTTTGGGTTTTTTCCTCCTCATTTGTTTTTTGTTTGGCGACTGCATGTTTAATATAGTTGATAGGGGTCTGATAGTCAAGAGCTGAGTGCAATCGGTCTTCATTGTAGTAACTAACGCGGTTCACTACAACTTTGTAAAGGGCTTCCAGATCCGGTGCTTCCCAGAAAAGAGAATGAGCATCTCCTTTAAAGTGACCATTAATAGATTCCATTTCAACATTATCCTTTGCGCCTCTTACTGCATAAGATACCTTTACACCATCCTTGATAAGCAGCTTCCTAAACCATCTATGCCCTGTAAACACCGTATCACGATCATGGTGGACTATCATGCCTTTATAATCGATATTATGGACCCTGAAGCTCTTCTTAGCCATATCCCAGGCAGCCAGGGCTAAGTCTGTATCTGCATTGCTGCCTAAAGCCCAGTTGCCGTCGTCGCCGGCTCCGGAGGAGGCTATCTCGAGGGTATCCCCGGTTTGGGTAAGGGTAATATTCGCACCATCGACGAAGGTAACGCTGTCGGAGAGCCATGCGCCTCCGTTTGCGCGGACATGCTGAAACCCGGGAGAATCACCATCTGCGATGTCTGCAGGGATGCCGCGCAGGCTGTCCCAGTAAGCAATCATGGTATCGAAGTTATCGATAACAGAACCACCGGCAAGGCTTTCTGCTACAGCTGCATATAATGCGTAAGGGCTGGAAGTGATCTCAACTCGCGGGTCCATAATATCACCCTCTACCTCTATCTGCAGCCAATAAGGTACACTAAATGGCAAGTCTAATGAGTCTATTGAACCTAAGAATACTGTAAATAGACCGTGATTAATATTCACTACCGGATGGGTTTCAGTCCACAGTTCGGTGCCATCGACAGCGGCATCATAGATTCCAAATGTTATGGAATAATCCCCGTTGAGCGCTACTCCATCAAGGTCGGTTATTTTGCCATGATAAAGCATGCTTGTGGGAACCTGCGCCACTGCAATATTGGCTATTAACATAAACACAATCGCCACACAAAACAATTTTTGATTCTTCCCTGTATTCAGCGTTAACAATAAAAAAACAGTGGCGAAACCTCCCAGTTTGTTGTAAAGTAAGCTTTAGAAAAAAAACATCAAACGAAGGAGGTTTCACCCAAATGGTGAAAATAAAATATGAAATTGCAGATAAAAAAGCAAGCGGTTTCGGAGGACTTCATCCACTTTC
>JAFGQG010000108.1 GCA_016935765.1 bacterium
GTGTTAATAGATTCGATGTGTAGGTTCTTAGATGAAAGTTACTAAAAGTGACAAAAAGAAACTGGGCGAAATCCTGATAGAGAATCAGATAATAACTCCTCAGCAGCTCATGATAGCCCTTGATCTCCAGAAAAGGAGAAAACAAAAGCTTGGAAGAATACTTGTAGACCTGGGATTGATAACCGAAGGAACATTAACCGATGTTTTAAGTGAGCAACTTAAACTTAAAAGGATAAAACTCGACCTGGATAAGGTTGATAACAAAGTACTTAAGCTGGTTTCTAAAGACCTTTGCAAAAAATACAGGGTGCTGCCTTATATGATAGAAGGAAAATCCCTGATCCTGGCGATGGATGATCCCCTTAATGTAACTGCCCTTGAAGTATCTGAGTTCTCGTCCGGTTATGATGTTATTCCCGCTCTTGTTACACCGGCTGAAATGGACAATGCTTTGGAATTTCTGTTTTCTAAAACCATAGAATCAAGTGAAACCATCGATAATTCAAAAGAACCACCGGTGTCACCAGGGGTAAAAACTCTTAAAGAGAAAAAACTAACAAAAGAAGATATAAGTAAATATGTGAATATGCTTATTCTTGAAGGAATCAAGTTCAAAGCTAGTGACATACACATTGAGAGGGATTACAATATTACCAGGATAAGGTACCGTTCAACAGGTCCGTTATTTGAGAGGCATCTGCTTCCTGTTACCCATCATGATAACCTGGTCAACCACATCAAAACCCTTGCTAAAATGGATATATCTCAGAAGGGAGTGCCCCAAAGCGGTAGCTTCAGAATAGGGTACAAGGGCAAAGAAATGAACCTGCGTGTAGAGACCATTCCTACTATAAATGGGGAAAATATTAATTTGAAAATCCAGTCAAGGGACCTGGAATCCTTTGAAATTAATCACCTTGGAATGAACGACCAGGAACTTTTACTCCTTACCAAGAACATCTTTCAACAGTCAGGATTGGTAATTGTCTCCGGTCCAATGGATAGCGGTAAAACTACTACTATGTATTCGATATTACGTAAAATCAATTCCAAGAAAAAGAAGATTATTACTATCGAGGATCATGTAGAATTAGTGCTTCCTTACGTAAACCAGATACAGATAAAACCTTCCCAGTATTCAGATTATAAAATGATCCTTCATTCGATATTCCGTTTCGACCCTGATGTTATCTACATAAGCGGGATAAGGGATAGGGAAGTAGCCGAGATTGCTATAAGGGCTGCTTCAACCGGGCACCTCGTACTATCATGCATCGATACAAAAAGCTCAATCGAGGCTATTTATAAACTTATTGACCTCGGTGTAGGGGAGTACTTCCTCATGAACAACCTTAATCTGGTCATTAACCAGCGTTTGCTTAATGTTCTCTGTCCCTATTGCAGATCTAAAGTCAACTTCGAGATAATGGGGCAAAAGATAAGCGCTTTTAAGTCCGAAGGCTGCGAAAAATGCGGCTCGAAAGGTTTTATCGGAAAAACAGGGATCTTCGAAATGTTGCCTGGTGAAGTCCTAAAAAAGGGGGTTTTTCCTAAAATACCAACCTCGGAGGAACTTAATAACCTGATTCATGAAACAGGTGTGGGAAATCTCTGGGAAAAAGGACTCCAAAAAGTAAAAGAAGGGGAAATATCGCTAAATGACCTGATGAATAGCGTACCCCACCCGTAATTAATGATGTAACTTCTGAGAATAGATATTTAGTATCTTCTTAAGAATAACCTGGTCCTATTTTCCCGAATATTATTTGCCCTATATCAACAAAATTTTGTTTTTAACATCCACACGATCATTCCCATTTATTCAATATATGCCTTCGTTTTTTCCCGTTCAAATATTCATTAGTCATTTATCATTGTTCATTTCTTCAATCTTCCCTGTGCACTCCAAATACTTTCAAATAGGTCATGTGCTCGATTGCGAAACGCGGTCCTTCGCGATCCATACCGCTATCCTTTACACCGCCATACGGCATGATATCTACCCTGAACGTGGGAATTTCGTTGACCATAACTCCGCCAACTTCTATCGATTCGAACGCCTTTCTCGCGTGATGTATGTTTTTAGTGAATATACCTGCCTGTAATCCGAACCTTGAATCGTTCAGTTTCTTGAGACCTTCATGGAGGGACTTGATTTTGTTGATACTGAAAACCGGTCCAAATGCCTCTTCCTGTAACAATACAGAGTCAGCATCAGGTTCCAGGACTATCGTAGGTTCGAACAATGATCTCTCGTGACTCCCGCCACAAATAATTTCTCCCGATGAACTCTTTATCCATTCATGGAGTCTAAGAGCCGCTAATTCGGATATCATCGGGCCAACATCAGTATTCTCTAAAGCAGGGTTTCCAGTAACTAACCGAGTAGTTTTGGATTTGACCATGGATACGAAATCGTCGTATACTTTTTCATGAACGAAGACTCTCTGGACAGAGATACACACCTGCCCAGCGAGTGCGAACGCGCCGGCAACTACCCTATCGGACGCTCTTTCAAGGTTTGCATCGTCCATTACGAGAACGCCTGAATTTGAGCCCAATTCCATGACCATTTTCTTTAACCCTCCCAGCTTGCAGATGCGTTTCCCTACTGCTGAGCTGCCGGTGAAGGTTACTACCTTAACCGTGGGATCTGAAACCAATTTTTCGCCGACTTCGCCTCCCTCTCCAGGTAGAACGCTTACTGCCTCCGGGGGATAACCGGCATCTAATATGATCTCCCCGAGCAGTATATCGCTCAAGGGCGCTTTAGGCGAAGGCTTGATGATTACCGGATTCCCAACTGCAATTGCAGGTCCTACCTTGTGCGCGGCTAAATTGAACGGGAAATTAAAAGGTATTATGGCAACAACCGTGCCTAACGGAAATCTTTCGTAAAAACCCCATTTGGGAGTTCCGTTAGCAGCGCTATCGAATGGAATGACCTCTCCCGGAAACTCCAGCGCAAGTTGCGCTGATAACCGAAAAGTGTTTTGCGCTCTCGAAACCTCAGCCCGGGCTTCACGAACAGTTTTGCCTACTTCACTTACAAGGGTATTCACTATATTGTCATGACGTTCAGCAACAAGGTCGGTTATTCGGCTGAGAATCTGGAACCTGTCATGCCTGGTGAGAATTTTTGTTTTTTTAAATCCGGCATTCGCGCCGGATATAGAAGTGGTAATTTCCTCGGGACCTGCTTTACTCAGTAATGTGAATGGTTTTAGAGTATATGGGTTCATAACCTCAAGGTACCTGCCGGTATCTAACCATTTGCCAGCTGCGATAAGGTTTGATTTATCCATAAATATTGCCTCCTTTCCAAATTTAAAAAATAACTTGATTAATGTTACCAAAGTTTTTAAATTTTGCAATACTTTTATAAAAAAGTTATATAGAATTAAGTTGACAATATTGATATAAGATACTAAATTTGTGTTTGGAGATTAAAGGAATAAGGATATAATCGAAACCAAAATAAGTGAAAGGAGTTCGAATGGTTTATTATTTCAATAAAGGTGGATTTATTATGAAGCCTTTACTGGCACTGTTAATAATTGGAATTGCTTTTGGGATTGTTAAATTCTGGATACTTATCAGGTCCAGTATAAATAAGAAAAAGTTCATGAAGAGAATACTGGATTCCATCAAGGAAGGTGGAGTTGATAAAGCAGTCAGTATCTGTGAGAAGACTCGCGGACCTGTCGCAGCGGTTCTGCACGCCGGGTTGATAAGGGTTGATAAGGGTCTTGAAGCAGTTGAACGAGGCATTGAAAATGCCGCAGCTATAGAAATGAGCTTCCTCGAAAAGGGAATGGCATGGCTATCAACCATTATCAGTGTTTCCCCGATGCTTGGATTTCTCGGAACCGTTCAGGGTATGATCGTTGCTTTCGACCAAATTGCCAAAGCTGGCGATATCATACCATCTGAAGTGGCAGGCGGTATTTCAATCGCGCTCCTTACAACGTTTTTTGGTCTGTTCATCGCGATTCCAATGCAGATCATCTACAATTACTTCGTGAGTAAAGTTGATAAAATGGTCATCGACATGGAGGATAGCGCAAACGTCCTCGTTGAAAACCTTTTAGAGATGAACCTAATGAAGAGGTCAGAATAAATGGCGTTTAGAGTAAAAAAACACGTAAAGCCAGAGATCGAGATACCTACCGCATCGCTCGCGGATATCGTGTTCCTTTTGCTGATTTTCTTCCTTGTGTCAACAAGTATGAACCCGGATAGTGGCTTGGGACTAACCTTGCCTCCACTAGGAGAAGAAGTGAAGATCAACCCGGAAAACATACTGAACATTTTCGTGAATGAAGAGGGTAAAATCCTAATAGATGAAAGCATTGTTGAATTGAGCGATGTTAAGAATATTGTAAAGGAAAAGATTGCTGCAAATGATAAGCTTATCGTTTCTGTTCAAACCGCGCAAAAAGCATCCTATAAAATGATGATCGATGTTCTCGATGAGGTTAAATTGGCTAACGCACCCAGAATATCATTGGCTACACCGCAATTTTAGATTGAGGATTATGAAATGAAGATTGGACAAAAATCAAAAGTATCTTCAAAGATACCTACGGCTTCGATCGCCGATATCGTGTTTCTGCTCCTGATATTTTTTATTACGGTATCAGTGTTCAAAGAATATGTGGGTTTACAGGTAAAGTTACCCCCAGCCAAAGCGACTCAGAAAATTGAGACTAAGAGGCTGGTTTCTTATATTTGGATTAGTAAGGACAAGGAAATTTGTATCGATGATATGCCCGGTCTGCACCTTGCGGGTATAAGACCTATTATATCGCAGAAGGTGTCGGAGAACCCCGCTATTATTGTATCAATAAGAGCGGACGAAAAGGTCCAGTACGGATACGTGGCTGAGGTAATGGAAAAACTAAAAGAGGCAAATGCCTTAAGAGTTAATTTTGCTACCACTTCTGAAAGGGAGGGAGGGTAATGAAATATTCAGATCCACAAGCCGATTTGAGAACTCAGTTCCCTAACGCCTTCAGAAAATCGATAGTAATATCCTTATTAGCGATACTCCTGCTTTCACTTACATGCGTGGAAGTTATGGTAAAACCTATAGATATGCCTGAATATCAAACCACCATTAAAGTGGAGGACATTCCAATAACCAAAAGGAAAGTTGAGCAGAAGAAGCAACCCCAGAGAAGGGCAGCACCTATCATGGCGGAAGAGGAGGAAGTTCCGGATACTGTAACCATTGAAGAAACCGACCTTGCGCCAGTGGATTCTTATGTCCCACCTGAAATAGAAGCTCCGGAAATCGTTGAGTTCTACGCCCTGGAAAAACCGCCACAGGTAGCGTCGAAAGTGGACCCTGAATACCCGGACTTTGCAAGAAGGTCTGAAACAGAAGGCGCTGTTATGGTCGAAATTATTATTGATACGGATGGCAGCGTAGAAAGCGCGAGAGTCATACAGGCGAGACCTAAAGGATTCTTCGAAGAAGCCGCTATCAAGGCAGCTAAACAATGGAAGTTCACTCCGGCTGAACAAAGAGGAAAACCAGTAAAGGTGCGGTACCAAATCCCGATTGAATTCAAATTGAATTAACACTAACCACCCACGCTCTCAAATCACCGTCATTGAAAGCTCACTTACTCATACCTTTCAATATGTCATGTATCCTTACACACCTTTTTAAATTTTTTTCTGATGACAAATTCACAATTATTAGAAAGGGGACAACGATAAAGGGGAATTTATGTTAAAATTAGGGATTATAGGAGGTTCAAGCGTTCTTGACCTGGATCAATTGAAGGATTTTTCTAAAAAAATTACTGAAAATACTTTCGGGAAAGTCGAAATACTCAAAAAAAATAACGTATTTTTTCTGCAAAGACATGGTTTGAAGTATAATATCCCGCCGCATAAGATAAATCATAGAGCTAATATCAGAGCGCTGTTCGAGAACGGCGTGAATAAAATAATCGGTATCTCCTCCGTGGGAAGCCTGAAACGCTCTATCCTGCCGGGAACGTTTGTTATCCCTGATGACTACATAAATATATGGAACATCTCTACTTTTTTCGATGATAGCTGCGTTCATACCGTTCCCGGGCTTGATGATGAAACCCGCTGCGAAATTTTCAATATTCTGAACGGTTTAGGCATAGAACACAGGGAGACCGGAATATATCTTCAGACCAGGGGACCCCGATTCGAAACCCCGGCAGAAGTCAAAATGCTATCACAATTCGCAGATATTATTAGTATGACAGCAGCTTCGGAAGCAACACTGGCGAGAGAACTCGATATACCTTACGCCTTAATTTGTTCAGTGGATAATTACGCTAACGGTGTTATAGATAAACCATTGGAAGTTGAACAGATAAAAGAAAATGTTCAGAAAAATAAGCAGAACCTTTACAAAATAATTTCTGGGATCGTTGAGTTTTATAGCGATGGGAGATAAATGTCTATTCTAATTAAAAATGTCTTGTTGAAAGATAAAATTGTATCGATTTTGATTGAAGGAAATTCAATAAAAAAAATAGCCACGAATGTTGGATCTTCAGCGGATAAAATTATTGACGGAAGCGATAAAGCTGTATTCCCTTCTTTTTTTAACGCGCATACTCACGCGGGAATGACGCTTTTCAGGGGCTTTGGGGACGATCTTCCCCTTATGGAATGGCTGGAAACGAAGATTTGGCCTTATGAAAAATATATCAACGAGAACGACGTTTACTGGGGTACACGACTAGCTTGCCTGGAAATGATAAAATCAGGTACTACCTTTTTCAATGATATGTATTGGATGTTCCCGGCTGCCGCCCAAGCGGTCGAAGATAGCGGCATCAGGGCTGCTATTGCCGCAGTTTTTATTGATTCCTTCGAACAGGAGAAAGCTAATGAGCAAAGGAAGCAGAACCAGAGGTTGTATGCGGAAATGAGCAAGTATTCGGACAGGATAATGTTCTGCCTGGGACCGCACGCGCCATACACGGTTTCTCTCCATAGCCTCGAATGGATAAGGGACTTCTCAATTGAAAATGAGGTAATTATCCACATGCACCTCAGCGAGACGGAGAACGAAGTTAAAGAGTTTGTTGAAAAGTATGGCAAGAGACCGTTCGAATTCCTCGACGATTTGGGGTTTCTCAGTTCAAAAGTTATAGCTGTTCATACTATATGGTTGAGCGATAAAGAGATGAACATAATCGCGGAAAGAGGAGTGAATGTTGTTCATAATCCAACTTCCAACATGAAATTGGGGATTGGCGGAGATATCTTCCACTACAGGGAATTGAAGGAGCGCGGCGTGAATGTCTGCCTCGGAACGGATGGCGCTGGCTCGAACAACAATCTCGATATGCTCGAATCGATGAAATTTGCAGCGTTACTTCAGAAATTCCACTATAGTGATACTACCGTATTACCGGTTCGCGAGGCGTTCGACATGGGAACGGTTAATTGCGCGAATGCTTTTGGTATAAATGCGGGGATTATCGAAGAGGGAAAACTTGCGGATCTTGTTCTCGTGGATATAAGCAAGCCCAAAATGACTCCCAGGCATGATATTCTTTCAAATCTCGTATATTCTTCAAATGGAGAGTGTGTCGATACCGTGATTTGTGACGGGAAGGTGCTTATGGAAAACCGCGTGGTAGAAGGGGAGGAAGAGATAGTCAGCAAAGCAAATGAGGTAGCCTTCGAGTTCATGGAGAGAAAGGATATGCTTGACGGGTAAAACCGGAAGATTTTCTTGAATATCTTTATTACTTTGAATAACAAGTATTGCATAGTAATTTTCGCTTGACAACAGGTAAAATAATTATAGTTTTTTTAACCAAAATTATTGTTCTTAGTGTTTTTTGACAATTTAATACTTTGAGTAATAGCCCTCGTAGCTCAAATGGATAGAGCATCGGACTTCTAATCCGGAGGTTACAGGTTCGATTCCTGTCGAGGGTATTATGTGGTGGGCATAGCTCAATTGGTTAGAGCACCTGACTGTGGATCAGGAGGTTGCCGGTTCAATTCCGGTTGCCCACCCCATTTAATGAACCCGTTCTTTTAAAACGATACTTCACTTAGATAAAGGATTATTAGTGATTATAGGGATTCCAATGTATGGATGAGTGCATGCTTGGATGATTACTGATAGAACAGAATTTACAAAATAACTCTGAAAAAACTTGACAAAGAATTGGTTTATTATAATATTTATGCGCCCGTAGCTCAGTTGGATAGAGCGTCGGACTTCGAATCCGCAGGTCGTCCGTTCGAGTCGGACCGGGCGTACTTGAAAAATTGAGTAAGTTCATTGATAGGTTATAACTGAGTATTAGCAATAGCAATTCCCCAAACCTGTTTGCAGTACTTCACATATTTCTTATTTCTAACTTTGCATTGCTAATTGTTAATTGCTAATTGTTAATTGCTAATTGATAATTGTGAATTGATAATGTCCCCATCGACTAGTGGTTAGGTCACGGGCCTTTCAAGCCCGTAGCAGGGGTTCAAATCCCCTTGGGGACATTATTATTTTTACCAATTAAAAACTCCGCTAAATTTTCAGCAATGGAAGTTTTCGGCAGAAAACTTCGCAAAGCTCCGCTTCGGAGGTTCCAAATCCCCTTGGGGACATTATTATTTTTACCAATTAAAAACTCCGCTAAATTTTCAGCAATGGAAGTTTTCGGCAGGAAACTTCACAAAGCTTCGCTTCGGAGGTTCCAAATCCCCTTGGGGACATTATAAATAATATTGAATAACGATTGCCGATCAACGATTGAAGATTTGAGAAGTGAAGAATCCACCCACATAATGGACTTCTGAAATCGGTAATCTCTAATCAATTATTCTATTATTCAATTATTCATTTCCCCCTTAGTCATCCAGTCTTCCATTTTTCTAAACAACTATCAATAATACTTCATGACAGATTTGATACTAATTTGCATATAAACCATCTTTTTTAGTGTATAAAAATATTACTTCTAATTTTGCTTGACAAAATTAAAATCTTATTGTATATTATTCGAACACTTTTTTGTAAGAGAGACGTTTTTATGGAAACATCACAAAGAGTTTTGCAGGAAAAATATACTGGAAGTAAGGATAATTCGCTTTTATATGAATTACTAGAAGTATTATCCAGGCTTAGAGATGCAGAAACACTGCAGGAGAAACTGGATTTGATAGTTGAAGGTGTGTCTATCTGTGGTTGGAGAAGAGTGCATTTATGTCTATTTGATCCGGATTTAAAACTTTCTAAGTCAGCAGCATACTGGGGCGCTACTGATGAGGAAAAAAAATACCTGAGTGAGCACCACCTTTCTGCGGAGCAGATTGACGCCCTTATGAGTGAAAAGTTCGATAAATACAAATTAGGAAGATGCTATTATATACCGTTTGATGCAGACGAGGATTTGAGAAGACAACTGCATGAAACGTCGCTCCAGGGTACTATTCCCTTGAAATATTGTGATGGATGGAACCCGCGAGATTTCATGTTCGTACCGCTATTCGGTAAATATTCGAAAAGAGTGATGGGATTAATGAGTCTCGATGATCCTTTGTCGGGGAAAAAACCAGATGAATCATCATTGCGTCCTGTAGAACTTTTTATTGATTATGTTACATCACTTATTGAAGAATCTCAATACCAGGAGTATTTCTCCAAGACGAAAAATCTTATATCCAATCTCTTCACTCTTTCGCCAATTATGATATTTTTAACGGATGAGAACGGAAAGGTAATCGACGCGAATCAGCAAGCTCTGAAAAGCTTTCTTTATGCAAAGGAAGGAATGCTTAATCTGGAAGAAAAGGATCTATTCGCTGATGAAGATGAATATAATGAAATGAAAACTCTTAGGGAACTGGGTAAAAAGATCAAACAGGAAGTCTTACTGGTAAAAAGAAACCAGAAACACTTCTGGGGTTACCTGACATCCGTTGGTGTACAAACCGGTAATAACCGCCTGGAGGGAAATATTCTTATGATAGTGGATGTTACTGAGAGCAAGAATCTTCAGCAGCAACTAATTCAGGCAGAAAAGATGGCAGGAATAGGAGTTTTAGCATCGGGGATAGCCCATGAATTGAATAACCCTCTTTATGGAATCCTCGGCTTGGGTGAAGAGATACTGGAGAAATCCAAAGACCCGGTATTGAAGGAATATGCAAGCGAGATAATCAAGTACGCTCAGGAAACATCAGAAATCGTGAAGGATCTATCGAGTTATTCCTATTCTACAAAGTCAACCATTTCTTCCACAGCTAATATTAATGATGCATTGAATTCAGCACTCAAAATGCTTGAAATAGCAGGAAGATTCGAAAATCTGGAAATTGAAAAAAACTTCGCGGAAATACCAGAAATTAACGCGAATATGGGAGAACTTCAGCAGCTTTTCGTAAATTTACTGAGCAATGCTCTGGATGCAATGCCCGAGGGAGGCAAAATATCCCTGACTACACGAGTCACCGGAAATTTTATCGAGGTCATGGTTAAAGATACAGGTTCTGGCATCGATGATACCGATCTGAACAAGATTTTCGAGCCCTTCTTTACTACAAAAGAAATCGGAGAAGGAACCGGTTTGGGATTGTACATCTGCTATAAAATTATCACCAAATATGGCGGTACAATCGATGTCGATAGTCAAAAGGGCAAGGGAACAACTGTAACAGTGAGATTCGCGATCAGGTAGGACAATAATGGCAAAAGATTACATACTGATTATAGATGATGAACCGAAGGTAAGGAAAGTCCTGGAGATACAACTAAAAAACCTTGGATATGATATTTTAGCTGCTTCAAACGCTATTGAAGCTTATGAAGCTTTGGAAAATAACACGCTTAGCGTAGTCATTTGCGATATTCGTTTACCAAAACAACGGGGAGACCAAATACTCGAATACGCTGTTAAAAGATATCCAACTCTTCCGGTTATAATGCTTACGGGGTTGATAAACGTAAACCTGGCTGTAAGTGTTATGAAAATGGGCGCTTTTGACTATCTCACAAAACCGATCAAGAGAGAAGACCTCGCGATAACAATAAAGAAAGCGCTCGAATACAGAAAATTGCAGGAAGATAAGCTTCGATTAGAAAAGCAAAACATCAGGTACAGGAAACTATTGGAGAAAAAAGTCGAAGAAAGAACATCAGAATTAAGGAAAGCTTTAAAACAGCTTCAAGCCTCTTATATTGATACAGTAAGATCGTTGTCAACTACAATTGAAGCTAAGGATCCATATATCAAGGGTCATAGTTACAGGGTGAGTCAATATGCTATTCTCCTGGCTAAAGAGTTCGATATCAATTCATCAGAACTGCAGAATCTCGAATTCGGAAGTCTCCTCCACGATATTGGCAAGATTACTATAGATAATAGAATACTGCATAAAAAAGAGCCTTTGACTAAAAAAGAAAGGGAAATAATTCAGCAGCATCCTTTAGTAGGGGAGAGTATCGTTAAAAATATCGATTTCTTCAGGAAGATAAGACCATTTATCAGAAACCATCATGAATCATACGATGGGAATGGGTATCCCGATAAATTGAAGGGTGATAAAATCAGTTTCACGGTTAGGATTTTAACGCTGGTAGATGCTTTTGACGCTATGAACTCGACAAGAGCATATAGAAATAAGATGCCCATAAAAAAAATCCTTGAGGTGCTTGTTTCTCAAAGAGGTAAACAATTTGACCCTGAGATTGTTGATAAGTTTATCGAAAGCAAAATACACAAACATAAAGTTATATTATTGGAGTAAAAGGTAATGATTGATTTTGATTTAGATGAGATGAACGCGCTCGATCATAGATGTCGTGTTAAGTTAGAGCAGTTTGAAGGACCATTGGATTTATTGCTCTACCTTATTAAAAAGGACGAGATAGATATCTATGATATTCCGATAGTCTATGTTACTCAGCAGTATATTGACTATCTTAATCTGATGAAGAAAATAAACCTGGATATAGCTGGAGAATATCTTGTAATGGCTGCTACGCTTCTTGAGATCAAGTCGAAAATGCTGCTTCCGAAACCCACATTTACAGAAGAGGGCGAAGAGGAAGAAGATCCGCGGGATGAGCTTGTAGCAATGCTTATGGAATACCAAAAGTATAAGAATGTTGCTGAACTTCTCCGCAATAAGGCTTCCGAAGAATCAGAATATTATATTAAAGGAAGTTTCCCCGAAATAAGCTATAAGCCTGAAGAAAGTGTTCTGTCACCGATGAGTTTCTATGACCTAATAAAACTGGCTTATGAAATCCTGGAGGAACCCAAAAAAGAAGTTCCCAATATTCTCAGGGAAGGCATTGATATTGAAGAACGAATAGATTTTGTGATAAATATCATGAAAGCCGAGCAGAAATTGCAGTTTGTTGAACTTTTCAACGAAAGACCAACTCCGGTAATGCTTGTAGCTACTTTTATTGCCGTATTGGAACTGGTCCGAAGACATAATCTCAGATTAAAGCAATTTACGCAATTCGGCTCAATATGGTTATACTTAATAGAAAACAAGTAAGGTCCTGATGAGTGTCAATGTAATAGAAGCTCTCATATTTGCGTCCCCTTCGCCAATCGCTGTTAAGAGATTAACTGAGATTTCTGGATTAAACCAGAAGGAGATAGAACACCGTATCAAACAATTGAACGAATCCTACGAGAAGGAAAACAGAACCTTCCGTATCAGGTATGTTGCAGGAGGCTACCAGTTTTTTACTTTACCAGCTATGTCTCCTTTTATTAAGAAATTATTCCAGAAAAGGAGTCAGCCACATCTTACTCAAGCCGCGCTGGAAGTGCTTGCAATTATCGCTATTATGCAACCTGTTACTAAACCCGTTATTGATACTATCAGACATATCGATTCGAGGTACCTCGTAGTTTCGCTGTTGGAAAAGGGTTTAATTACGGTCAAAGGAAGGGATAAAAGCCCTGGAAAACCTTTTCTATATGGTACAACCTTTAAATTCCTGCAGCTCTTCGGTTTGAAGGACATCGATGAATTGCCCAAAGCAGAAGAGCTTGAACAATTTTTTGAGAATTCACATAATTATGCCATTGATCAAGATCAATAAATATATCGCCCAGGCGACAAGGTTTTCCCGAAGGGAAGCCGATAACCTTATCGAAAAGGGCAAGGTAATAGTAAACGATGAACTTGCCAGTTTAGGTATGAGAATCGACCCGGAAAAGGATAAAGTATATGTAAACAATGAACTGGTAACCCAGAGCGATAAAGAGATATTTATCATTTTAAATAAACCAACGGGTTATATTGTAACAAGATCCGACCCCAAAAGAAGAAAAACGGTGTACGAGATCGTTAAGTTGAAAGAGAAGGTCGTTACGGCAGGAAGACTCGATTATAATACTTCAGGAGTTCTTCTTTTATCCAATTCCGGAGAGATGATACATAGACTCACCCATCCAAGATTTGAAATAAAAAGGGTGTACATGGCGAAAGTGCATGGCAAATTTAATGACAAGGAGATACAAGCGCTGAAGGATGGGTTTTATTTAGACGGTAAGAAACTCGCGCCCATAGTAATTAAAAAGATATCAGAATGGAAGAACGGTGAAATAGTGTATATTACGCTTCGTGAGGGTCGCTATCGTGAGATTAGACGTATTTGCCGGGTTTTTAAACATTGGGTAAAAGACCTTCACCGGGTATCCTATGCTGGTCTGGATGTTGACGGATTGAAAATTGGAGAGTGGCGTTATTTAAGTAAGGATGAAATATCCTACCTGAAAAAGAAAGTCGGCTTATCCAATGAAGGATGAAAATTTGCCAATAGGTGTTTTTGATTCGGGTGTAGGTGGTCTGACAGTAGTAAAAGAGATATATCGTAAGCTGCCAAATGAAATTATTATTTACCTCGGGGATACGGCAAGATATCCCTATGGACCGCGCTCCCCGGAAATTATACGCAAGTTCGCCACGCAATTGACAAATTACCTGCTTAAACAAAAAGTTAAAATTATAATCATTGCCTGCAACACCGCTTCTGCAGTTGCAGTGGATAGCTTGAACGGGGGCTGTGGGATACCCCTGATAGATGTAATAAAACCGGGAGCTTCCGCAGCTGTTAGTTCTACAAAAAACGGAAAGATAGGGATAATAGGCACAACCGCTACAGTGAACTCGAAAGCTTATGAAAATGCTATAATTAAACTAAATCCTCAGATTCAAACTTATTCAAGAGCATGCCCGTTATTCGTACCCCTGGCAGAAGAAGGGTGGACCACGGGAAATGTAGTAAGCCTGGTTGCTGAAGAATACCTGCAAGTGTTCAAAAATACTAATATAGATACTCTTATCCTCGGATGCACACATTATCCGTTATTGCGTGGGATCATTCAGGAAACCGTGGGAGGAGAAGTTAAATTAATAGACTCAGCTACCGCGACTGTCGATAGGCTTGTGGAATATCTGCATAGAAATGGTCTACAAAGAAGTAGCAACGAACCCGGGAGAGATTTTTTCTACGTAACTGACGCGCCTCAAAGGTTCGCTGAAGTTGGAAGTTCTTTTCTTGAAAGGAGAATCGAAGAAGTACAAAAGATAGAATTGAATAGCTGAGCTGCTTCTACTACTCCATTAATATAATAAAAATACAACTTGACGCTGATTATATATTCTTTATATTTATATTGAAGAAAATAACACATTCATTTCTGGAAATGAGGAAAA
>JAFGQG010000011.1 GCA_016935765.1 bacterium
CTTATCAAACCGAACGGATACTGGATACTACTTGAAGATAGCTGTGAAATAACTATCGAGGGAAGATAAGGGTTAAATTCCAAGGCTGGGGGAACTGCTATTTTCCCTATTAAAGCCCTCTGATATTTACAGGGTGATCGCGATTCAATTTTTTCATTGCTGGAAAAACAAAAAATGCTGTTAATATTGCTGAGAGCAAATCGGCAATGGGGAAAGAAATTGCAACCCCGGTAATGCCAATGTAAGCAGGCAGGATTAAAAGGAGCGGGATGAGTATTAAAAGCTGCCGGGAGATGGTCAATATAAAAGCCCTGGTGGCGTGTCCGAAAGCCTGGAACATTGTGGCGCCAATAACCTGAAATCCTATTACCGGCATTAATGCAACAACTATGCGAAGGTTAGCGCTTCCCACTTCTATAAGCTGGGGATCATTTGAGAATACCCGGATCAACCAGTCCGGAAAAATCATCATTATTATGAATCCGGCAGTGCAGATCAAGGTGGACCATACAATGGAGATTTTAACCGATTCGCGAACCTTCGCCAGCCGGCCAGACCCATAATTGTAACCAACAATGGGCTGAAATCCCTGGGAGAGGCCGATAACCGGTGTGAAGAACATGAATGTCAGCCGGTTGATTACACCGAAAGCCGCGATAGCCACTGCACCCCCATGGTGAGCAAGAGCATTGTTCATGATAATGATCAGAACGCTGGAGGCGATATTCCGCCCTAATGAAGATAGTCCTATAGCCAGTGTTTCACCAAGCACCTTGAAATCCGGTCTCATATTTACAAATGCAAGTTTTAGGCTGCTCTTGGGAGATATAAAAAAGGAAAAGATATAGAAACATGCCACGGTTTGGGATACCACCGTAGCCAGGGCTGCTCCCGCAACTCCCATCTTAAACACGAAGATAAAAATAGCATCCAGGATAATATTGAGTACCGCTGACAATACCATGATGAACATAGATGCCTTAGCCCTTCCTTCAGACCGGATAATGTTATTGGCAGCGATGGCGAATGTGCGCACCAGGGTGCCCAGCAGGATCACCCGGAGATATTGATGGGCATAAGGCAGGGTGGTCTCGGTTGCACCCAGAATGATCAGTATTTTATCGATGAAAATCTCGCCGGGAATGGTGATCATTATCGACAAGGCAACGGTAGCGGTTATCAGGTTCCCCAGTGTTCGGTTGGCTTTCCCGGGATCCTTAGCGCCAAGCGCCCTGGAGATAATAGAAGCCCCACCCATACCCAGAAGCTGACCCAACGCCAGCACGATCATCTGGAAAGGAAATACCAGAGCTACTCCCGCAATCCCCAGTGTACCAACACCCTGCCCTACAAAAATAGTGTCCACTACATTATAAGTGGACATCACCAACATCCCTATAGTGGACGGAATGCTGAGCTTCCTCAGTAACCGGCCAATATTATCATCAGCGAGAATATGTTTATTCGAGCCTGACATAACGAGAAATCAAGATATAAGATTCTTTGGCGACTTCAACTAAAATATTTAAAAAAGGTTCATGTAGGGATTGGTTGCATACTATTGATTAAAATATTTAAAATAAGATTGCAGTAGTGATTCCGGTCTGTTAGATAATTAGGCGATTTTAAGATTGATAGCATCTCTATCGGATTTAAAAGCAAAAAGCATCTTTAGGGTAATGGTATCATCCGTTTCGAGTTCTAAAGCTTGTATGCTTAAGCCCTCGCCCTGACTCCTACGGTTTATTCCAATTGCATTGCCATCAACTCCGTGTAAGACCACTCAAAATAAAATTTCCTTTAAAAAACACGAAGAAACGACCGGGGC
The DNA here is from genome assembly GCA_016935765.1 of bacterium. Classification (GTDB taxonomy): domain Bacteria; phylum UBP14; class UBA6098; order JAFGQG01; family JAFGQG01; genus JAFGQG01. The sequence continues at coordinate 1,829 of JAFGQG010000011.1, forward strand.
TTATTTAGAAAAAATTTCAACTTGCAATTTTACTACTAATCCCTATTTTCTTAAACTGAAAGGAGAACCATCATGAAAAAAACGATTATGATTTTTTTGTTTATGATCTTTGCTGGACTCTATGCCCAGGAACCATGGGAGGTTACCCTGTCCATCGAGGATGCTGATTCACTCCTCTTCGAACGTACCTTTGGCACCGCGGAGGGAGCCACCGACGGCTACGATGTGCTTCTGGAACTCCCCCTCTTCTTCGGAGGTGACGCCCTAATGGCCTACTTCCCGGAAACGGTACCCCTCATCAATGGTTTAGCCAGCGATTACCGGGACAGCCGTTTGGGCGAACATTCCTGGCACCTCATATTTCAGAACATGCCCGAAGCGGTGGTCAGCTGGACTATCGATTCGCTAACCGAAGAAGGAACCTTTGAGATCGCCGCCAGCGTGGGAACTCCTGCACCCTCCGCATGGTTAGACATGCGGGGATTCACCGATCTGGAAGTTGCTCCAGGCTTCGATGTCTATATACACTGGGTCGCCCCTACTGGTGAGGATGCCGAACCGCCCTATGTAACCGCCTGGGATCCCCCCGACGGTGCTATTAGGATATCCCGGGAAACCGCACTCTATTGCGAGATATATGACGACCTTTCAGGGGTCGATGAAGGCTCTGTTGAACTGATAGTAAATGGAATTAATATGATCTGGTTGAGTTCCATAGATTCAACTGAAAGCGGATTGTCCGTACATTATGAACCACTGCTGCCCTTCGGCTGGGACAGCGAAGTGGAAGTAGTCCTGAACGCCCTGGACCTCGCCGAACCCAGCAACCGGGTCAGCGATACCATCACCTTTCGGACGGTTGATGACAGCACTTTCTATCGCCTGGACGGATATGTGCAAAGCGGCGATCCGCCCCTGGGAGTGATAGGGGCCGAAGTTGCCCTCACCGATTTTGGTTCACTGGAAGCATCTGACACCAGCGGAGACCGGGGTTATTATTACCTGGGTGATTTCAATGCCGGAGCTTATTCCCTAACCGCATCCGCGCCAGGGTACGAACCATCAACTACCTGGCTTTATTTGGGCGGTGACACCACCCTGACCATCAACCTTTCCACTCCCGCACCCCCGGAAGTGCTGGTCATAGACTATGATTCCGGACTGGAACCCTACTATAATGAATCCGAAGGTAACTACTACGGGGAAGAAGTAGTGATCACAGGCCTCCTGGATAATTTGGGTTATACCTACACCCTTACCGGGCAGAACCCGGATATCGCCACCCTCGACCTTTATGCCTATACTTTCGCGATCCTGATCACACCGGTACGTTCAGAAGAACTCCATGAGATCATATCAGATGATGAGTTAGAAGAACTTGGTGACTGGCTGGCGGACTATAACCGGATGCTCTGGATCGCCCCCGACGGTGGCCCCGATTATGATGAAGGAAGTTACGAGGGAGCCCTTTTCTACGGTATGTTCGGAGCGGTTTACGAATCCGATGGCCGACCAGCAGCGCCCCATGGGAATGTTGCCAACCTCCTGGGCTCAGGCGATGATTTTCTCTTTGATGTTGACATTGAATATAATCTAAACTCCCCGGCAGATAATTTTATAGATGAATTGGCTCCGTTCGATGATTCCAGCCGGGTGGTACTGGAAAGCGGAGATGAACCGACGCCCGAAGAAAACCCCGGTAGGATGATCTTCAGAGAAACAGAGCACCATCGTACTGTGATCTCATCAGTATTATTCGGCGCTATGATCGACGAGTTCTTCCCTAATTCCAGGCTGAATATCCTCCGCAGCTGTATGCAATTTTTAGAAGCCCAGGTAGCTGTTAATGAAGCCCCTGTGCTCCCTTCAGAATTAGGGTTAAAGGTCTATCCAAATCCTTTCAACTCCAGCACTGCGGTCTCTTTCAACTTGCCCCAGCGACACCAGGTCCGCCTGGAAATAGTGGACCTTGCCGGGAAACAGGTTAAACTACTCTCTGAAGGCAACCTGGAAGCAGGCACTCATATTCTGACTTGGGAGGGATTAGATTCCCAGGGGAATGAAGTACCCTCCGGACTCTATTTCTACCGGCTATCCTGGAGCCAGGGAAACCTTTGTGGCAAGATCTGCTTGATCAAATAGAATTTTTCCATGTTTAGAGTATTCGATATTAATATATTGCTCTAATAATAGAATAATTCTATTTTATACTTGACTGATGTAATTTCTAATCATAATATTTAAATGAAGCGTTAAAAGTATATCAAGGCAATAGGGTGGTTAGGATGTCTATACGGTTATCAATATTCAGGGATCAAACATTTTAATCCAATCCAGGCTTTCGAACTGGGTCTGGGTAGTGGAATGGGCAGTGGCAGGGATTATTTGAATCTTCATAATGGTAACCACATCCTGGAGTTCACAGACTTTGTTCTACCGTTCTACAATAGCCCTTTGATGTTGAAAAGATATTACAATAACCGGTGTGATGTTACCGGTATGTTCGGTGAAGGTTGGCACTGTAACTGGGAAATGGGGATCCAGGAGTCAGGGGATGACCGCAAGTTCATTGATGAGACCGGGGCAGAATGGCTATTCGCTGAATCCGGTGGTTCATATACCAGACCTGCCGGTTTGTTCGCTAACCTGGTAAAGGAGGGTGATGACACCTATACTCTCACATACCTTCGAAACAAGACTGAAGTCAGGTTCGATACCAGTGGTAAATTTGTAAGTGTGGAGAATAAAGTGGGAGTGAAGCACGAGGTCACTCGAAGTAATGGCAAGATCACCAAGGTTGAAACCAAACATACTGATGAAACCGGTACACCTGTACGCAGGACGCTTGAATTCACTTACAATGAGGATGACCTGGTTAGTTCGGTAAAGGAAACTGCAGAGAATCGGGAGATAAGCTTTGAATATGATGGTAACGACAGATTGCTCAAGGTTACCTTACCCAATGAAGATTATTGTGAGTTCGGTTATGCGGATACCTACAAGCTTGATAAGTTTATCGACTACAATACGAATGTGACTTTCTATGAGTATGATGGTAGTAATCGATTGGACAAACGTATAGGAGCTTGTGGAGATGAACATGGTATAACCTATAATGCAAACCAGACTGTAGTCAACGATCCCCGGAGCAAAAACTGGACCCATAATTTTGATGGAACAGGAAGGAGAACATCGTTGGTTACACCGAGGAGTAAGACATATTCGTGGACTTATAATAGTGACAATTTGATACTTACATACGTTGTTCCAGGACCTATTACTTTTGTGACAAACACTTATGATAGTGATGGATTCATTCAGACTACCACTGATGCGTTGAATAAACATTATAGCTTCACCTGGGATGGAAATGACTTACTTGAAACAATTACTGATCCGGATAGTAATGATATCGATTTAGAATATAATGCTGACCGCCTGGTCACCTCTGTAACTAACCAGGAGAGTGAGACAACTGAATATGCTTATTCAAGTTTAGGAGCATTAGAAAAAATAACAGACCCTAAAGATTTTGTAACAGAATTTGAGAACGATATATATGGTATGCCAACTAAGATAACAGATCCCATTGGAAATATAACAGAAATAGCTTACGATGATGGAAATATAAAACCTGTATCAATAATTGGTAAAGACGGAAATACGACTACATACTCTTATGATAAACTCAAACGGTTATTATATAAACAGTTTTCAAACGGAGATAGACTTGAAAGTACTTATAGTGGATTTCAGTTGGAGAAGCTTGAAAAGTGGACTTATGATAACGGTGTTAAAAATGAAATAATTGATTATGTGAGGTATGCTTTTAACGGTAGAAACAAAATAATATCATTAGATACCGGACCAGGTGGAACCACTCGCTACACGTTCAATAAAAATGGACAGGTGTTAACTGTCCATGCAAAGGATTGTCAACTCAGGGAATATAGTTATGATGATGATGGCAATCTCACCAAAGTGCAGGTTGATGAAGATTCTAATAAGGATTATGATTTTGAGGTAGATGACCGCGGATGGAGAACAAAAATAACATACCCTAATAGTTGGTATGTTGAAATTGCGAGGAATGACAGGGGGCAAATAAGTACAATTACTCTTAAAGATGACCAGGACACTCAAAAACACAGGATTTCTTATGCTTATAATAATCTTGCCCTCATATCGGATCGGGATGAAATCTACTCAGATAACAACGCTAATATCGAAGTTGATTTTACGAGAGATGATGTGGGGCGTGTAACCAGGGAACACCGAACAATCACCCAGGGCGCCTGGGGAACCGATTATGATCTCAATCTAACTTATGATGACAATGGCAATATTACTCGAATACAAGACCAGGAGCAAGGTGGAAAAGATTACAAAATGTCCTTTGATGCTCTAAACAGGTTAATTAAATATTATGAAGATACCGGAAGTGAAAAGGGGATATTTTCGTATAATTGTTTGGGCTTGCTTAAAGGTAAAGAGGTAGATGGTAATATTACTAAGTTTGAATATGACGACTATAACGTTCTTAATGAAATTATCACTTCAGCAGGTGCATCGCTCGATTTCAATTTCGATCTTCTTGGGAAACTGCGCCAATACGATACCAGCACCCGGGAAAGTACATTTGATTACGAAGGCTCGAAGCGTCTTGGAGATTACGATGACTATGCTCAAGAATGGAAACGTTATCATTGGTGCAAAACCCAATTACTTGGTTATGAAGACGATACGAATACATATTATATTGTCCCGGATGTTACTGGCTCAACAAAGATAATTATTGACAGCAACAGTGTGGTAAATAGATTGGATTATGACCATTTGGGATATTTAAGGAATAAGATTACTGACCCGCAGGTGGAGTTATTGTGGAAGGCACTAAACGATGACACAGTTGCTGATGGTTATATTGATTGGCTAAGAATATATATTCCAGAATTTGGTTATGTAAAAATTATTAACAAAAATTTGTTTTATTCTTATATTAATGAATCGCAATTCCCGATATTTCCTGGGAAAGATAAAATCTATATAGAAAACAGATATTTCCCATGGCAAAGCATTTTATACATTGGTTAGAAATAGTACAATCAAACATTTTTATAAATAAACAAGGAGGAAATATGGAAAAGAAAGCAATCTATGCAGGTTCTATTGTAGTTGCAATTTCAATAGGAAATAGCACCCCAAATGGATGTCTTAGGTCCTATGACCCATATAACAGTGGGAGTGGAATATTCTGGGGTTATTATGGACGTGGCGATATAGCCCCAGACCCTTATTGTCCCTACATCCGAAGGTGCAATTTTGCTAACGAAAAGCTTTGTTGGGATCCGCAGATTTAGTAGATGAGTTAATTGGTAAATTTATCACTGTATTAAATCGCAACCATATACTTTCTAATTTCCTATATGATAGCAGATTTAATTGATTACCAATAAAAATTGTGAGGATAATAGATTTTTTAAATTAGGTAATTATATTTTTATAGGGAGAAGTGAAGATGAAAAGAAAACTTATTATACCAATTATGATACTTTTTTCAATATTTATTAATAACGTTTATGCAAAAGAGTTTTCTGATTTTTTCCATTTAGAAAAACAAGTTAAACTACAAGATATTCCGATTGACTATTCCTTAGATTATATTTATGGCTTAGTCTTGGATGAAAATTCTAATTTTTATGTACAAACCTATAATTATGTAGCAAAATATGATTCAACGGGTAAACTCTTGCTTAAAATAAAAACCTTAAACTCTGAGTTTGGAGACATTTGTGATTCTCGGTTTCAAATAACCCCCAATAATCATCTAGTTTTTTTCTCAAGTAGGAATAAAAAAGTACATGAATTTGACGAAAATGGTAATTTGTTAAACGTTTTTAATATTGACGATTTTCCTACATTAATTAACTCAATGATGTTTTTTAAAAACGGGAAAATTCTTTTGGGAGGAGAAATAATTGATACAACTTTATCAAATGGTTTTCAAATTCAAAACAACTTAATTTTAGTGGATAGCAATTATTATGTTATAAATTCTTATTTCCCATCTGATGAATATATTATTGATAATGAAATACATTTTCCAGCGGGTAAATTTATATATAATGATAGTTTAATATATGCAAACCAAATATATAGTTACAAATTTCATGTATTTGATAAAAAATTAAATAAGTTAACGGTTTTTGGTGAACAACCGAAAGACTGGATTGTATTTAGTATTAACAGGGAATCTGGTATTCCTATTCACAAACAATTGGATAAACCATGTCCAATGATTCTAGATTTCATAGAAATAGACAGTTTATTTATTTACTTTGCTATTGTTATTGAATTTAATAATCAAACAGATCCATTTTTTGAAATTTATTCTACGTCAGGTGAACATCTTCTTCATGAGAGCACAAAATTTAAAATTGGTGATTATAACTTTGCTTCTGTTGAGTGTAAAGAAAATAGCATCTATTTTTTAGGAATAAATAAAGATAA
>JAFGQG010000109.1 GCA_016935765.1 bacterium
GAGGATTTTATGGTCGCGGCTTATATGACAGGGGGTTACAAATATTTCATGGTACGACTGAAGTAAGTGGATAGGTAAATGTTAAAACAATCTGAATCTCACGAGGAAACTAGAGCTTGCAGTAAAATGACCCTTGATTGGATTATAGTGCTATGGATTGAATGGAAAGGGACTATTTCGTTTTTAGGGCATTGTGAACTTTATTAAAATAAAAACTAAAATTATCTTGATTATTGGAATTTATCCCATAACTTGTTTTCACGATGAAAAGACTGTTGTATTACATTACTTGCTCCTGTTTAATATCAGTAATTACGATTGGTTGCGCGGGGAATAAAAGCAGAATAGTCTCCGGGTATAAAAAGCCTGAGCAAACTCATTATAGAGCTTTGTATCATTTTACTAACGGATATTGGTATGAAATGCAGGGACTATACGAGGAAGCTTTAATGGAGTATTTATCAGCGATTGATTACGATACTCTAGCGTTGGAACCAAAAATCGAAGCCTATAAAATGTATAGAACACTTAAAGATAGCCGCGGTGTTATTCGCCTTGGGAGTGTTCTCTTCTCGCAAACAGGGGATATTGAATACCTCGAAGATATCGCTGAAGCAAACGCAGCTTATGGCAATTTAGATGAGGCAATACAGTTATATAGCAAATTAGCTGAATTGAAACCTAATGACCTTACCTATGAGTTTCATATCGGTACTCTTTATTTGATGTTGGGAGACCTTGGGAAGGCAGAGAAGCAGTACAAAAAAATCTACGAAAAATATCCATACAGGGGTCAGATTGAAACCAAATTAGGCAGGATAAAGCTGCTTCAAGGGGATATCCATGGGGCTAAAGACCACTTTATGCGTGCCATTTATGCGGATGTTTGGGAACCAAGCGCCCATTTAGGACTCGCTTCATGTTATGAGATCCTACATGACTATGATTCGGCAGGCTATTATTATGACCAGTATCTTGATTTTCACCAGGACGATAAACACGTTTGGGAAACCCTTATCGATATGTATATTAACAACGAAATTTTCGATAAGGCTGCTTCCACTCTTGCGAAATATCTTGTACAATTCGAAAGCGACTCTTTTAGATATCAGCAACTCGGTATTACTTCCTATATTATTGGCGATTTTGAGACAGCGCTTAGAGTGTTCAAGGAGACCAGCAGTTGGGGCGATGTGGATATCTCCCTTTATTCTTACCTCGGGAAATCCGCTATGGAACTTGGACAATACGCCCTTGCAGAAAGCAGTTTTATGCTCGTCAGGGACCAGTTAGTAAGTCCGGAACCATGGTTAGACCTTGCCAGGTTATATTCTCAAATGGATAGCATCGACAAAGCTATCGAAACATTGAACAAGATTAAAGTTCTATTTCCCGATGAACCTGATATATACTATTTTGAAGGCACTATTTATTCACGAGGCAACAGGCTGGATGAAGCAATAACATCTTTCAATTGCGCATATTACCTGGATACAAGCGACAGGTTTACGATGTTTGCCCTGGGTGATGCCTATGAACGAAGCGGTAATAGGGATGAGGCAATAAAAATATTCCAAGAGCTAGTAACAAGCTATCCGGAAGACCCAATTATCCTTAATTATTTAGGATATATTCTCGCTGATGAAGGAATCCAGCTTGAATATTCCATCGAGTTGATCAGAAAAGCCTTGAATTTAGATCCTGAGAATGGCGCAATTATTGATAGCTATGGATGGGTCTTATTCAGGCTTGGCGAGTATGATGAAGCTTCCAAGCAACTTGAAAAAGCACTGTTGTATACTGATGACGATCCTGTGATATACGATCATCTCGGTGAAGTTTATGCAAGTATGAATCAAAATGACCTAGCGCGTGGTTACTGGAAAAAAGCGCTTGAAATGAGAATGAATGATGCTACGCGGATTTCGATACAGGAGAAACTTGATCAGCTTGAGCAAAAATAAATTCAATTCAAAGCGGGTCAATTATTTTAGATAGAAAAGTAAAAATCACCTTTTTAGTAATCGCACTGGTTGTTTTCTGTCTTTGTGTATGCGCGCGGATCGGCTCGCCACCGGGAGGTCCCAGTGACGAAAAACCCCCACAGATAATCGAGATCCAACCTAATCATGAACAGACTTTGGTACCTCTTGACTCTCCTGTAAATATCGTTTTTAGCGAGTGGGTTGACCACAACTCGTTTGAATCCTCCTACTCGATCTCTCCTTCTGTGGGAGAGATAGCCCTGAAATGGCATGGGAAACGTGTCGAACTGAAGCATAATGAGCCATTCAACGAAAGCACAACTTATGTTCTGAACCTAGGCACAATACTGAAGGACTTGCATAATAATCCTTTACCAGCAGCGAGAACCTTCTGTTTTTCTACTGGTACGATTATTGATTCAGGCTATATTCAAGGAAAGGTTTTTATTGAAAAACATATAGCTCCTAACAAAGAAGTGTGGGCATTTAAATTGGATGAACAAGGGGAGTTCAACCTTGGGGAGCAGCCAGATTACGTTACCTGGAGCGGTCAAGATGGCAGTTTCGAGTTCAGCTTTCTCCCAATAGACAGTTTTAGGATCATGGCAGTTGACGATATGAATGGTGATGGATTGATCAACGTTGGTATTGAGAATGTGGGTATTCCACCTTATGATGTAAATTCAGGTTCTCCCCCTCCCCTACTAAATATAATGCTTGGATTTCAGGATACTGTTAAAACCGAATTGCTTCATGCAGAATCCCCTGATAATCAGAAGGTTGCGTTAAAATTCTCAAGAACGATTGACATAACCAGCCTGGAAAAAACTGATATTAGATTCATCGATATGCCTGGTGGCATTCTTTATTCAAAACCATATTTTACCGACGATGAGTTTCGAATTATAGAATTCGCTTTCCAACAGCCTATATCACCAGAAGAACACCGGATTTCAATATCTAATGTGTTGGACTTGTATGGAAATCCTGTTGAAACGGACACTATTGTTTTTACAACAAGCAGCAATAATGATACAATTCTCCCCAAAATTAAAGAAATGATACCCGCTAACAACTCGAGACATGTTATGCTTAACCATAATATCAGAATCGTACTTACTGAGGCAATAAGGAATGGTACATTTACGTTGAATGATTCTCTGGGAAACAAGGTTGAAGGGACCATCAAACAAGATACTCCAAATGAAATTATTTATATACCAGAATATCAACTGGAAGAAGCCATGTATTACTCCTGGAGAATACAGGATTTCACTGACTATGCAGGTAACCAATTGAAAGATACCACATTCCATAAATTCAAAACTTTGGATTCGGATACTTTTGGGACACTTATTGGCAAAATCATGAGTAAATTTTATCCTCTGGATATTGAAGTGATAAATGTCCAGACAAAGCAAAGTTATGATTATGAGTTGATTGATTCAGTACTGTCCATGGAAAGTTTCCCGGGACAATACAATCTTTTCCTGTATTATGATAGAGATGAAAACGGAAGGTTGTCAGTGGGAAAATGGCAGCCATTTGAACATTCAGAGTTATTTTGGGTCATTTCTGATACAATTTATATTCGAAGCCGGTGGGAGACTGAAATATACTTTAATTTAGGGGAAGAATAAAATTTTA
>JAFGQG010000110.1 GCA_016935765.1 bacterium
GGCTCGAAGCGGCTGGGTGAGTTCGATAATGCCACGGATGAGAAGAAATACTACCACTGGTGCAAAACCCAGCTACTCGGTTATGCGGACGACACGAATACATACTATATTGTTCCCGATGTAACGAACTCGACTAAATTGATCATGAGCAGCAGCGTAGTGAACAGGTTGGATTATGACCATCTCGGGTATTTGCGAAATAAGACTACCGACCCGCAGGTGGAGTAGAATTAGAATAAACAACAAGAATACGACTTACGGAAATACGAGAACATTGTAGCCGCACGGCTTTAGCCTGCGCTAGCAAATGACCCGGAAAGACTAAAATTTGGATTTATTAATAGGGCTTTGGAGTTTAAAGAACCCGAACCTTACAACACTAGACGTTTCCAGGTGCGAAACTGCAAACGTAAAACGGAAGGAAATTCAGGTTACTCCTGCGCCGCCTTCAACTCTTTCAATCTTTTCCTTGTGACCCTTGCAGGTTCAGGGAGTGGGATTCCCGTTCCGCGGTCGAGAATGCACTTCGTGGGGCATTTTTCTATGCAAATTCCGCACTGGATACATTTCTCGTAATCTATATACGCGAGGAAGTCTCGAATTTCTATGGCGTCCTTCGGGCACTCCTTCTCGCAGATTTTACAGCATATACACCCGGTGGAGCATATTTTCCTAACCACGCCGCCCTTTTCCGGGGAGTTGCAAGCTATATAGATCAACTGGTCCCTGGGAAGGAGATGCATGACTCCTTTAGGGCAATTCCTCACACATATTCCGCACCCGGTACATTTATCGTAATCTGTAATAGGGATGCAGTTATCGCTCAATTCGAGCGCGCCGAAAGGGCAATCTTCCACGCATGTACCCAGACCGATACAGCCATAGGCACAGTCAGTGGGACCGTTAGCCAGGATATAGGCTGCCCTGCAATCGAAGAGTCCTTTGTACACGTACTTGGTTTTCGCGTTATTAGCTCCGCCGGAGCATTTCGCTACCGCTACCATATCTTTTGTATCGCTGACTTCCTGCCCCATTATTTTCCCGATATTTTGCGCTGAGGGTTTTCCCCCGGGAGCGCAGCCATTCACCGGCGCTGCGCCGGCAACCACCGCTTTCGCGTAGCCCGAGCAGCCGGGATAACCGCACGCGCCGCAGTTGATACCCGGAAGGTGCTCCAAAACCTTCGCGACCCTTTCATCCAGGGATACCGCGAATTTTCTGGCTATGAAAGCCAGGATAACTCCGAATAGAAAACCCAGTATTCCAAGCAAAAGAACAGCGCCTATAATGGTAAGTTTCATCTAATTCTCCGAACTAAAACTTTAATCCTGAAAAGCCCAGGAAAGCCAGGGACATTAATCCGGCAACCATGAACGCGATGGGAAGCCCCTTAAGGCTTGGCGGAACGTCTGCCAGCTCCAATTTCTCGCGAATTCCCGACATCAATATCAAAGCTAAAGTAAAACCTATCCCCGCCGAGAAACCATGGACAACGCTCGCGATGAAGGAGTAATGGTTGGTCATTGTGTTCAACTCTGCCACTCCCAGTATAGCGCAGTTGGTCGTTATCAGCGGCAGATAAATACCCAGCGCCTCGTAAAGCGGTGGGCTTATCCTCTGGACCACCATTTCGACCAATTGCACGAGCGAGGCAATGACCAGGATGAACGCGATAGTCTCGAGATACGCCAGGTCGAACATGGATGGAGTAACAGAAGGATCGAAGAGATGAAAAAACCTGAATATAAAGTTTTTGGGGATTGGGAGAAGGAAGTATTCATATATTATCCATGTGACCGCTGAGGCGAGGGTCATCACGAAGATGACCGCCATGCCCATCCCGAGAGAGGCGTCCAGCTTCTTCGACACGCCCAGGAAGGGGCAGAGACCAAGGAATTTTGCCAGGACGATATTGTTTACGAGTATCGCGCTGACCGCTATGAGCATTATATTTCCAAAGTCCATATTCTACTCCAATCGCTTCTGCAGGAGGTTTGACAGACCTATCAGAATGGCTATCGAGAAGAAGCCGCCGGGGGGCAGTATCATAAGCAGCGCCGGCTTGAACGACTCGCCGAATAGCGGGTGTCCGAGAATGGTACCCGCGCCGAGTATCTCTCTGACCGCTCCGATGATGATAAGTATCAGCATGAATCCTACTCCCATGCCCAAGCCATCGAGAAGGGACCGCAGCACGTTGTTCTTGCTCGCGAACCCCTCTGCTCTTCCAAGGATGATGCAGTTTACCACGATAAGCGGTATGAAGATCCCGAGCGCTTTGGAGAGCCCGGGGAAGTATCCCGCCATAACAAGCTTGACAACTGTTACAAAAGTTGCTATAACCGTGATAAACACCGGTATCCTTATCCGGTTCGGGACGAGGTTCTTGATGAGCGAGATCACGAGGTTCGAGCAGACGAGCACGAAGGTGGCTGCTATACCCATACCTATTCCATTGACCATTGTATTGGTTACTGCAAGGGTGGGGCACAATCCCAGCGCGAGGACAAGCACGGGATTCTCCTTTAATAAGCCCTTTGTGAATTCCCCGCCAAGCTTCATTGTGATCCCCCTTTTGTCAAATGCTTTTTCAGTTCTTCGATGGCTTCCCTAACCGAGTTTGTCACTGCTCTCGAGGTTATAGTTGCGCCGGAGATCGCATCGATCGTACCGCCGTCCTTATCCACCAGAAGTTCATCCGGCTTTTTTCCATCGAACTGCGCTTCAAACCATGGTTCCGGAGAATCGCCTCTTATCTCTACGCATTTAGTTCCAAGTCCGGGAGTCTCTTCCTGGTACACTATCTCGATAGCTTCAATTGTAAAAGTGGTATCCAAACCCACGATAGTCCTGATGGTGCTGCTGTACCCGTTCCCATACGCGTTTACCACGTAACCGACAATGTCTGCGGTGTCTTTGTCCGCATAGCCTTTTTTATATTCGAAACCCCCGTTTGTAGTGAAATCCACAAAAGCACTTGCTTCCGGCAGCACCTCTCTCTGTGCTTTTTCCCCCGCGTTCCCTTCCTGCTCGAGGATCTTAGACCGCGTAATATTATTAATAAACCCCAGGCTAAGCCCCGCCACTACGGTATAAACCATTAAAATAAGGCCTAGTTTAAGGATATATTTCATCTCTCTTTCTGCTCTTTGTCTTTATTCTTTTTTTCTCCAAAGATTTTAGGTTTAGTATATCTATCGATCAAGGGGGTCACGATATTCATCAGGAGTATGGAATATGAAACTCCTTCCGGATATCCTCCCCATTTCCTTATAATGAAAGTAAAAATGCCGCATCCCAAGCCGAATATCCATCTGCCCCTTGGGGTAACCGGGCTTGTTACCATGTCGGTCGCCATGAAGAAGGCTCCGAGTATGACTCCTCCCGACAGCAGATGGAAGAGTGGGTGTCCGGTGAACAAACCGTTTCTTCCCCAGAATGCCCAGGAGAGTACTCCAAGTCCGACCAGATATCCAACCGGGATTCTCCAGTCCGCGTAACCTTTCCAGAGCAGGAAAATGCCTCCTATCAGGAGAAGCAAAGCCGAGGTTTCGCCCAGGCATCCGCCGACATTTCCCAGGAATAAATTGCCCCATGAATCGAAGAGTTTACCCAGGATGGTGTTTGCTTTCTGGATTTCTATCAAGCTGGCAGCAGGGTCGGCAAGGATGGTATTCATGCTTTTAAACACGCCAAGGGGAGTAGCGGAGGTTACGGCGTCTATTCCGGATAGGGTGCCATACTTCGGAACTATCCACCTGGTTGTCATTTCAACCGGCCATGAAGCCATCAGGAAGGCTCTTCCAACCAACGCTGGATTAAGTATGTTTCTTCCGAGCCCGCCGAAGACCTGTTTCCCAAGAGCGATGCCCACAAACGAGCCTATTATGGGCATCCATAGCGGAACGCCGGGGGGCAGGTTAAAAGCCACGAGCAAACCTGTAAGCGCCGCGCTGCCGTCCGAAACCTCTATGGGCACCTTTCTTATAGCCTGAATTCCCGCTTCAGTCGCCACAGCAGACGCCACTCCTATCAATGACAGCCAGAGCGCTCTGGGACCGAAAAAGAACACTGAGCCTATCAGCGCTGGTACTAGTGCTATCAAGACGGAATACATTATCTTCCGAATCGAAACATCTTCACGAATGTGCGGTGAAACTGCAACTGCAAGCTTATTAGTTGGCATTATTCTCTCCTAAGGGCATTATTTTTCCTTATTTCTTCGTTTAATTATTTCGTCCTTACCCCACTTAATATAATGCAGCAGACGGCGTTTCGTAGGGCACACGTAGGTACAGCTACCACACTCCATGCAGTCGAAAATACCGTATTCTTCAGTCTCCTGGAATCTTTCATTTTCGATTAGGGTAGCGATCCTGTTCGGCAGAAGTTTCATGGGACAAACATCCACACACCTGGCGCAGGATATGCACGGTTTTTCGCGGGGGAGGTCGGCTTCAGTCACAGAGAAGACGAGAATTCCCGATGTCCCCTTTACTATGGGCACTTCATCGGCGTAAAGGGCGATACCCATCATGGGACCACCCATGATTATCTTGCCGATAGGATCCTTTGTGCCATCACATGCATCTATCAAATGCCTGACCGGCGTCCCTATGCGAACCATCAGATTCTGTGGATTGTTCAATGTTTTTCCGGTCACCGTAACCACTCTCTCGTAAAGCGGCTTTCCCCTTACCACAGCATCATAAAGAGCCTTTGCCGTCCCGACATTCTGCACGAGACAACCCACATCAAAGGGCAGACCCCCAGCCGGCACTTTACGCCCGGTGATTGCATCGATCAGTTGCTTCTCAGCCCCCTGTGGATATTTTACTTTGATTCCGATGACTGAAATATTGTCAAACTTCTCCGTCTTATTTTTGAAAACTTTGATAGCGTCCGGCTTATTCTTTTCTATGCCGATAAAAGATTTTTCTACACCAAGGGTCTTCATGATCATTCTCAAGCCCTCGATTATCTCGTCTGGGTATTCGAGCATCAACCTGTGGTCAGCGGTCAAGTAGGGTTCACATTCAGCGCCATTCAGGATCACGGTATCGATCTGCTTGGTTGGCGGCGGTGAAAGCTTAACGACAGTTGGAAAAGCGGCTCCTCCCATTCCGGCAAGACCGGCTTCCCGGGATATCCCCCTTATTTGATCGGGCGATAAATTTTCCCAATCTTCGTGAGCTGGCATTTCCCGGCAGGGTGTATCCTTGCCATCGTTCTCTATTATTACGGATAATACGCTTTCTCCCGAAAAGTGTGGCCAGGGCTTTATATCCTTTACCTTGCCCGATACGCTTGAGTGAACCGGCACAGAAACAAAACCTTCCGATTCTGACAGTCGCTGCCCCATCGTTACCCTATCACCCTTTTCAACTATTGGTTTGGAAGGAGCGCCAATGTGCTGGGACAATGGAATAATAATCTCTTCGGGGGCTGGCAGCGCTAATATCGGTTTATCCTTCGTAAAAACCTTGTTCTGGGGAGGATGAATACCCCCTTTGAATGTTATAGACATCTTATATTACCTCTAAAATATAAACGCTCTTTCTTTTCAAAGACCAAAAATAAAGTAGTTAAAAATAGTTTTTATGAAGCTAATGTCAAGTGAAAAAGGAAGACTAATTACTATTTTAACAAGCATTATCTCGAAAAAAACTTACTTCCGTGTAAAAGGTACGCAGAGCTTGAATATTATAATAGCTAATAATGTTTTTGTCAAGTTTTTTCGAGTACACAATATTTGGGTTGACAACATCAAAATACGGAGTATTTTTGTCTCAAGTTTAGTAAGCAAACCAGAAATTGATTATTTTCATATAAGGAGTGAAACATGAAAGAGGTGATGGACTCACAGGAAATCAAGAGGTCGCTTGCGAGAATTGCTTATGAGATCCTTGAAAAAAACAAGGGTGTTGACAATCTTGCGCTGATAGGCATCAGGACGCGGGGAGTCTATCTGGCGGAGCGGCTGGCGAAAATTATCGGAAAGCTTGAGGGGATTACTCCTCCCCTGGGCACGATCGACATAACTTTATACAGGGACGACTTCCAGGAGATCATCGACCAGCCTCAAGCCCGGGGTACCGATATCATGTTCGATGTCACCGGCGTCAATATAATCCTCGTGGACGACGTGCTCTTCACCGGCAGAACAGTCCGCGCCGCTATCGATGTCATAATCGATTTTGGAAGACCAAAAACGATACAACTGGCGATCCTGGTAGACAGGGGTCGAAGGGAACTGCCCATTCACGCAGATTACATCGGCAAAGAGATACAAACCAAACCCAATGAGTTCGTGGAGTTGTTCGTCAAGGAAGAGGATGGGGAGGACAAAGTAGTGGTCATGAAGAAGAACGAGAAAAGGTAAGCAATTTGGTTTATGGTTCTACAAAGAAATAACAAACTGACGTATTTAACATAAAAAAGATGAAATTTGCAAATAATTACAAGTTCAACTTCTGGGAGAGGTAAGATGATATGAGCTTAAAATCGAAGCACCTTTTGGGACTTGAGGACAAAACTAAGGGTGAAATACTTGAGATACTTGACACCGCGAAGTCGTTTAGGAAGATTCTCGACCGTCCGGTCAGGAAGGTTCCGACGCTGCGCGGAATTACTGTAGCCAACCTGTTTTTCGAGGCTTCGACGCGCACCCGCACTTCATTTGAGTTAGCGGAGAAGCGGCTTTCTTCTGAAGTGGTCAATTTTTCTGCTTCAACTTCCAGCCTGTCGAAAGGCGAGAGTTTGAGGGACACGGTGGAGAACATAGAAGCGATGCAGGTGGATATAGTTGTTATGAGGCATTCGGCGCCGGGGGCTCCCCACTTCCTGTCGAAGCGGATAAAGGCTGCTGTCGTAAATGCCGGGGACGGCACCCACGAACACCCAACGCAAGGCTTGCTCGACCTTTACACCATAAGGGAATATTTCCCAAAGCTGGAGGGACTGAAGGTGGTAATAGTCGGCGACATCAAACACAGCCGGGTAGCGCGCTCCGACATCTGGGGATTAAACAAGCTGGGCGCGGACGTCGCGCTATGCGGTCCACCAACACTCATCCCCCTCGGCATAGAGAAGATGGGCGTGAAGGTTTACCACGACCTGGATAAGGCAATAAAAGGAGCCAATGTGCTTTACCTGCTCAGGCTGCAGCTCGAGAGGCAGAAGGGTGGGTTCATACCGTCATTAAGAGAATACACCCAGCTCTTCGGCATAAACTCGGAAAAATTGAAACTCCTCTCGGACGATTATATAGTAATGCACCCCGGACCAATGAACCGCGGAGTTGAGATAACCCAGGAGGTCGCCGACTGCGACAGGGCGGTTATTCTCAGGCAGGTCACAAACGGCGTCGCGGTGAGAATGGCGGTGCTGTATCTCTCTGCCAGTTTAATCAGACCCCTTGAAAAGTAGTATGCCATGAAGACAATATACGTTACAGACATAGAACCCGGAATGGAGTTCGAATCGCTTTTCACCGTGAGAAAAATGGAGCTTCGGGAATATAGCGGTAAGTATTACCTCGTTCTTGACCTGGGGGATAGAACGGGAAGGATAAGGGCTACTTACTGGGGAAGCTACGCAAGCAAACTTGCCAACAGCATCGAGAAAAGCGATGTAGTCAGGGTAAACGCAATGGGGATAATCTTCAAGAACGAAGTCGAGCTAAAAATCGAAACACTGAAGACTATTCCTAAGGGGGATTACGACGACACCGATTTTTTGCCAATTAGTACGCCGCCGCCGGAAGAGCTTTTCAAGGAGTACGGGAAATGGGTAAAAACAATCGAGAACGAGCATCTATTCGCCATTTTCAAGGAGTTGTTCAAGGATAAGGAATTCAAGGAAAAGTTCATTGCAGCTCCCGCGGGGAAGCTGTGGCACCACACCTACCTGGGGGGCTTGCTGAAACACACACTCGGCGTTACCGCTATATGTGACAGGGCATCCACTCTCTACCCCGATATCCACAGGGACCTGCTGATCACCGGCGCCCTCCTTCACGACATTGGCAAGGTTTATGAATTCGAGTGGTCCACATATATAGATTATTCTGTGCAGGGGAGACTTGTGGGACATATCGTGATAGGTGAGCGTATCGTTAAAGACGCGATCGGCAAGATCAAGGAATTCCCTGATGAGTTGGCGACCAAGGTTAGCCACATGATACTGAGCCACCAGGGGGAAAAGGCTTACGGCTCTCCCGTAGTGCCAATGATGCTGGAAGCTGTGATATTGTACTTCGCTGACCAGATGGATTCCCAATCAGCCGCGTTCACCCGCATCATGGAGAAGGAGAAGGATGGGAAGAAGGTATGGAGCGATTGGGTAAAACTCATCGACAGGTATATTTATTTGAAATAAACATTTTACACACTCGCTGGGTTACTGATGTCAAAAACAACCAAAATAAAAGCATTAAGTGAAAATTCGGAAATTAACACCATTCCTCCATCTGTTTTGAAACTTTTCTGGGATGTAAACAAAGAGACAGTGGATCCGGTAGAACATGCAGTTTTCATAATTAAAAGAGTTCTTAATTGGGGAGATCAAACTTCACTTAAATGGCTTAGAACTACTTATTCTGAAAAGCAAATTTTGGAAGTGATAAAAAGGAAGCGGGGGCTTCTCCCTAAAACCATCAATTTCTGGGAAGTGTACTATGGAATGGCACAAAGAAGCAATTCTTGATTCTTCTTTAGGAATACTTAGCAAAATTGTTGTTAATCTTTATTCTTCCCTCTCGGCGCTTTCCTGCCGAAAATCCATCAACCTGATTATGAAATTGAGTTCCAGCGCAACGAGGCTGACATCTCCCGAGTTCTTAATGCTCTCGTTTGGAATCTTCGGATCGTTGTAGAACTTGTCCCCCTCGACATTAATTAGAAAGCTCAATTCCGGAGCCATGGACAGACCCTTGAAAATGGGGATTTCACAACCCGCATAAGCTCCCCAGGCTCCAAAATCAAAATAACTCACCCCCTCTTCAAACTGCTCCAACTCGCCCGTATGAAACCTGCCCCAGAGATACCCGGCTGAGAGATAAGGGTGTTTCATGAATAACGTTTCTCCGCGATGAGTAAATTTCATGCGCGTTCTAACTGCCGCTATCCTGCTGTTCTTTACCGGCTCCATGTCGCTAACCATATCGAGGCACAGGGGCGAGATAAACCAGCCGTGCCCGAGAAGCGTATCCACCTCTCCTAGGGCGACTGGGATTTCATAGCTTGCCGAGACTCCAACGGGTAGCATGTAATTCAATGTGAAATTGGCAAGGTTCACTCTCCTGCCGTAGCTTTGATGTGTAAGACCAATGGACGCGTCCCTTGGAAGCAGGGGAGTGTCCGGCGCGCTCATGTTGCTAACTCCCGAGTAGCCGACCATGCCCAGCCGGGCTTCCACGAACAGGTCCCTGGGAGCCTCCAGAACCACCCTCTTAATACCCCTCAATACCTCGGCAAGGGGAAGCAGCTCCAGGTACAGGGTGTCCAGGCTCTTCTGCCACAACCCCATCTTGGTCTCCTCCATGAAATACCCCGGCCAATCCGGTCTCATCGGAATATCCTCCGCGGTTATCTCCGGCACCTTCTTTCCTATCACTATCTTTATTATCGCCGGAACGTACCCGGGGGCTTCGAGAAGAACCAGAAAATCCGTATCCTCCATCCCCCGCAGGTTAAGAGTCCAGTTTTCCTCCGTGTGCTTCCCCGAATAATTATTCGAACATTCTGTTTTGAGATACAATTCCGCGCCGCCCTCAGGTGTGATAGGCTTATCGGTCAAACCATCCTTAACCACTATAGTCACGCTGTAACTCGGCGTCTTCTTCATTATAACGGGATATGGTCCACCCCGAAGAGGGACCGATATTACCTCCGGGTGATATCCCTGGCACGCGATAAAACAGAGCACCTCGTCGGGAAGCCCCTTGTCGTAACCGTGCATAAGAGTGTCAATACTCACCATCCCATTATCTATTTTGCTGACAAATTTATTCACCTGTATTTTGCATGCGCTGGATATCTCCGGTTCGATCCAGAAGAGCTTTTGGATTCCTTGTTCATTCTTTGAATGCCTGATTATTATATCCGGCTTAGGAATCAAACTTGGGAATACATAGTTCTTGTCCGCCACCGGCATAATTTCCGTAAAAGTCCCCGACCTGTTCAATATCAGATAATCAACCTGTTCCGGGACCTCAACAGTCTTCAGGTTCTTTACCGTATCGATCTTCATTATGCCGCACTCGTTGGAATAAGCCACTATTTCTGTCAGGTTTGAAGCAAGCAGGACTCCGGGAAGTATTAAAATGGGAATAATAAACGGCAGCAGCCGTTTATAGATAAAAATTGTAATTATCTTGTTTACCATAGGTTTCCGTCACAAAATCTTTGTTTGAACAATATACTATTACTAAGCGCGAGTGTCAAGGACAGTATGATATAAATGGGGGAGGGGGGAGCGGAGAAAAATCAATTATCAATTAGCAGTCAGCAATTGAAAGAAAAAAGACTACAACTCTGAATAATCTTCGTTTACGGGGTAGGGTACTGGCGAGTACTGCCAGGTGGGGGGAAGGGAATCAAGCGCTATGTTTCCATCGGGGCAGGCAACTAAAAAATAAAGACCCCGGGCAGGTTTACGCCTCCGCTAACTATGGAAGTTACCCCGTCCACCCTGGGGCTTGTGTTTTTGTGATTAATATGGTACCCGGGCTATATCACCTCGTGAAAGTATAAAATGTCGTATCGTCGTGTGCGGTAACCAATCCAACGCGGTAGGTTTCCCCTTCGACCAGGTCGGCGGGAGAACCCCCGGCAAGCGGCCATGCCTGTGTCGAATTGGCGGGTAAGGTGCCGTAAGTAACGGGCGGAGTGAAGCCGATCGC
The DNA here is from genome assembly GCA_016935765.1 of bacterium. Classification (GTDB taxonomy): domain Bacteria; phylum UBP14; class UBA6098; order JAFGQG01; family JAFGQG01; genus JAFGQG01. The sequence goes on from JAFGQG010000110.1 coordinate 10,904, forward strand.
GCTCACCACCGTCCAGCGAGGTTGATGAATTCCATTTATCTTCGATACCGACAATCCGTAAGCTGTTTCTGTACCAGGAGTCCAGTATATAGAGGGTCTTGCTCCCGAACCTACTGCAATATTAACGTTAACGACTTCCTCGAATTCCACTTCAACCGTATCGCTGATCACGCCGCAGGTAGCAATGACGGTCGCTGTTCCCGGGGTGATACTCGAAGTCAAAACCACTTCAGCGGCTCCCGTTTCAGTAGTTGAGGATGATGGGCTGATGGTACCCCTGTTTGTTGTAAAACTTACCACTGTACCGTCCGCAACGTAATTGTAGTTTTCGTCCATTACGGTTGCGTAAATGTTGGAAGCGCTGACGCCATCGGCGTTGATCATCATCGGCCAGGCGGCGAGGTCTAAATAAGCGTGTTCCCCGGGCGTCTCGGTTGTGTCCCCGCCTTCTTCATTATACATATATATAGCGTTGCCGCCCAGTACGATAAACGTGAAGCTGCCGACCTCTGCCAGTTCCCCGGTGAATGGATAGGCATATTCGCCGAGGTCAACGGAGACCAAAAACTCGTAATAGGGAGCCCACGCGCTGGTGGTCGCCCCGTTTATCGTATAACTCGTCGCGCTGCTGCTCAATTCGGTTTCGAAGATGTATTCGTCAACATCGTCCGCTGAAACCGCCACGTGTACCAAATCAGGCGTACCGCCCGAAACCGTCCAGGTCAGGTTTATCGCGTCCCCCGGTTCGAAATATGAACCGTCATCGGGCGAAGTGATATGCACTTCCGCGCCTGCAGGAGTCGAAGGCGTGGTGAAATTGCAGCTTGCCGACTTATTGCCGATTTGCGCTACAATAGTGTAACCGGTTGACGCCTCATATCCTACTTCCGTGGTAGCGAAGTAAGCATCTATTCCATCGGTGCCTATGAGTGGCACGTTTGTTCCATTGATGGTTATTTCGCATTCTGAGGCGGGGACATCGTCGCTGTCTGAAGGCCAAACGGCGACCTCGAAATTGTCCAACAGTATTCCCGGTCCAAGATTCGCCCAGATGAAGTATCTGCCATCCGGGTCCTCCTCGCCGTCGGGACCGTTTCCCCCGTTACCATTTCCTCCCCCATCATCGCTGCAGCCGGATAATAGCAAAAGCCCAAAAACCAAAAGGGTTAGACAGAATTTTAGGTTAAACATGGACTCCTCCTTTTTTGGTTTGCTTCTATTAGACGGATTTTTTTTCATTTTTCAAATCAATAAACAAATTCCTTGCAATTATGGTCAAAAAGTATAACATTCGGTTCATGTACTGAATATTTGTAAAAAATGTTGGAGAGATCGTTGTGATTTGATGAGATGACTGGATGGTTGTATAAACAATCATAGACCGAAGCAAGGAGCAGTCGTAATATTCATGAATGGTTTTCGGCTTCAACAAAATGTACTCATGTATTTTTATTCACTGTTCGACATGAAAACAATTCTAAGAGCTGTAATATTATTATTCATTTTTATAGTTGTTCTAAATGCTGAAGCGACAGAGAGTTGCGAGGTCTCGGGCTTTGTAACGGATTCAGCCACGGGAGAGGCTATAGCGGGAGCGAACCTGATGATACAGGGTTATCCCTACGGGGACGCAGCCAATATTCATGGGTTTTACACGATACCCGTTCTGCCGAAGGGGGGTCCATATACGCTTGTTGTATCCGCGATTGGTTATAGAAGGATTGAGAAGAAGATATATTGTGACGGCAAGCCCCAGCGGATGGATTTTGAGCTTGCCCAGGAAGCTATTCGGGCTGAGAAGATAGTTGTTGAGGCAAAGAGGGTTGGTGGCATGGAGGACCCAATGGTGGGGCATACAATAATCGAGAGCAAGTTCGTTGAGAATACCCCCAGCCTGGTGGAATCAGACCTCTTCAGGGCGATACAGCTTCTACCCGGTGTGCTGGCTATATCTGACTTTACAACTGGTTTGTATATTTGGGGGAGCTCACCCGGGGAGAACCTCATTCTCCTTGATAATATCGAGGTGTATAACCCCACTCACCTGATGGGCTTCTTCAGCACCTTCATCGTGGAAGGGATTCGGGAGGCGAACCTGGTGAAGGGAGGCTACCCGGCAAAATGGGGTGGAAGGCTCGGTTCGGTGCTCGAAGTGACCAACAAGGACGGGAACCGCAAGAATTTCGAAGGGATGGCGGAACTCTCGCTGTTATCCGGGAAATTCCTGTTTGAAGGTCCGGTAAAAAGAGGCAGCTACATGCTCGCCGGGAGACGAACCTGGATAGACGCAGCGACCAAACTAATGGAGAAGGGCAACTTGATTGAAGAAGCTATCCCGTATTACTTTTATGACCTCCAGGGGAGAATAAACCAGGACCTTTCCGAGCGGGATAAAGTAACCGTGAGTGTTTACGCGGGAGACGATATTCTGGCAATTGAAAACGAGGAAGATGAAGTCGGGAACGACCCGCCGCCGGATGTTGTTGGAGATTCTATCGATTACTATGAAGAAGAAGATGAGGATTTCGAATATCGCTGGGGAAATATAACCCTAAGCGGACAATGGACGCACATCTTTAACGAAAAGCTCTTCGGGCACATGGTTCTCGCGGGAAGCCGTTTCCGGGCAAAGCTGGGAGGGATGGAAAGTGATGATAATCTCAATAATAGAGTCCATGATATCTCTCTTAAGGGCGACTTAAGCTATTTTTACTCCGATAAGCACACTTTTAATTTCGGCGGCATGCTGAAATGGAGAGAGGTACATTACGAGATCCTGGATGTCGAGACAGACCAGGAGGGTGATACGGTGGAAATCAGCGCGGGGAACGACGATTTCTACTGGGAAAAATACTCCGGAGCCTCTCTGATAGCTCTCTACGGTGAGGAGGAATATAAGCCCGGCATTATGTGGCGGTTTCAGGCTGGCTTGAGAGCTGAATTCGTGACTAACGGGTATTATTTCAGGGTCGGTCCCAGGTTCTCAGGGCAAAGGAAGCTCGACGCCCTGACAACACTCCGCTTCGCTTGCGGCAGGTATTACCAGTACATTCACCTGCACAACCCGCTCGAGGATGTAGGATTCGCGGTGCTGGACGTCTGGGTGCCCGTTGACAGTAATCTCAAACCCGGGCAGGCTGACCATCTCGCGGTCGGACTGGATACCGACCACCTGCCGGTACACCTCTCAACGAATGCTTATTACAAGCGCATGCATCACCTTATCGAAGTCAGGGACCAGTTCCTATCGTACCTGGGGGATGACATTCATTCGGTTTTTTTCGAGGCAAGCGGCTGGGCTGCGGGAATGGACCTCACGCTGCAGGGTAATGTTGGTCCATTCACCGGGTGGGTCGGCTACGGGCTCGGATGGACAAAGCGAAGAACAGCGGGGAAGAATAACGGAGATGCCTATTACCCGAAATATGACCGCCGGCACAGCATAAAACTCTCGCTGGGGGTTGCTCTTCACCCACGCTTAAAGGGAACTATCGCATTCAATTATGGCACAGGGCAGCCATCTACCGACCCGGTTGATTTCATAAAGCACGAGGAATGGGGGTACACCTACTACGAACCCGTTTTTGAAGAGGGTTTATACCATAACGGAAGACTGCCGGATTATCACCGCCTCGACCTCGGTTTGGTATGGACAATTCACAAGGGAAAATGGAAAATGGATATGTACGTCCAGGTGCTGAATGTATATAATCGCAGGAATGTCCTTATTCGAGACTGGTATAACTGGGAGGAACCGGAACCAGAAGACCAGCACATGCTGCCGCTAATCCCAACCTTCGGCTTCCGGGCTGAATTTTAAAACCCTGTCTTGAATTCTTTATTCGGAAATAATCACCCCGGCGAGTCCACATGAAAGCTTCTACTTGACTTTTTGACGAATTATAATAAAATTAGAGTAAACCGTCTAAATCTCCGGAAAATAGTCATGTTTAAAACTGTCATCAAAATATTGCTGTACTCGATCGGGATTATCGCCATGATAATCGTATTGTCCACTGCAGGGATCAAGCTGTTTAATTATTATGTTTCAAAGGATATTGGTTTCGACACGGAGTGGGAAAACGAGAAACTTATAATTACTGGGATCAGGGGCTGGAGTTTTCTGGGTTTTAAACCGTATGAAGAGATAGACACCATTTCTGATAGCACGACTTCCGAGGATTTGCCGCCTGATGATACCACTGGCGACTCAACGCTTATTGCCCCTGATGATAACTCATTGACGAGCCCTCACGAGGATTCTGTTTTGAGCAAGAAGCCGAAAGTGCCGCCCAAGATTCACATCAGTTTTGGCGATCCGCAAGCGGTCAGCGACACAGTGCTTGAACATCAATCCCTTAAGATTGGCGATGTGATAACCAGCGTAAATGATACGTCAATCACTTCTGATTCAATGTGGCAGGCGGTTAAAAGCAGGTTTTTTGAAACCGGGAAACTTAAATTCACTATCACAAGAGAGGGTGAAAGTATAAGGTATAAATCTTCCACCATCCTGAACTTCAAGGGTATAAACTTTGAAGTCATATTGTTAATACTGGCTTTGCTGGTGGGAATCCTTTTCTGGCTGGTGGGTTTTGTTGTTTACATGAAAAAGCCCTTCGGAGCTCCCAACATACTTTATTATCTTTGGAGTCTGACCGTTTTCCTGTTTCTCTCCTCTGCTTTTTTGGGGGGCTTTGATTGTAAGTCATTTACTATTATAAGGTATGTCACATCAAGGTTATTGATCCTTAATTCCGCGTTCTTTCTGCACTTGTTCCTGATATTTCCGCATAAAAAGCATATTCTCCAGCGCAAGTCAAAATGGGTGATATACGCTTTGATTTATCTTATTCCCATCATAGCTACTCCTGAGGCATATTTATCAAGGGGGCAAGGATCGATTATTCCCCCGCTTCAGATTGCCCTTCTTGGATTCATAGTGGTTTTTGGCGAGTATGCCATAGGCATTATTGCCTTGCTTCGCTCATATAAAAGAGCAAAATCTGAATACGAGAAAAAACAGGTCAAAATAATTACAAGAGGCATCCTGATAACTGGAATTCCGCTAATGACATTCCTTGCTTCGGTCATGATGATCCTGATGGTCATTTTTTCCCTGATAGGTTTCTCACCCGTGTCGGTGGTGAATTTTGATCTTGCCTCCCTGCCCAAAATAGCAACTCTGGCTTTTGGAGTTTTCGGGATACTCTCAGGATTATCGCTGATTGCTACAATTGTCTCCTTACCGGTCGTTCCGCTCAGTTTTGCCTATTCAATTCTTAAGTACCGGATTCTCGATGTAAAACTAATTGTCCGCCGCAGCTTGATATATACGCTCGTGACTGTTTTCGTGGTGCTTACTTACATAATAATAGTGGTTGGTTTGAGTAGTCTGACCATTGGGGTTACGGGCAGAGAGAGTCAAATCTCAGCGATATTGGCGGCGGTAGTTGTAGCAGTTCTTTTCAACCCGGTCCGCCTGCGCATTCAGAACTGGGTCGATAAGAAATTCTTCAGGGAGAGTTACGATTTCAGAAGGGCTCTCGAGAATCTTAGCGAGGAGATCGCGAGAATAACGGATATAGATGAACTGATCAGCAAAACGTCCAAACAGGTCTATTCTCTCTTGCACATCCTGCACATCGTTACTTTTACGAAACGTGGTTCCCCGTTCAAGGTGAGGGCGTGTCTCGGTCTGGATTACGAGGAACTCACAGATGTCGTTTTCTACCCCGATCCTGGTGGATTGATCGATTTTCTTAAGACCAGGAAATCTCCTTTATTGATCCCATACGCGGAATCGCGGGGGGATTTAAAAGGAATCGATTCCACAGACCTTCATAAACTGAGCAAGCTTAGAGCCAAACTCGTAATGCCGATTTTCATAGGAGATACCTTGATAGGGCTCCAGTCATTTGGGGAAAAGCTGTCTGAACAGTATTATAGCGACAGTGATATAAGGTTGCTGAAAAACCTTGCTAATCAACTTGGTGTAGCTCTTGAGAACGCGCGTCTCTATGAGGAAGAGTTGGAAAAAAAGAGGCTTGAGAACGAGATTCATCTTGCCCGTGAAATACAGCAGAATTTCCTCCCGAAATCGATACCCGTAATCGAGGGCTTTGATTTCTATGGTACGAACATCCCTGCAAATACGGTTGGAGGGGACTACTACGATTTCATCAGGATCTCCAATCGGAAGGTTGCTGTTGCAATTGGTGACGTTGCTGGAAAGGGCTACCCGGGAGCACTTCTTATGTCTAACCTGCAGGCAATGCTCAGGATGTCTGTTGAGCAGGAATTGGCTCCCGTTCAGATCGATACGAAATTAAATAAATTGATATTCGAAAATTCCCCTCCGGATAAATTCATTACTTTTTTTTACGGGCAGCTGGACGCTGATAAAAGCGAGTTAAATTACGTGAATGCTGGTCATAATCCTCCACTGCTCTTCTCCGGGGAGAATGAAATCAAGACATTGACCGAGGGTGGAATAGTCCTCGGAGCGTTTCCGGACTTTGCATATATTGAAGGGAACGTAAAAATAGAGCCCGGGGACGTTGTTTTACTCTATACTGACGGCGTTACCGAAACCATGGACCAGAACGAAGAGGAGTTCGGCGAGGAAAGACTAATAAATGTTGTGAGAAAATGCCTGGGTCTCTCCCCGTCTGAGATATCGGAAACGGTAATGGATGAACTGCAGGAATTCAGTGAAGGCGGCATTCAGGAGGACGACATCACGATTGTGATACTGAAGAAAAACCGTTGACAAAAAATGAATTTACTATTATATTAAAGGAAATTTAAGCAAGGAGGCAAAGTGAAACGCAGAATAGCATACTTTTTTGTGATGGCGATATTGTTTACTATTAGTTTTTCTTACGCCCAGAGCACCAGGAGAGTGAAATTCATGACACTGGGGCTTGGAGTTGAACACGGTTTCGGAGATGATGGACATACCGACTTCCAGCTCGGACTCAGGCTGAATACTCCGGGGCTTGAAAACCTGGTTTGGGGTTTTACCTACCAGGGAGGAATGCTTCATCACGAGACTCCCGACCTGGCATATCTCGACGGTGGCTATATTTATGACGATATCCATGATTGGAAGAGTAGCTGTTACTGTTTTCTCGTGGGCGGCGAATTCAAGCCGAATGGCAAGATAAATCCGTTCGTTCTCACGGGTATTGGAGTTTGGAATTTCGGCTTCGAAGCTACTGATACCTACTACGACCACTCCACGGATGTGGCGAGCGAGTCGGGGACTTTGATACCGTTGATACTTGGCTGCGATTTTAAATTAGCTGATTTTTTTGCCGTTACACCCTTTGTCAAATTCGATGTTTACGTGGATGAAATGAAAGTTGAAGTGTTAGAGGAATACGATCCATACTGGGGAGTGGAATACACTACTACAGAGGATATAACAGAATGGCGCGGCGCGGTAAGCATTGGCGTGCAGGCGTCCTTCATAATTAACCTTAACAAGCATGCGGATGGTGATAGAGATGGAGTCTGGGACGAGTTTGATGAATGCCCGAACACTCCGAGAGGGACTATGGTGGATGAGCGCGGCTGCCCGTACAAGAAGGGCTTCGGGAATATCAACATCGAAAAGGACCTGCAGGAAAAGGGAGTATTCGTAACTAACGAGATACACTTCGAGTTCAACAGCGATGATATCATGACAGATTCTTACCTCCTGATAAACAGCGTTGGAGAAATTTTACAGTCGCACCCCAAGTGGAGAATGGAAATAGCGGGACACACCGATTCGGTTGGTACAGCGGAATACAACATGGATCTTTCACGGAGAAGAGCCATAGCGGTCAAAAAGCACCTTGTGGATAATTTCAAAATACAACCAGACCGCCTGGTCGCTAAAGGATACGGTGAAAGTTCCCCGGTCGCTGATAACGGATCGAAGGATGGCAGAGCCTTGAACCGCAGGGTAGAGTTCAGGCTGATAAAAAAATAGCCGGGATACAATGAGGTGAAAAAGATAAAGGCGTATTTAATTGAGTGATTCAAGAACACAATGCATAATACTGGCGGCTTGCTTGTTTTTGTTCCCAATTGTATTAATGGCTCAGGTCGGTGACTCGACCAAGCTGCTTACGCCCGGAGTGGGCTGCGAACTTGGTTTTGGGAGTAATGGTCACGCCGATGTACAGCTTGCGATTAGAATTAATACACCATCATTCGAGCACCTGGTATGGGGATTCTCCCTGCAGGGAGGTCTCATGCTTCATAATACCTCTGACTATTACTATTCCGACAATCCAAACTCCAGTTATGATGATGTCAAAGATTGGTACAGCTTTGCTTTTTCCTTACAGGCGGGTTATGAATTCAAACCATCCGGCGACGTAAATCCCTTTGTTATGGTGGGATACGGGTTCTGGGAGTACTCCTTCATCGCAGCAAACGACTCTTCGGAGGTCAACGTGGGAGGCAAAACGGGAAGCTTTGTGCCAGTACTAATTGGGTGCGATTTTAAAGTATTGAAA
>JAFGQG010000111.1 GCA_016935765.1 bacterium
AGGTTTTAGGTCTTCTTTTTAAGAAATGCTTGCAAACCATACAAAAATACATCTCCACAACCAATAACCCTCACCCGTCATTGCGAGAGACAAAAACTCTTATTTCCGTTTTTGTATCGCGGCAATCCCATAAGCATACGAATCCAACCCCAACTCCCAGGTACTTCGCGTGTTATCACTTAATAGCCTTGGTGAGATTGCTTCGGCAGGATATAAGAGCCTCGCAATGACGATGGTGTTTTGAATCCAACCCCAACTCCCAGGTACTTCGCGTGTTATCACTTAATAGCCTTGGTGAGATTGCTTCAGGGGACATAAGAGCTTCGCAATGACGAGGATTTTTAGAATCCAACGAAAAGTCCCAGGGATTACTTGTGTTATCATTTGATTCACTTGTTTGAGATTGCGTCAACCTTTGGTTGCCGGGCAACAAGAAATAATAGTCTCTAGATGACAATTATGATGCTGATACAAATGAAGTAGATCAAGGAAGATATGAAACTGGATTTATGGAAAGTGAGGATCGGACCTGTATAGATGTAAAGGATTTTAAATATGATTGGGTAAAGCCAGAAATCGTAAATAGAGGTCTGATAATCGTCCCCAACTCTAAGAGGATACAACTTCTTCCACTTTATGTACGAACCGAATCTGTTGGTGAGTTAAAGTTAAAATATAGTTCAGTTACAAGGTGAAAATTAAACAAGGATTTAAGTAAAGGATGTATGTAAGTTTTCATTTACAACCATAGAACACTCACTCTAAACAAAGAATCAGTTAACTAAAATCTCCACTAAAAAAAATCAAAATTATTTATTGACAATCATTTTCTATAACTATATATTACATTTTGGGTAATATCCCGTACATGCACCAACAAAAGCGGGAGCCATTACTATTTAGCCTACCTAATTATTACCCCCAAGTAAAATGGCTCCCGCTGTTTTATTAACCGAAAATTAATTTTTCCTTTATAATCCCTTTATCTCTTTCCTTTAATAGTCTTGCATGATTTTAATTTCGTTTTTTTTCGAATATTTAGAGAGAGTGAATAAAGTAAAAAACAAAAATTAGATTAAAGGAATTTTAAGTAAAGCTATCAAAGGAATGGTTTTTAGAGAAACTCAATGTTAAAGGGAGGGACAATGTGTCTTAGATTTTTTGTTGTTATAGCTATGTTGCTTCTACTTTGCTCCTTCGCCGTAGCAGGTGAAATTGCAGGAAAGGTAGTGGACTCACAAACTGGTGAGCCTTTGTCCTGCGTGAATGTCTTGCTCAAGGATAGGGCTATGGGTGACGCTTCCGACCTGGACGGTTTATATATTATTAAGGAAGTGCCTGAAGGCGAATATACACTTTATGCCACCAGGATGGGATACTCGGGAGTGGAGATTACAGACATAAATATCGTCGATGGCAATACAACCCGTCTGGATATTTCCATATCACCCGAGGCAATATTGGGAGAGAAGATAACGGTCACAGCGAAAAAGGTCAACTCATCCGCGGAAGCCCTCATATTGGGGCAGAAGAAAGCCCAGGCAATAACCTCGGGCATATCTTCGGAGCAGATGTCGAAATCGGGTGATTCCGAAGCGTCGGACGCCCTTAAGAGAGTTACCGGTCTTACGGTGGTCAATGACAAGTACGTATTTGTCAGGGGTTTGAGCGAAAGGTACAGCAATGCAAGGTTGAACCAATCTGCGCTTTCCAGTCCGGAGCCTGACAAGAGGGTGGTTCCATTTGACATATTCCCGTCCAATTTGCTCGAAAACGTTGTTGTCACCAAGTCATTTGTGCCCAATCTTCCCGGGGATTTTGCCGGAGGCTGTATTCAACTAACAACCAAGGAATTTCCTGAGGAGTTCATCGGCAAGTTCTCTGTGTCCACCGGAATGAACTCCCAGACCACGTTCAAGGATTTCCAGACGTACAAGGGCGGAGGAATCGATTTCCTCGGCTTCGATGATGGCACCAGGGCTCTACCAGACCTAATTGAAAGAGTAACCGAGGGTGAGAAGATAATAGAGGGCGGTCAGTTCAGCGATGGATTCACCGCTGACCAGATAGAGCGGTTCGGTGAAGAATTCAACAACGTATGGAGCCCCGAATACAAAAAAGCTCCGATAAACCAGGGATACAGTCTGTCGCTCGGGAACAACCTGAGTTTGATGCATCGTCCCTTTGGATACATCTTTTCCACGACCTACAAGAATGATTATTCCTGGAGGGAAGAGGAAAGGTTTTATTATATAAATGGTGCTGAAGGTCTTGAAGCCCGGCACCATTATCAGGATTTCACCATCTCTAAATTCCATGTCCTTTGGGGGGGAATTTTAAACACCAGTTATAAAATTTCCCCCCTTAGCAAAATCGGGTTGAAGACCACCTATACCCGAACCGCGGATGATGAGGTCCGGACTTATGGTATGTACCCCAACCGCGACCATAACCTTGACGAGTTATGCACCAGGTTGATGTGGGTGGAAAGATCCCTGTTCTCCAGTGAACTTTCAGGTGAACACCAGATCAAGAAATTCAACACCGAGTTCGGGTGGAGGGGCAATTACTCCCTCGCTACCCGAGACGAGCCGGATACCCGGGAAATCCTTTACGAGTCGGATATCGGGTTGAACCAGTTTCGTCTCGCGGACGAGAGCAACAGCGGCAGCCGTTTCTTCAGTTACCTTACCGATAATAACTATGACGCCGGAACATATCTGAAGATGTCGTTCAAGCAATGGTATTCGCTCCCTTCCAAATTAGAGGTTGGTGGAAATTATACCTACAAGGACAGGGAGATAGATTCCCGCCGGTTCAGGTTTATTCCTCAGGATTTCAACGAGGTGGATATTTACCAATCTCCCGAGGAGATTTTTTCTCCGGAGAACATTGGCGAAGATGGTTTTCAACTTGAAGAGGGCACCCGTTCAACAGATAATTATAGCGGAACTCATTCAGTCAGCGCGTTGTATGCCATGGTAGATATGCCGCTGACACCGATGTTGCGATTTGTTGGCGGAACAAGGTTGGAAAACTCGCTCCAGGAAGTAAAGACCTACGACCTATTCAACCCTGATGCAGAACCGATAATTGGAAAGGTGAGTGCTAACGACATGCTGCCTTCAATAAACCTGACCTATAGCCTGAACAGCAACATGAACCTTCGAGGAGGATTCTCCCAGACAGTCTCAAGACCGAGTTTCCGCGAGCTGTCATCCCTTGAATTCACGGATATCGGGGGGCACGCGGTAGTTGGAAACCCGGAGCTCAAACGGGCACTCATCCAGAATTACGACCTGAGGTGGGAATGGTATCCGGGATTGGGCGAGCAGGTAACGTTAGCGCTGTTCTATAAGCATTTCCAAAATCCTATCGAGCAGACACTTCTAAACGCAACCGAAATGGCTTCTTCATGGCAGAACGCGAAAAGGGCTTATAACTACAGATTCGAGCTGGAAACGCGTAAAAACCTGGGCTTTATAAACCCGGTCTTCTCGGTGCTGACATTTACTGGAAATGTTGCCATCATTAAATCCAGGGTAGAACTGAACGGCGATGGAATGGAAACCACAACGGAAAGACCGCTTCAGGGGCAGTCGCCTTATGTTATCAACCTGATGCTCGAATATTCCAACCCGAGATTTGGCACGGAAATATCGTATGTCTATAACGTTTTTGGAAGAAGGATCAGCGAGGTAGGGATCGCGGGTACACCGGATATCTACGAAGAACCCTTCAATCAAATAGATATGATAATCGCTCAACCAATACTGGGAAGCCTTACATTGAAGCTTGCTGCTAAGAACTTACTTAACCAGGAAGTCGAATATACCCAGGGAGGACAAACCCAGCGACACTATAAGAATGGACAGTCATTTTCACTGGGATTATCCTATTCTTTATGAGATTATAGAGAAAAAAAAGGAAAGAAAAAATATGAAAACAGAGGTTGGGACATTGTGAAAATGGATGTCTTTTTATCTTTAATTCAAACGTTCATCCTATCACGTTTCACCGTCCCAAACCATAAAATGCAGAACGCGCCACTAAAAGGAGGTCAAGAAAGAGGGAAAAGTGTTTTTCTGAAGGATGAAGGTTAGAACAAATTAAAGAACCAATTGATCAAAAGGAGAAAAAAGAGAATGAAGTACATCAAATTGCTGATAATCACTGCAATGGTGGTCTCACTGTTCTGGGGCTGCAGCAAGGACGAGGAAGCAGACATATTTATTAATTCCCTTATCGCAACACCTAACTCGATCTATCCGGATAGCATGAGCACGGTTGTTGCATCAGTGGACTATTCGGGTGATAAAACCAAGACCTACACCTGGACTGCCGACGAAGGTGAGATAACCGGGACAGGCAGCCAGATAACCTGGAAAGCGCCCAGCGAGACCGGGACATATACTATTGAACTTACGGTTGGTGATGGCGACGTTACAGATGAAGCTTCGGTTCAGGTTTCAGTAACGGAAACCCCGATCATGGTATTTTCAGGAACTATCACCGGGAACACCACGCTGACTCCGGACAGGGAATATTTGCTAAGAGGTGGTGTCTTTGTCGGTGATGGCACCAATGAAACTGTACTGACCATCGAACCTGGTGTTACAATTTATGGAGAGTCTTCCACCTGGGGAGTGCTCGTGGTCCGCAGGAACTCGAAGATAATGGCTGAAGGGACTGCCGCAGCGCCTATCGTAATGACCAGTGACAAGCCCGTTGGCTCGAGGGGCAGAAGCGACTGGGGCGGACTCATTATCAATGGCAACGCTCCTCTCAACACCGGTGATGAAGCTTACGGTGAAGGCGGAACTGGTTATTATGGTGGAGATGATCCTCACGATAATTCCGGCGTGCTCAAGTATGTCAGGGTAGAATACGCGGGTCGGGAGATCAGCCCGGACAACGAACTGAACGGCATAGCGTTCCAGGGCGTTGGAGATGAGACCGAAGTAGATTACGTCCAGGTTCACATGAACAAGGACGACGGCATCGAATTCTTCGGCGGCACCTGCAATATCAAGCACGTGGTGCTAACCGGTATCGCAGACGACTGCTTCGACTATACCGACGGCTGGACAGGAAAAGCCCAGTTCATAGTAGCCCAGCAGTACGGCGATGACGCAGACCAGGGTTTCGAATGCGATAACAACGGTGAAGATAATACCGCAACTCCATACTCCAATCCCACTATCTACAACTTCACCATGATCGGCGCTCCCGACGGACCCGAAAGCGATATAGGTGCCCTTATCAGAGAGGGAACCAAGGGAAAATGGTACAACGGTATTATCATGGGATTCGGCGAGTATGGTCTGGACATCGACCACGACCAGACTTTCCTTAACGTTGACGACGGAAGCCTCATTTTCGATAATGTCCTGTTTTATGACAATGCAGCCACCTTCTCAAACGATGATGACGGTTTCGACGAAGAGAATTTCGCCATGACGACCATGACCAACAACGCTATCGTTACCCAGGGCCCGGTAGTCGATCCATTCGACCTGGTCAACCCGGACTTTCGACCGCAGAATGCCGCGCTTACTCACGCTTACCATAATCCACCTAACGACGGTTTCTTCGAAGATGTGGATTATATCGGCGGAGTTGACCCGGATGACGACTGGACCGCTGGCTGGATCATCACAGACGCGAACTAATCATTTATATATATAGAAGCTGTGAAATGGCTCGGGAGGAATTAAGTAACTTCCCGGGCTATTTTTTTTGACAATATCGAAACATTTTTTTGTTTGATTCTTTAGGTATTAACTCGCTTTTTTTCTAAAGCAAGTCTCAATGCAAAAACAGCCAGAGCTGCTGTTACAATTGCTAACGATTTTTCAAAAACGGTCTTGGCGAAAATGTTGCCTATGGTGTTCAATAAAAATAGTGCAAACAATATCCACATTCCCACATGCGCAATAATTGCCATTCTTGGTATTTTGAAATATCCTGCCTTGATCAATGTCAGAAACATGCAAATAATTTGCACAAGAAGAGAAATAATCTCAAATACTAAGAGTTGTTCTCCTGTCTGCATTCTTCCCCCCCATAAATAGTCGATGGGGACGAAATTAAAGAATAAAATGCCCAGTATTATGGCAAAATGGAAGAGGATAAAAAGCCCATAAATGACGAGACTTGCTTTAGCAGCAAATTTAAAACTGATTAGTTTTTTCATGTTGAAACTTTACCACTAATAACCTTAGCTTTCTTTTTCCTCAATTGATCCGATTGTTCTTTCCAATACGCTAACTCTTTCTTCAAAGTCATGTTGCCGGTCTCTTTCCTTATTGCCTCAGCACCGTTACGTTTCATTTTAACACAGTCGAATTTTTTATTCATAATGGATCACCCCCGATGGTGAATGGATGAGTATCTCATGATAACCAAGTAATACATTGAACGCGTTATAGAGTGGTATTTTGTCGAAATGGACTATATGTTGAAAGTTCCAACTTACAATTAATCTACAATCCGATACGGATGCCAATGCAACATGCAAAGCATCATTAGAGTATTTTTTTAAGACAATTTTCGATTTAAGGTATTCATCGCGTAACCTTAACGCTTCTTCTGATATATCAATTACTTCAGAATATAGTAACATTTCTTCAAAAAAATCTATTATTTTTGGTGGAGCTGCTTGGATTTCTGCTTGGACTACACCAGATGTCATTAGGTTAAATCTGCCTTCTTTTACTTGGTAAAAAAATTCAAGACTATGTTCTCTAAATTCCTCGTCAAAAACACCGCCAAAAACTGATGTATCAGCATATACCTTAATTGTTTTTCTCATATTTCTCATTTCTGTCTCTATGTTACTTGTGAAATAATATAAGTTAAATATGAAAAAAAACAATAAAAAATAAATTTTAGGAACGAAATACCTTTTTGGAAAGGTTATCACTACAGAAAGAGGGTTTATATTCATTCCTCAAACTGTTTTTATTTTCTTTTCCGAAAAATATAACATCTCCAGTCTTTTTCTACAAGGCTTTTATCTAAATAACCTTTTCTAAAGAAGAGAAACCCGCTACTTGAAAAATGGGATACTAAATTTGACCTGTTGTATAAATACGCGGTTCGTGTCAGTTCAATGCCCTTGACTGTGGATGTTATCTCTTTAATCCCCGTACCGTTTTTCATTATCACCTCGAAAAATCCGCCATCCCTGATAATATTAGCTACTTTTCCCAGTATTGTGGGTAAGCCGGATGGTGCTACGTGGATTAAGGATGCGTAGGCTATCACGCCGTCGAACAGCCCGAACCTGTCGTCGAGCTCGAAGAAGTCTATCACTTCGAAATGAGCTGCTTTGCATCTTTCTCTGGCGATTTTGATACATTCAGCGCTAAAATCGATCCCCACGACTTCCGCGCCCAGTGAAGATAGCCTCATGCAGTCGTGACCGGTACCGCACCCAAGGTCCAGAACCCTGGGGTTTTCGTTCAGCAATGAGACGAATTCCTGAATGGTGGGCATCAATACCGGGTTGTTATACCATTTCTCCGCCGTTTCTTCCGCGGTTAAATCGTAAAATTGTTTGGTTGCGTTCTTTTTGATCTCTTTAGCAGTAAAAAACTGAACGTCTCCCTTGTCTTCCCTTGCTTCGAATGCAGCTATATACTTTCGATCGATTATATCTTCGTATTTCTCTTTTACTATCTCTTTTATCAATGTAGATTTATCCTCTTCAAAATAATCTGTAAGAAACTTTAATATTTTTTCTTCATTTTTATTTAACCTGAGAGATACTATGGCCATTTCTTATACACCTCCGATCTTTTATCTAAAGCTATTACATAAATGTCCTTGTTTTCAAAGTAGAAAATTGCTCGATACTTTCCTTTTCTTAATCGATAATACGTTCTTTTCTCAGATGTCTTCAGCTTTTTTATATCAAACAGCTCCAGATCTTTTGTTCTGTCTATTGCTATAAAAGCATTATTTATATGCTCAAATACATTTACAGGGACTTTTCTCTTTTCTATGTTTTTAAGTATTTCATTTTCAAAATATATCATTTGTTTACAATGTAATACATTTTATTGTATTAGTCAAGCTAAATCTTTATACAAATGAAAAAAATTCCCTTTCAATATTTCAAACCTATATGAGATTTAAGAGTATTATTTTATAGATGTACATTAACAACAGGTAGAAGCTTTAGTAAAAGTGGATTGTTCCCCGCATAATTTATCACCCCAAACTGCATGCCTTTCAGTTCATTTGCGTAATTGAACAAACCGATAGTCAAGCCGCGCTGTTCCCCTCTAATATAGTTTATCCCAGCTATTGAAACACCCTTCAAGCTTCCCATCTGGTCGTTCCAATGATCATTGCCTGGAAACACTGTGGTCACTATCACCGCGGAAGCTGTTAAACCTCGAATGTGATTTCCGTAGACGCAGCAGCCGCCGAACGCTATGCCTTTTATTTTATTTCCACATCCGATTCCGAGCCCAGCTACCGCGATCCCGTCGACTGATTTTCCTGCTCCGACAGCGAGAGGGCTGAGTGCTAGTCCGCTGATTTTTTCTCCGGCGCCTACGCCAAATCCGCCCAACGAAACGCCTGAAACGTTTTTACCCGCGCCCACACCCAGCAGACCGATAGCGAGTCCATTCAGGTTCTCCCCAGCACCCACGCCGAGCCCACCGATCGTGATGCCCGAAACATTTTGTCCAGCCCCCACACCCAGCAGACCGATTGCAAGACCGTTTAAATGATTTCCTGCACCTACTCCAAACCCGCCAATAGTAATGCCGGTAACGGTTTGTCCGGCACCAACTCCCAGACCCCCAATCGCTATACCCTTCAAGTGCCCTCCAGCGCCAACGCCCAACCCGCCGACCGCGATACCTGAAACACTATAACCAGCCCCAACACCCAGGGTACCCAGAGCAATGCCGCTTATGTTCTCTTCAGCACCGACACCTAATCCACCGATGAAAACGCCGTTAAGTCTTTCTCCGCCAGGTCTGAGCAAGCCTATTCCTGCGCCATTGATAGCACCTCCAGAGCTGTCAACCGGAAACCAGAATGTAATGTTGATGCCATTTATGCGTTCGACATCTTTATCCCTGATGTTAAACCGTAACCCGTTCAGCCTTGCCGAGTTCCCAAAGCTGATACCGTAGTCGTTTACAGTTAGATTGAGGCTTGTGTGTTTGACTTCCTCTTTTCCTTCCACAAGCGAGATTGAAATGCCGAAGATAATTAGAACGATTAAAACTAAATAATTTGTTAAGTTTAAATTTTTCATTTGTGCTTAATCCTTTAGTGAATCAGTTATTATTTGCTCCCCGCGCTTTCTTCAGAACGTTATTAATGAAATCGCTTTTACTCAACGTTCATGACTTCTCTGCTTGCACTCATATTACTTTCAATGTCATCTTTGTTTGAAGGAAAAATAACAATTATTTGTTTTAAGCTTAAGCATTATCGAAATTTTGTAAAGAAAAATTCCTGGATCAATAGAAGATTTTAATAATGAATAGCCAAGTTCGATAATAAGATATCCTTCTAAAATCAACAATCGTTACTCGTTATTCATTATTTTTATTCCTCTTTCTCTTCCCCTTCTTCATGTTCCATCTCGCTGGAATCCTCCACGATCTTCCCATCGGGGGTGACCGCAACCTCGATCCCCTTTCCTTCCGCTGTTCTGAATACTATCTCATACTCTTGCAGAACGTCTTTTCCATCGACAATGGTGGAGATCTCCATTATCTCTACAACTGCAAATCCCGGGTATTTTTCCTCCACTGCATTCAATACTGCCTCGGGTACATCCTTTACCTCTATCGCTTTCTCCCAGTTGTCAATGGTGCCGTCCTCCCTGACGTCCGCTTCGAAATTCCTGTCGCCCCGCTTGAATTCGATGTCGTACATAACAGCTCCATCTTCGACTTCTTTAGTCCATTTGCGGATTTCGGCATCGGGGAATCTCGCTTTGAGTGCGTCCATTATCGCCTGGGGGATTTGAGAAGCCTGGGCATTTTCAGTAGCTGCCTTCTCACCTGCTGTCTTTTTCTCTTGTTTCTTGCAGCTAATTGAAAAACAAAGCGATATGATTAACAGTAAAATAGCGTGTTTAAACAGGAATTTCTTCATTTCTTTACCTCCTTTTTAAAATTTTACCATGAAATCTTCTTTATTATATTTCTTTCTTCTCAGTGCCCTTTGTGTGCTTTGTGTTTAAAACGGGGAGTAGAGTGGGGGAAAGAAAAAACTCAAACACCAAGTAAACGGACAACACAAAGGAAAACAAAAACCTACGACCGCGAACTTTGGTTTTTTGCTTTTCAATTTCTTAATTTCCATTTTCTTAATTTTATATACCCTAAAATAATGCTTTTTTAATCCTTGAAGCTTGGTTCATATTTCAATATATCTCCCGGCTGGCATTCCAGTACCTCGCATATCTTATCCAGAGTAGTAAAACGTATCGCTCTTGCTTTTCCAGTCTTGAGCACCGACAGGTTCTGGGGAGTGATTCCTACTTTATCAGCCAGTTCATTCAACTGCATTTTTCGGATTGCAAGCATAACATCAAGTGTAATATTTATGGCCATAATTAATTCCCCTAAACGGTTAATTCCTGTTCTTCCTGGAGTTTCCTGCCCTCGTCCATTACACGGGCTATCAGGATAATTGCGATCCCAATTATTATCGTGCTGAATTCAAGATCGAAGTCCATTGTGTTCTTGGCGATATCGGATAATTGTGTCATCATCAATAGCGTAATAATTTGGGCAATGAACCAGTATATGAATGTCAAGCCCAGTGCTTTGAAATGCTTTACATTTTCCTTGCCGAATATCTCGCCTTTTTCGTAAAAATAAAAAAGCCGGTAAAAGTGGTATATTCCATATTCGATTACTGCAAAAACGATAACAACGATTAAGGACATGATTAATCGGTGTCTTATTATTGCCTTGCCAAGGATAAATTCATTATCATCCACCTTGAATTTAGAATTTGCTGGGGATACCCACACCAGGATTTCAGCGGTAACAAAAATGATGATCAAAAGCCAGAAAGCAATTTGGCCGATCATCCGAACATATTTGCTGTATCTTTTAAGATTTTTCATGATTGCTCCTTCAGGATATTTGACTCATTTAGATTCTGTATTATTAGATCATCACCAATATAGGTTGTGATACTCGAATGTCAAGAAAAATTTAATGTTTATCGATAAAAATTTACCGAATTACAGGAACATGATTAAAAAAACCTTATTAGTACGGATTTAAATTTGCTAAAATAAACACTATTTCCCATTTTTTTTCTTGC
>JAFGQG010000112.1 GCA_016935765.1 bacterium
ATCAGGTAGTGAGTTCGCCGACAGGAGAGAACCGCCGAAATACTTCACAGTCGCATATGGTGAAGTATGCTCATTGATTAAGTTAATTTACAACTGACCGTTATTGTTTATTATAATTATTTTCTAAAAACATTTGACAAGGGGACATATAGAATGTCCCTCCTAAAACACTCCTAAAACACTCTAGACGTTTCGAACCACCGGCGCCTTATGATCGTTTAGCGATGGAAGCTTCAGAGGAACCAGTGTAAGGCCTCCTTCAGTATCCCGGCAGCGTCTTTGCCAATAATACCACTGGCTCTGTCGAATGTCGTGTCGTTTGCAATACTCGTTCTGGCTCAGCCCGCTATCCTGCCAGAACCTGATCTGCCCTTCCCAAAACGCTCTCTTCTCGAGTGCCGTCTTTTCTTTGTAGTCGCTTTATATAATGTCGCCTCCTTTTGTTTGAGGCAAATCATGCTATGCTCCTACCGGCTTGTGAAGATGGGGTTAATAAGACGCTTACCATCCAATTAATTACATTTATCCGCTGATTCTAAATTGTTTGCTGGATCTATCTTCTAAAGATTTACCAATTTTCTGCCGAATAGGAGCATAGCCTATTGCTTCTATTGAAAGTTCTTTGTCAAATACATCTAAAGAGGGCATTGGTAGTAATGTGTTATAGCACCCCAAAATAGCCGTAAGGTACGTGGAGAGGCACTTTGTGTTCATGGTTATTTCGTTGGCATTGTGGATCTTGATGAAAAAAGGATATGAAAAAAAACAAGAATGGTTGAACACACTCGGGTCTTCTTGGGTTATATGACGCCTCATTCTTTTCAAGTTGGAGCTTAAATACATGCGAAATCTTTTGCGTCGTTCTATTTTATTAATGCTTTCAATAATTATATTCAAATCGGCAACTGTATTTATTTCAGGATCTTTTGGTTGCGGACTTCATATTGGAAACACGGCTTATGCGGCAACTTTCTCAGCATCCTTAGACCCAGTTGACTCCGCCCCCATCTACGACAGGACACCCCTGGTTTTAGTACATGGCATCCACGGCAAAGAAGACGGCGCCGATTATTGGAAAATATTTGTTACCTATTTCAATACCTCTATTTTGTCGTCGCACTATAAGCTCTATAAATATGAATATGATAGCGATGTTGTGTCTGTTTCAACTATCGGTCAATATTTAGCAAATGAAATAAACTCAAAGCTTGCAGGACATCAAATCGTAATACTCGCCCATAGCATGGGTGGTCTGGTTGGAAGATCATATATGCAGGAACATGGGGGAAATGAAAAAATAATCAAACTGATTACCCTTGCGACACCTCATCATGGGACTCCTGGCGCAAATGATGAAGATGCCTTGGAACCCTTTAGCACAAATTACATGTGGGATAAGGTGTTTTCTGTTTCGCAAATCCTTTATTATCTCTCTATTAAAAATCATACTACCATTTGGTCTGATATGCCCAATAGGTCGGATTTGCGATGGGACGGCATATTGCCACCTCAGTTTGATAAATTGATAAATGTTGGAACGTTTAATGCGCCTATATACAGCAAGGATGAAAATACATGGCTCGCTAATTTAAATAGCAGTATAGAGTCTACGCAGGCAGATAAAATCATTGCATATTCTGGCTACCTTGATCCATACAGCGAGCTCTGGCTTGAATGGTCAAACCCAGAGACATTACTTAATGGCAACTTTGCAGACCTTAAGGACATCGCCCCTCATGAAGGATTGACCGTGGCAAGTGCGGTTATGGGAGCGGGTCTACTGAATTATTATTTCTATTTAAACGACGGTATGGTCCCCTTTCAAAGCGCCAGTTTCTCGGACCGGATGGACATCAAACGAAGGCTATTTTTCGGCTACGATCATCTTGATATGAAGGATGGCAAAATAATCAATGGAAGAATTCCTCTTTTTGATTCCATAACTGCAGACCTGATGGCTGCTTTGGGTCCAATTGATAATGGCTATGGTTCCGTTTATACAGGGAATATCGAGGTTGCAGGTCAGGAAGACACGTATGTCTTGGAGGTTACAACCCCTGGGGTATTTGTGCTTTATACGAGAGGAACAACAAACACCAGTTGCACCCTTTATGATTCGAACCTCAATCATATTAATGCTGTTGAAGGTTTCCAGGGTGAGTTGAATAATTTCTATGGGAGATATGAAATTAACACCTCTGGGACCTATTATATCGGGGTGGAGGGGAGTTATGGTACTTCTACCGGCCCCTATGGACTTCATGTTGAAAGTCAGGGGAAGGGAACCTTTAGTGACGATCACGGCATGAGCGCATGGTCGGCAACACCTGTACCAATCGGGAGTGTAACTTCCGGCGTATTGGATTTAGTAGGGGATAAGGACTTTTTCAAATTTTCGGTTGTTACACCTGGAGTATATGCCATCTATTCAAGAGGGACAACGCCCGTTTCAGGGGTCCTCTATGACTCAAATTACAACAATTATTATAGCACCAGCTTTGGTGACGGAGAGTTGGACAATTTCTGGAATAAATATATCATTTCTATCCCTGGTACTTATTTTCTACGTGTGAATGCATTATATGGGAGTCCCTTTACCGGAAACTATCAAGTTCACATAGATGGACCAGATTCATGGAGCACTTCCGACAGAGATGATCACGGATTGAGCGCGTGGTCTGGAACGAAGGTGCGGGTGGGGAGTGTTACTTCAGGCACTTTAGATATACCTGGTGATAGGGATTTTTTTAAGTTCGATGTTGAAACTCCTGGGAAATACGTCATTTACACTCGCGGAGAAACCGATACTTTCGGAACGCTTATTGATTCTAATTACGGTGACAATTTATCTTCCGACGACAATTCAGGGGAAACTGGGAATTTTCGAATAGAATATTCTATTACTAACATAGGAACCTACTATATTCGTGTGAGAGGCTACTCCAGCACTACCTTAGGCAGCTACAACCTTCACATCGATGGACCTGGTGCAGGTTCAACCGAAGACAGGGATGATCATGGCATGAGTGCATGGAACAGCACTCGCGTCGATATCGGAAGCATTACATCGGGAGTAATTTCCCTTTCTGGAGATATGGATTTTTTTAAGTTCTATGCTGGAACTCCTGGCTCATATACGCTTTATACGAGTGGATCAACCAATACTTCCGGAAGGTTATATGATTGGAATTATAATTCCATAACTTCTTCTGGAACCGGGGGGGATCAAGATAATTTTAAAATCATTCGAACCATTTCAACGCCTGGCTTTTACTATCTTGAAGTGAAAGGTGCATCGTCGAGCACTTTGGGGAACTATGAGGTTCACATTGATGGACCTTCCGATGTATCACTCACCGGGCTAAGCATCAACGGAGACGCCACCGTATACGGTCATAGTACATCTGCATATATCGCAACCGCAAATTGGAGCAACGGAACTACAAGTGCCGTCATGCCGATCTGGAGCGAAAACTCATCTTATGCATCGATAAATTCTGACGGTCTCCTTTCGACTGCTGTTGTTGAAAGCAATCAAACGATCACGATAACCGCGACCTTTTCTACGTCCGGCATTACAAAAACAGCCACCAAAACTATTACCTGTACACCTCCTCCCGATCTACTTCCTCCTGACCTTGATGGGGATGGAATTCCAAATTCAATAGAAAACGCAGCAAATCATACCAGTAATTCTGATGCCGATACAGATGATGATGGCATACCAGACGGCGTCGAGGACGCCAATCAGAACGGAATTGTTGATAATGGTGAAACAGATCCAGGAAACCCCGATTCGGATGGCGACGGCATTCAGGACGGAACGGAGCTGGGTTGTACCCTGGAAGATATTGGTGAAGACACTAACCGAGATATTTTTATACCAGACGCGGACCCCGCTTCAATTACCGATCCTTTGAACCCTGACAGCGACAACGATGGAAAATCCGATGGGGAAGAAGACGCGAACTCAAATGGCGCGGTAGATGAAGGAGAAACCGATCCAAATATATCTGACCGATTAAAGTCCATGCCGTGGATACCGTTGCTGTTGCTGGATGACTGATCTATCGATTCATTAATCTAATGGGGGGCTAATGG
Organism: bacterium; assembly: GCA_016935765.1. Classification (GTDB taxonomy): domain Bacteria; phylum UBP14; class UBA6098; order JAFGQG01; family JAFGQG01; genus JAFGQG01. The sequence goes on from JAFGQG010000112.1 coordinate 4,102, forward strand.
GGACATTCTATAGCCCCTTATGTCAACAAGAATTTTATAAATTATTTATCAATTATTACATATGGTTAAAATTGTATCCAAA
>JAFGQG010000012.1 GCA_016935765.1 bacterium
ATCAGCCGCACGAGCGCGTATTGATTTGCAGAGTGAAATGAGAAACGCGACCGGGGAGGTCGCGTTTTTTGTATATGGATTTGCTAACCAGTCTCTTAGGTAGGTTTTGTTATAAGTTCCCTTAGTCTGGATGGAATATCCTGAAATCGCTTGAAGACATTACTTTGTTTTATCGTTGCCCGCTTTATCCACAGGATATAGACTCCCAATCCGATCAGCGTACCGAGGGCGTCGAGAAGAAGATCCACCACCTGGAAAGCCCGCCCCGGGACGAAAACCTGGTGAAATTCATCTGTGTAAGCGTAGAGCAGGATGAGGTAGAAGACCGTGAAGAGCTGCCCACGGGTGGAGTCTCCTTGACATAGTATTGCCCTTGCCAGCAGGAAGGAGAGGATGGCATACTCCAGGAAATGGGACAAGCCACCAAGGTAGAAGAATAAGGATTGACCAAAGAGCTTGGTCCACCACAACCAGTGATACAACCACTCGGGAATCTGCCCATAAGGATTGGAATTGGATGAAAGGATAAAAATGATGGCCGCCCAGAGGAATACAGGCAGCCAGCGGGAGAGGAGTTTTCTCAAATTACTAGTCTAAAAAAACTCGGTATCCTTTGAATATTCTTCGCGGTGGGTAATTTGGCGATGTTGCCAAGAACCATGGTGAAGATCAGCGAAGTTAAGAATGGTTGGATAATCACTATAGGGGTATTCGTATCGTCTGCAAGTAACATGAAACAAAATCCCATCACACGAAAAGAGAGATCAGGTCGCGATAATGCCATAGATTATCCATCTGAATGTCAGACAACTTTTTACGTGGGGTGAGGATCAGGTCCTAGTTTATATGTTCCAATTGTCTGAGTTTTGTTATTTACCATTTGATATTAATTGAGATAATCAGCATGTTGTGATTAAAAAGCCTTTGTAGCAAATTTAAGCAATAGAAGGGGACTGTAAGCGGTGGTTCCTGATTTCAAAGCGGTAGGTTAGATAAATACCCAATAGAACTCCTCCTATCATTGCTATTCCCAGGCTAATATATGGATTGATATTAATAAATGCGATCGCTGCAAGCGAAAATAGCACCCAGCTGCCGATACCGAAAAGGAAGTATGAGAACCAGAAACTCGTTTTACTCTTTATGATATCCGTTTGTGTAATAGTCATAGTTGATTCGGGTTGGACAGAAATCCGGCGTCCCATATTTCCCTGATGTATGTAAATTGCATTGATTACACCCAAGTAGATCCAGAGTACAACCGCAAGTTTTTCTCCCAGCAGGTAGTTATCCCATAGACCATAGATCAGGTTGGCCAGAATCCCGCATGATAACCCCATGAGTAACACTCTGGCAACACTCCGGACCTTTCTGTAAGCGGAGATCACCATTGTCGCAGTGCTGGAAAACAGGGCGAAATACAAAATAAGTGCAGGCAGTCCCATGCTGGCAGCCACGCCAAGATACATATTGTGAGCGTAAAAGGAAATATAATCTTCAGTTGCGAGAGGAGTAAAGTTATAGAGCGTATCATATACCTTGCCGTATGTGCCGAGTCCTACACCAGTGATTGGAAAGTCTTGGATCAAAGAAACGGTCCGTTTCCAGTAATCCAGCCGCACCTGGAGGGTATCTCCCTCACGAGTGGTATCAAGGAGCGAGACGAACTTGACTAGGTTACCATCGGCAAAGACCAGGAATGCGGCGAAGATAATGGCAATAAATAAAAAAATCAACCAATAAAGGTGAGGATTCTTCCAAATTACCAGCACAAGTATTCCCACCCCCACACCTAAATATGAACCTCGTGATTGAGTGAATACCAGCAGTACCGAGGAAAGGATTAAGGAGAAGACAACCAATAATTTGACAGCCAGTATCGCCAGCGCTGGGTGTGAACTCTGGTTTAAATAGGTTCTATTGATCGCCTTGTCATCCCAAAGCAGACTGAGGAGTAGGGGAACAAAAAAAGAAAGGGTTCCGGCAAGCGTATTTACGTGAATTCCTCCCCCCGATAAGAACTTGTTAATCTGGGGAATATATTGTCCAAGACGGGCAAGAATTCGGGATGGTAAAGTAAAGCTGCTACCAGACCAATTCGTAGCAAGGAACCCAACCACCGGGATGGCGAAAGTAAGTAGAAGGAGTGTGAGGGTAGTAAGGCGAAGTCGCGATATCGAATTGATAAAATTAGCAAGTGAATATACAAATACAATACTTAAAATAACCCCATATAGCTTGGGTAAAGTTAATCCTAAATCGATAGAAATAGCACCACTCACAGGTAGAAAGGCAATCAATCCTAAGACAGGTAAAAGGATAGGTGACTTAGAACCTCTCTTATCGTTAAAAATCAAATTTACAAGGCAAAGCAGTCCTAAGGCTGATAATCCAATAAATGGTATTGTATCCTGCGCTAATAATAGACCATACAATATAGTGTTTGTCACGATTATTAGCACGACTAGGAAGTCGCCTCTTGAGGATTTTTGACTATTCCAAAATTGGTGGGGCGTTTTCATCATCCTATGAAAGTACAAATCTCTTTATTTTGCCTTACATACATCTTTATTTCGAGTTGGGTTTATACACTAAATTATGGATTATTGATTTGATTTAACTTCTGTGAAGCCTGAATGTTTGCGGGATCAATAGTAAGCGCAGTTTCATATATTTCCTTGGCTTTTACTATGTTGCCTGTTTTTTCATATAGATCACCAGCGCGGAGATAGTAATATACTTTTCCGGGGTTAATCTGGATGGCTTTTTCTATTGATTGCTTGGAAACCTCTATTTCATTATTTAGCCAATATGCCCACGAAACCTCGTATAGAAGTTCGCTGTCCTCAGGATATTGTAAAATTAGGACTTCATAAAGTTCTATGGCTTCCGTTAATTGGTTGGTATCTCTCAATGTATTTGTGTAACTCACTTGGTAGTTTTTATTGTTTGGTTCCTTTTCAGCTGCTATCTTGAACCAGTGAAGGGCTTCTGTAACTGCATTTGATCGCTGTAGATAATAACCTATTAAGTAGTATCCTCGACCCCGTTCCGGAGTTATCTCAATAATTTTTTTAGAACAATCTATCGCTTTTTCTAAATCTGAATTGTGTGCGTAATACATCTCACCTAGACTTTGCCAAATTACCCAGTCATCGGGATTTTTCTTTAGTGCTTTATAGTAGTAAGATTCTGCTTCGTCCCACTCTGCTGAATCACGATAAAAATCACCAATAAGCCGTAACCATGTTGATTGTTGGTCTGAATCCGGGAAATTTTGAACCGATCGAAATAAGAAGGTCGCATCCTCCAAAGGTTTCTGTTGTTTTCGATATTCTATTGCCAGAGGCGAAGTATACTTTTCTGGATTAATTTGATATAAACTCTGATACGCTGATAGTACAAGATCATTTCTTTTGATTTCTTGGAAATACAGCACTGCGTGTCTTAAGGACGATTCTTGCGCTAATCTTTCCCACACATTAATAGCACCAATAAAATCGCCTTTAAAATAGAGAACTTCAGCATAGTTTTCCATTAATGAAGAATTAGAATCATCCAATATCGGAGTAATCAAAGTGATGGCTAAATCATAATCACCCTTACTTAAGGCATGCTTGATTATCAATTGGTTTGCATGCAAATGGGTCTTTGGAGGTGTAATGAGTTGTGGAAAATCTGAAAGCATTCCAAAATAGTATCTTACAAACTTGGTTGACCAGATATTGTTAGCAACTGCTGCATGAACCCCATTTGGGGTAATAAATCCCCAAGCAATGAGACCTATCATACAAATAATTAAACTGAAACCTATAGGTTTTTTCATTGGACAATGAGTGGAAATCCCTCGCTCCGCCCTTTCGACATTAATAAATGACTTGTTTTGTACACATAAGCTCTGCTCCTCACTTAATCTTAGCGGATATTGTGAGAATTAGTATTTTTCCTTAACCTGTTAAATATCGCATTTTTTCGAGTTCACTTCAGGCAATAATCATACCTCACATTGAGTGACCAATTATATGAAAATTGCTTTGTGAAAATAAGGGATTGTGTTGATCATGATTCGCGTTCCATAAGATAAATCAGGCATTTTCTTAAAATAAACCCCCTCGATAATAGCGGTGAGTAAATTAGAAAAGGAAACTTTGTCCTTGGATTTATGATCATCTTAGTTAGTCATTTAGGTCTCCTTTATTAGTGTGGTAACTTATTTAGGAGACCTCTGACTTACCACTTTCGTTAAGGTTGAAAATATTAAGAAAGAATGCCATACTAATAAAAAAAGCATAAAGAAAATCAACTTGAGAAAATTTATATGTTTACTTCGGATTTCGCAACCTTTTTTCTGTAAATTCATGTCAGAAATACCCATCGTTCTTTAACAAACTAATGACTTGCCAGCACAATAACGTTTACCGATCTGCCACTCCTCGCTGGTCTCCATCAAGAGCGCAGAGACCAACCTCAAACAAGAAGCCTCATTGGGGAAGACGCCCACTACTCTCGTTTGTTTGCGTATTTCCTTGTTGAACCTCTCCAAGCTGTTGGTGGTCCGGATGAATCTTCGGTGTTCAAGAGGAAAGTCAAAGACCGTAAACCCTTC
>JAFGQG010000113.1 GCA_016935765.1 bacterium
AATTACATCAACCGGATTACCGGTTGGTAAAACTCCTCTCCCTAATGTTCCGCTGGTTTCGGAATAATCGAGGAGTATTTTACTCCCGGTACCTGGGACTCCATCGATAGCATAATCTCCGGTATATTTTGTTTTTCCCTGATATGTAGGAACATAAGCCTTTAAAATTTTCTTAGTGTTGGTATTATAGATACGTACGACCGTTTGTGGTTCTTTTACTGTCACTAATCCTTCATCTATGGCAAACGGGCCCACACCGGAGGATATATTTCCGCAGTTTCCCGAATGATCAACAAAGGCTTCATCAATCGATACTTGCCCCATTGTATAGTTTACATCAGCATCATCTCGTTGAGATGGACCGATAATGGCAACCTTGCTGGTAAGAGGGTCAGCTCCGCCCAAACCATCGATCTGCCTGATATCAGGACTTCCAAATACACTCAGAACGACTTTCTCTCTCAGTTGTGTATTCTCAGGTAGATCTTTCTCATGGAAATAGACTCCTTTGCTGGTGCCTGCCCTCTGAATGACACAGGGTATTTTTCTGAAATCAGCCATTCTTACGCCTCCTTTACGTCGTATATCTTCTCTCCAACAATATTCTTTTCCTGTCGTAACCTCTGATTCAGGGAATTGCACCATTAATAGGTGTAAAAGATTCATTAGGCCGAAATCCTGATACCTCTTTCAGATCTCTTGTCAAGAGATAACGATACTCAGTTGTGTAAATATCAGGTTGGACAGATAATTTTTAAAATAGAGGTGGATCATATCGATTGGACTTGATTAGAGGCAATAATAACTTGGAACACCTTCATAATATCCCTTCATACCTGGAGCTGTCCAACCTACCATTAAAGTTAAGCTTCCAACTAACGGAATGTTTGACTATTATTAAAAATTCCAGTTCTCGTCTTCCATTCCCAATGAGGAATTATGCTCACTTTCGCTGGTTATTTTTCCGGTCACAGGGTGCTTGAAATGGAAAGGCAGGATATATCCGGAAGGATACACAACTTTATAATTATCTGGAATATCAGGAACAATAACTGCTTCAGCATCAGGAGGTACAGCGGCAGCTCGTTCCGGTTTTACAATACCGGCTCCTGGAGAAGCATAATAAGTAGGGAAGTGTCTGGCTATCTTGATCTTCCATATACCGTCTTGTTTAATATAATCGTTTTCGTATATTCCACCAAGAAACTCCTGCTTAACACCGCCACCCATGGGCAGAGCAAGAATTCCCCAACCGTTCCATCTACCCTTGGCTGTCATACCATCCGGGGCAACGGTAATAATCCCCGAGGTTTGCATGACCTGGTGGATAAACTCTGGATTATCACCACTATAACTTGTAAAAAATTTCCTGACACTTTCTTTACCTGAAAAAGTACCACATCCAAATAAATGTAGAGCCACATCCGGACCTTCGGCGAATAAGTCTGCAAGTTCTTCTCCCATCCAATGTTCGATATAGTAACCGTAAGCCTTTTGAAGTCTTTCTATTTCCTGGATGTCCTTGGTAGTTCTGATTTGATCCTCCAATGCCTGGAGTCTACTTTCGAAATCTTCAATATTCACGTCAACATCCTTTCATCTTTATCCACTGACTTTTTAATTGTCTTTTATTTTCTTTAGGTAATTGCCCCAAATAATATTGACTTTTTCTCCAAAGGATATTAAGTGAATCCAAATACCTTAAACCATAGTCTCGTATTATAATATCCATTTTGGTGATTATATCTGCACTACATCTTCCTGTAAAGGTATTGATTGCCGTTTTTCTCAACTAAGTCGAACACATGTTTTCTAATTTTCTCTAAAATCTGAAAAAATATATCGATTTGTTCTTCTGTTAATCCGCCAAGAACCTGATAGCATAAGAATTCTTCAGATATTTTCACAAGTTCTTCCGCGGCATCTATACCTTTTTCAGTGATTGAAATGATTTTTTTTCTACGATCACCACCATGATTCTGAGCAACTCGTATTACGTACCCAGCTCTTTCCAGAGTATCTATGACTCTTACGACAGAATATGTAGAACGCCATGCTTGTTTGCTGATCTCGGTTGCGGTCATACTACCACCGTTTATGATAAGAATATGAAGGATGTTTCGTCCGGCACGACTTATATCAGTTTCGTTTAACATGGTATTAACATAATTGTCGATTATATCAAAAGCTAGAAAGAAGGCCGTGTAAGCTTTTATCAGAGGATTTAGGTGCCTATCTCGATCTTCTTTCACGAAGGCCTCGATTCTTTTTTTTAATTCGTCATTCATCAAGACTTCTTCCTTAAAATACCCCAAAAATTGCTTGACATATTTATATGCATTTTTTATAATAGCATCTATTAATATCTCGCATATTATTATAATATTTATTAAACTGATGTCAACTCTTTGTTATAATATTTATTTACAACGTTCAATCGGGCAGTTATATTGCAAAAAATACCGAACATACATGACTAAAAGTTCTGAAACTGAAATGAAGTGCCTACCTCAATTACAAAGCCGATGCCCCTGAAAATTTCACTTGTAATGGAGTAAGATGGTCTGAAACCAATTAGTATCAGCTATTAAAAACCTAACATAGATTATATATTTACTAACGATTACTGTATTATTAAAGCACAAATTGGACCAATAAATAAAAACGAAGGTTTTGGCAACAGGAGGTTTTTGTATGTAACGAATTACTACCAGGGAATTAAATAAATTTAGGAAGGAGTAAAAATCTATGAAGAAGTATTGCCTTTTATTGTTATCAGTATTGCTTGTGGCATTTCTCTTGCTAACTGCCTGCAGTTCGACAAAGACAGCAACAACAACAAAAACAGAGACAGCAACAATAACAGCGACAGCAACAACAACTTCAGTAGCTACAACATCGACCTCAACGAGTGCCCTTAAACCGCAGGATGGTGGAATTTTCAGACGGATACACAATGAATTCCCAACGGGCTCTATCGGTATACCCTGGAAAGTAGCTGGTATATCCGATATCTGGCTTAACACAATTGTTGAACCTCTATTTCAAATAGGAAACGATGGGAAATTTGTAGGAATACTCGCTAAAAGCTACGAGTGGACCAATAATGGTGCAACCCTAGTTTTACACTTAAGGGAAGGGGTAAAATTTCACGATGGTACTCCTTTCAATGCCGAGGCGGTTAAATGGAATATCGAACAAGGAATAGCTGCCAAAATTGGCAGCTATAAAATATTTACCTCGGTGGAAGCTTCGGACGAATATACCATTAAGATAAGCACGGCTGCTTATGATGCCTCACTATTCCCTACGATAGCTTCTAACCCGGCTGATGGTGTTTATGGTTATATAATATCGCCGACTGCCTACCAAACGAATGGTGAGGAATGGGCTAACACACATCCGATAGGCACAGGGCCGTTTAAATTCAAGGAATACAAGGCTGATAGTTATCTTCTAGCTGAAAGAAATGACGATTACTGGGGAGGCAAACCTCATATTGCCGGGATAAAGAGTATTCTTATCCCTGACCCTGTGACGGCACAAATGTCCTTCGAGGCAGGTGAAGGGGAATCAATTAGTTTCCTGGGTCTGGCATATAAACTCTTGCATGACCTTTTACCGAAAGGATATCAAAGCGATACCTGGCCGGAACTTAAGTCGGCTCTAATTCCTTCCAGCGGTAATCCTAATTCTCCTTTTGCCAAACAAGAAGTTCGTGAGGCAGTAGAATATGCTATCGATAAACAAAAGATTTGTGATACGGTATTTTATGGCTTCTATGAACCGCAATATCAATTCGCTACTCCTGCTCTCAGGCCTGCCCGTCCCGGATTTGTACCCCGGACATATGACGCGGCTAAGGCCAAGGAATTAATTGAAGCAGCGGGCTATCCGAATGGTTTTTCCACTACACTTTATTGTGGGGAAGTCTTTAACGGCGACGATATTCCTTTAATTCAATCTTATCTGAATGCTGCAGGTATACAAACTACGATACAAATAGTCACGGTTGCCAAGTGGATAGATATGGAAACCAACGGTTGGGAAGACGGTCTCCTGATATCACCGACCGGAAATGACGCGAGTCTAGCTAAATATTACTACCGCTTCTGGTGGACGCCTGACGCACCGAACTGGTCGAGAGGCCTATACTGGACTGCCCTCAATAGGCCACCGGAATTGCAGGCAATGTTGGATAAGTTCATGGCAGAGCCTGATGCTCAAAAACAAATAGAGATGGGTAAAGATATCGCAGAGTATCAAGCAGAAATATGTATTGCTATTCCTCTCTGGGATTGGACAAGTGCTCAGATCTTGCAGCCTTATGTGCACGATGTTCGTTATGATCATAGCGTCCAATTCACACCATACAATTGGGATTGGGTCAATGGATGGATTGAGCAGGATAAAATAAAAAAATAAAGAAGAGTACTTTCCAATAAATTATGGAAATCATAACGGGTGAACAACGAGTGTAGTAAAGAAAAACGGGGATAAAAGAATCTAAGTCTCAAGAAGGAATGACCGGCGAACTAATGATGTTTTGAATTAGACAACTGGTCCGATTGAAGAGGGGATATCGCAAGAATATAAAAGCTATTATTAGCCATTAAACGCGAAACCGACACCGGTCATCCTTTTTGGGGCTTTGAATCTATCTTGGGTTAATTGAAAAATTAGATTAGTGGACTTTTTGTTTACAATTATCAGGATTGTATTTCCTTAATATTTAAGGGTAAAAATGATATAATCAGGAGCCGTTTAACCAGGTGTTGTAACTCGGATGTTTGCAGGAATTTATTGATTTTAGTTCCAACAGATACGAATCTTGCGAAAATAAAGGGATATTATTCGTGGTTACATTTGTAATTCGTCGATTGTTACTGGCGGTTTTAACCATCATATTCGTGACTTTGGTAGTATTTTTTATGTTGCGCACTTTACCCGGTGACCCTCTCTTAATGGTTCTGAGTCGAGATCGATACACGAGCCGTACCCCGGAAGAACTCGAAATCCTCAGGCATGAATACGGACTAGATAGACCGGTTTTGGTACAATATGCATCCTGGATATCAGGTCTTTTCCGTGGCGATTTTGGTAAATCAACATATTATATTGATCCTGTAAACCAACTGATCGCTAGGCGCTTACCTGTTACTCTTTACTTAGGCTTGTCAGCCTTTGTTATTGCTAATCTCATCGGGATAGTTGCAGGCACAATTTCAGCATTGAGAAGGGGTAAAAAAGTCGATGTACTAATAACGGTTTTATCTAATATAGGGATAACCATGCCCATTTTTTGGATGGGTGTCATGTTGATTTATATTTTTGGATTCAGGCTTGGGTGGTTGCCGACCAACGGCTATACTTCGCCATTTGATAATTTTGGGTTGAGTATCAAGCAGATGATAATGCCTGTAGCTTGCGAAAGCGTTTTCGCCATTGGCGCTATTACGCGTCAGACCCGATCCAGCATGTTGGAGGTATATCGACAGGACTATATTCGGACGGCCTGGTCTAAAGGGCTGAGGGAACGTGTTATAGTCATGAAACATCTCCTGAAAAACGGCCTTATTCCCATTGCCACGCTATCAGGTATGCAACTCGGCTATATTATCGGCGGGGCTGTGCTTATTGAGACCGTATTCAATATTCCAGGTATGGGCAGACTGTCAGTGGATGCCGTACGCGCTCTGGATTACACAGTTGTCGAAGCTGTTGTTCTCATTATCGCCATAATCGTAACGCTGGTAAATTTAGTTGTTGATATTTCCTATGGCTGGCTGGATCCCAGAATACGTTATTCTTAGTAGAGACACAAATGACATCTAAAGTAAATTTCGAGTTATTGAAAGCCTACGAATCCCCTCCACGGGTAAGCGAGTTTAGGCGTTTTGTCAGGGTATTTTTTGGCCGAAAAGTGGTTCTGTTCGGTATGGTTGTTATCCTGTTATTTATCATGGTGGCCATTTTTGCACCCTGGCTGGCTCCTTATGATCCCTATACACCGGATTTGGATAACACACTGAGTATGCCCAGTACCCAGCATCTCCTGGGGACTGATGCAATTGGAAGAGACACTCTAAGCCGGTTGATATACGGCTCAAGAACTTCTCTGTTGGTGGGTATCGCTGCCATCGGTATAGGTGCTACTGTCGGCCTTTTCATAGGATTAGTTGCTGGATACTTCGGCGGCCTTTATAACCTTATTATCATGAGATTTGTTGACGCACTCATGTCTTTCCCGATGATATTATTCGCCTTGACCATTGCTGCTTTACTCGGAGGAGGTTTAACCAATATCGTGATAGCCCTTGGAGTGGGACTGGTTCCCATATATGCCCGCTTAATGTGTGGTCAGGTTATATCTGTCAAAGAAAATGAGTATATTGTTGCCGGCAGGTCACTGGGGTGTACTTCCTGGCGAATAATGCTACTCCATATAATCCCCAACTGCCTGCCACCATTGATTGTGATGGTGACTCTCATGATGGGGTCCACCATTCTGGCTGAAGCCGGCTTGAGTTTCCTTGGTATAGGTATAAGTCCCCCGGGAGCTGCCTGGGGGAGCATGATTAACGATGGTTATCAGCGTATACGGACCTATCCTCTCCTTAGTTTTTCTCCGGGTATAGCAATTATGATTGTTGTGTTTTCTTTCAATATGGTCGGAGATGGACTCAGGGATGCCTTAGACCCCAGGTTACGAGGAACATTATAGAAAGAATGAAAAAAAGAGGAAGGTTCATTTAACGTCGAAGATGTTTAGAATTCAATTGTAATGATAAATAGTACACAGATAATTCGACCACCTCAGGGATTTGACGCAGGCAGACCGCAGTCAGGCATAACAATCAAGAAAAGAGGAGATAAATGGTTGAGAGAATATTCGATAAATACATAATTGATGCCGGTCAAACACCGCCACCCGAAAAACACCCACAGGAAAAAACGCCGGGCACGCAGATGTTTTATATACACGATAGAATAATTAAAGGGGCTTTCATGTTTTGTGGCACATGGCTTACCGGTGTGCCTGAATTAACCCCTGAAATGATACAACAGCATTATCATGACGAGGACGAATATATTGGATTTATCGGGAGTAACTTCGAGAAGCCCTTTGAATTGGGTGCTGAAATAGAGTTCTGGTACGAAGATGAAAAATATATCATCAAAAAGAGCTGTGTTCTTTTTGTCCCCAAGAAACTTCGGCACGCACCAATGATCTACCGTAAAGTTGATTCTCCGTTTTTTATTTTCTCCACAATACCTGATCCGATGCATAATTTACATGAAATCAATGACCCTGAATGGGTTAAAAACCATATCAACTTAACTGTTTAATGCTTATTTTAGATAGTAACGAATATAAAACTCAGGCTTAACCACTTAAAGATTAAACACAGTGCCTAAAAGAGGCGTATGAAAAGTAACAACGAACCAATCGATGAACAAATTCAATCGATAAAGAAAGAACTCCAGAGAATAAAGGACATTGAGGCTGTAAGAAAGCTGGAAAATGCTTATGGATTCTATCTCATTAATTTCATGAACCAGGAAATTATAGACTGCTTTGCGGATCGTGAAGATACCACGGTTGAGTTTCCTGAAGGAACTTTTTTCGGTAAAAAAGGAGTAGAAAGGGCTTTCGGGACTACAAATAAGAACATGAATCCTGAATTTATGCATCAGATGATGCAGCTTTCAGGGGTGATCGATATTGAAACAGACGGGAAGACAGCTAAAGGTAGGTGGTGGGGATTTGGGGCAATGGCTATTCCCTCAGGCGAAGAGATTAGCATCGGGGCAAAGAGCAAAGGCGTAAAACAAGCATTAGCCTGTGGAATATACGAGAATGAATTTATCAAAGAAAATGAAGTCTGGAAAATATGGAAATTAAAATGGGTTCCCCTCTACAGCTGTATTCCGGAACACGGCTGGGTGAAACCAGATAGACTCAGCAAAGAAACTCTGGAAACTGGTGGCACCAAATTCCCAGATTGGTGGGAACCGGATATCATTGCCAGCGGCAAAAATTACGCCTATCCTTCCGGCTATATCCTTCCTTTTCACTACAAACATCCTGTTACTGGAAATGAGACAAGTGAGAAAAAAAGAAATGTCTTCGTAGAAGGAGATAAGGTATAAGCTTAGCTAAGAAACTTTATTTGTGTTTGCTATATCGTTGAATAGTTCTTATACGAAGCTTATACTCGACAACTAAGTATTTTTTATTAACTGATATAGAACATCGGTACCGATGCCGACCAGAAGAATAATTAGTTTACCTGCTGAGTCATGATTTGAACCTCGATAAGTTACCGAATGGAGAAACTACTATTATGATTGAAAAGAAATACTCGGAATACATTCTAAAACAGACCCCCGGGAAAAATCCAAATATTAAAACTTCCGCCGGAATTTCGGTTGTTCTAGAAGGCCGCGAGGACTGGTGCGGCATTAAACATCGTATGAAATGGGCTTTTGTTTCACAACCTGTATTGATAGTTGATAAACCCCATTCCCACGATTTTGACGAGGTATTGTGTTTTCTTTCACGAGACCCGGCAGATGAACTTGATTTTGGGGCTGAAGTAGAGCTTTCGCTGGGCCGGGAAGGGGAAAAACAAATCATTAATTCACCATCGATGATATGTATCCCTAAGGGACTGATTCATTGTCCGCTTAATTTCGTTAAGATAAGTAAACCCATCCTCTTTGTTCATATCTACATCTCACCTGAATACGTGAGAAAGCTGGTATCTTAATAGACTTTTATTATCAGAATGTTAGAGGTAATACAAAATATCGTTAAGGAGAACCAGGGTCAATGGTTGATTCAAAATACGAACAATATGTCTATACACAACCTAGATTTACACCGCCTCCCGAAAAGGCCAAGGCGGTTCCCACGTTCGGGTTGGATGAAGCTTTAATATCCAGACTTCCAGGATTCGATTTTAACATCAATTTTGTTGCCATCATGGCTCCTCACGTCTCCTGGGACCCTCCCCATAAGCATGATTGTGATGAATTACTTTTTTTCATTTCCTCCGATCC
>JAFGQG010000013.1 GCA_016935765.1 bacterium
AACTATTGACTATGGGCGGTAAAACTGGTACATTATTTGTTTCCAGGGGTGATATAACAAAGGAAATTTATTTTAAAGAAGGTAATGTGATCTATGCGACGTCTTCAGCGGAAGAAGATATGTTGGAAAACGTTATTCTGAAAAAAAATATGATTTCGCAGGAACAATTGAATGAATGCAAGAAAGTACAGGAAATGACTCAACAGAACCTGGCGTCCACACTGGTCTATCTTAACCTGCTTCCCAAGGATCAAATTGCAGCTTTAGTCAAATCCCAGGTGGAGGAGATTATTTATGACATTTTCGACTGGATCGACGGAGAATTTGAGTTCAGGGAGAACGAGCTTCCCGATACGGAATACATGATCTCCGCCTTGAATACCATGAATATTCTTATGGAAGGAACCCGAAGATTAGATGAATGGACCCAAATTAGAAATAAAATGCCTTCGGGAAACACAGTACTGAGTCTCTCACCTAAAGCTTTTTCACAACATGAAGATGTAAAGCTGAATGCTGAAGAAGCGCAGGTATTATCCCTGCTGGATGGAGAACGCAGCATTGAAGAGATAAGAGAAAAAAGCGTACTTGGGGAGCTGGCTACATCAAGAGCTATATACGGATTATTGATGGCTGGATTCGTTCAGAAGCTTGGTAAAAAGGAATCCAAGAAAATGAAGATTGCTGAACAAGAAGAATTACTGGGTCTTCTATCGAAAATTTACCAGCCAGCCCTTGAAATCATCTCCGATACATTTGTTAAGAAAATGGGCAGAGGAGGCGGGAAAAAGTTTATTCTAGGTTTTAGAAGTGTATCTGAAAAATACCCTGTGCTGAATTATATCAACATTACGGATGATAACAAAATAAAATTCATTAACTTCATTGAAATGGTAAAAAAGCTTCCGGCGGAATCCAGAATTCACCAGGTCTCGTCAGGCTTAGCTTCACTTCTTGAAGCGGAGTTCAATGAGTTAACAAACATCTTTGGCTCGAGAATAGGTGACGAAGTCTATGCGAAGATAGATGAAATAGTACAACCTTATTTGACTGATTACAAAGACTTTTTCCAAAAATACGGTGTTTATAACGATATTAAACGAACCCTTGATAGATAGGAGGATATAGTGAAAATATTAACTGTTTTTTTTATTATCGCATTGGTATTGTTGTCGGTAGGTTTGCTGATTGCGCAGACCGGATTTATGGATGAAGAGATCCAGATAGCGAAATCAAAACCCGCACCCATGGAGCAATCTACAGACATATACTACATCATTATCGATACGATAACCATCTTGTTTTTGCTGCTTGCTGTGTTTTTCGGAACACAACTTTATATCTATATGAGGGGTGGAGAGTTAACACTATCATGGAGATGGTTGGTCGGCGCTACTATCATTTTTGCGTTAGGGAAGATCATCGAAATTGCGTCCGTCGCTGGATTGATCCCGCAATACGAATGGCTGCTGAGAACAATTTACGCGATAGTAGCCATATTCCTGACTTTAGGGTTCCTGAAGCAAAGAAAAGTCCTTTCTTAAAAATTTAAAGGGGGTTGTATAGAATGAGCAAGTTCAGACTTCTTACAGGAGTATTCTTTTTAATTTTATTACTTTTACCTGGAAGTGCTTTCGCGATTACGAAAATACCAGCTTCCAGAATGAGAGCGCGGGACGGGAACCCCGTCGGTCCGCCACCTGGCGCGAAATTAGGCTACTATCCTGCAGTGTCAGTCGGCAGCGAACCCGGTAGCGATGTGTTTAGAGAACATAACGTGTTTCCTGATACACTCCCTATGATGATATGGCCCCATACCACTGTCGATAGGAACAACAGGATTCACGTGGTCGCTACACAAAACCTGGACACAAGTCTTGAGCCTCAGCTTCTCGGGTACTTTCGCTCGGAAGACCGGGGCGAAACATTCACACCCATGCTGCTCGTCGATTCTGTCTCAACTATATCAGTTATAGTGACCGCTTCACAAGTTTCAGACAAGGTCGCAATAGTCTACGCGCACCCCAAATACTTTATTTTAACCGGTCTGGATGATTACAATAACGATATATACTACCTGCAATCCCCTGACGGAGTCACATGGGACCTCTCTGAAAGGGTAAACGTAACCAGCTTTGAAACAGCGGATACCTTTCGCGCGTACTGTGACCTCGATGCTATCTACGACCATGATGACTCGCTGCATATTGTATTTAACGTCGCCTATGTCGATGAGTTTACTTCCTATATCGGACCTTCAGCAGCAAAAATATGGCACTGGTCAGCAGCAACAGGCTTGAGTGAAGTAGCAGACGGGTGGTACGATGTTACTGATCCCGGAAATTGGAACCGAACCGTCTCAAAGCCTAATATCGGCGTAAATCCTGCAACAGGGTACCTTTATTGTACCTGGACACAATTTTATGTAGGGGACGTCTCCGCGGGATTGCTGAACAACGGCGATATCTGCGCGGCGGTTTCAACGGATGGCGGCGCAACGTGGCTTGAACCGCATAATCTCACAAGAACCCCGTCTCCAGGAGCTCTGCCCGGTGATTGTAATAACGACCATTGGGCTTCATTGGCTGAAATCGTGGACGATAACCTCCATATTATCTACGTGAATGATAAGGATGCCGGCGGAGTGGTAACTGACCCTCTCCCTGAAGGTGATTGGACATTGAATGAAATCAAATACCTCGAAATTCCAGCTTCTGACCTGCTGGAACCGCCACCAACTGATACACTCAGTACCTCGCCGGGTGTGACCGTCGGAACAAGCTGGTACGATTATCAGCAAAACGCGAGCATGGGAAAGATGATTGCGGTCGATACTGAAGGAGGAATCCACCTTACGTGGATGAACGGTCTGAATATATATGCGGTCGATAGGCATATCTACTACAATTACAGGAATCCCGAAGGGGTATGGCTTGCTCCCGGGGCAGGCGTCCAGGCGGAATGGTTCACCCGGGCTGGATACGCGACACTATCCCTTTTCACTGATAATGCGCCAGAAATAGCGTACCACACTACGATGATCTATCTGGATGTAACCGGACCGGATGCCACGATCATCGCGCCCCTTCCCGATACGTACAGTTCCTGCGATGACCAGGATATAATCATGTTCCTCGAAGACCCCAGAGGCGTGAACCCCGAGTCGATCGTGCTGTCGGTCGAAGAACACCTTTATACAACTGCGGATCCTGAGCTTAGTTTTGAAGACGGTTATCTCACCTTCATTCCGTCGTCAAACTGGAGCAATGACCAGGAGGTCGACGTGGTTCTGCTCGCGGCTGAAGATAGCCTCGGTAATCCGATGGATGGAATCATCGAGTGGAGTTTCGTTATCGATCTGCGACCGCCGATAACCTTTGCGCCATACCCACGTCCGGGCGCTATCACTTCCTGTCCGGGCAGCCCTGTTACGGTTGTGGTAAGGGACTCGATCAGCGGTTTGAATATGTCGGCGTTCAGGTTCAACATACGAGACCTGACTTTTTCCGTCGCGTCAGAAGCGCTAACGGTTGAAGGCGACCTCTTTCATTTTTACCCCCCGCGCGCCGGGATGATCTTCACCGACGCTGAAACCGTGAAAGTCTTCCTCACAAACATGGAGGATATGCCGGATTACTGCGGTCCGAACGTTGCGGATACATTCTCGTGGGAATACTATGTGGATTTATCAGGGCCAATTGCATCTTCACCACAACCTTCGGACGGCGCCATCGTTACAGAGATATCCCCAGAAATCTCGGTTATTATAACAGATAATTTCTCAGGTGTCAATATTTCTACCGCTGTTTTGGCAATAAACAACGATACGATCTATTGGGCTGATTCTCTATTAACCTGGGACGGCGAAAGGCTCCATTATGATTGCGTAGCTGCTGGTCGCGATTTTTCGCCAGGGGAGTCGGTCGTGGTCAGCCTCATCAGGGTGAAGGATTCGCCTACGATATGCCCGGCTAACAACCTCAGGTACGCCCCCTACGTGTGGAGCTTCCAGGTGTTTACCGCTTCAGCCTCGCTCCCGGATACTACTGGTTTCGCCGGGGATACCGTGAATATTCCGTTAACCTTGCTGAACCTCGGTGAATACGGGGTAGGAGAATTGGAAGTCAGTATTGAAGCTGATCCCGCGATACTCCAGCCTGTAGGATTCGAACTTGCGGGTGGCTACTGCGAAGGATGGAGTGTGGATTATGCCGATGTTTCGGACGGTGAAATTAATGGCGGTATTTCAGGGAGTACGGTATATGAAGAAAGCGGCGTCTTCTGCTTCATCAAGTTCCTCGTGAACCCCTCGGCAGTCGAAGGGGCATATACTCCACTCGTCCTGGACGAGGTTATATTAAACTCCTCCGCGAGAACCTCCAATACCAATGGCTCGTTCATCGTAAGCTGGGGAATCCCGGTCTGGCTGATGGATATAAAGGTGCAGAACATGGCTTATGAAACGCAGCGGACTCTGACCTTCGGTCTATCCGAAAGAGCCACAGAGGGATACGATCCCGGTACAGATATCGTAGCTTTGCCATCCCCCGGCGCAGAAGTGGATGGAGTATTCCGCATTGAAGACGCTGCATATCCTCACATTACCTCGCTTCTTCGCGACGTGCGGAATTCTGGAACCATTCCAGCGACCTGGACCTTGCCCACCAGCAGGGGAGAGGGATATCTTACCTGGAATCACGATTTTCTGCCAGCAGGATGGATAACTATCAATGACTCCATCGAAATGCACACCGCCTCAACTTACCATTTCGCGGAAGATGAAATCGTTGTGATAAGATACTCCCAGCCCGAGATCGGCACTTATGGCATTACGTTGAAAGAGGGGTGGAACCTGGTCTCGCTGCCGGTTTACCCGCAATTTACAGGGCTCGAGGAACTGTTTCCGACCGCCTTCGGAGACCTGTACTACTATGAATCGAGCGAGCGAGCGTACAGGATCGTTGAATCGATAATCCCGGGGCAGGCGTTCTGGCTCTACTCGACTGTGGACACTACCTACAGTATTGGCGGTATAATACTCTATACTCTGCGCTTGAACCTGGACCGCGGCTGGAATATGGTGGGATCCACTATAGGGGGAGTCCCGGTAAGTTCACTCGAAACGTCGCCACCAGGGTTGCTTGAGACACCTGTTTACTACTTCGATACGTTTTCCGGCAGCTATTCGCCTACTGAAGATTTACTCCCGGGGCTTGGGTATTGGATACTGGTGCGGGAGAATTGCGTGATTGAGATTGGGGATTTTTAAAAATAGTAACCACAGAGACACAGAGTCACGGAGAAAGAAGAAAAGTCAAAATACAAAAGCCAAATCTCAAAAGTCAAAAGTAAAAAAACAGAACCTAGTTGAAACTGATTATCACGGTTTAAAAAAGCAAAAAAATTTTACATGAATCCCTTTAGGTTTACCACTAGAAGCCCTACTCCGTTCCGTCTTAAAGCGGAATTACGAGGGATAAACTTTAGCGCAGTGTGGGACAGGGATATTTGTAGCAAAGAATAAACCCCAAAAATAGTGCCTTTAGGTACGAAATATAAAATTTGTGTCATAAGAATCAGCGATCAATACTAAGAAATTTTGAATTATGTGGTTGACAATCACAATATTTATTATATTTTTGTGATTGTGAACAACATAACTGTTACAAATATAAAACAAATCATTCTTGATCAGGAATTTGAGGTCGGGGAGATTTTTCGGAATGAAAAAATAATAGAACGGGAACTTCAAAAATATGACCTTCAGAAATACCTGAAACACCCTAACATATTAGCTATTCTCGGTGTTAGAAGGTCTGGCAAAAGCCTGCTTTCACTTCTACTGTTTAAGGATAAAGAATATTGTTATTTGAATTTTGATGATGAAAGACTAATAAACCTGGAGACAGAAAACCTGAACAAGATACTTCAAGCTTTTTATGAATTAAAAGATGAGAATGTCGAATACATCATCCTGGATGAGATTCAAAATGTCAAGGGATGGGAATTGTTCGTTAACAGGTTGCGAAGAACGAAAAAAGTTATTATCACAGGTAGTAATTCAAGATTATTATCTGGTGAACTGTCTTCGCATCTAACTGGAAGATATATAAGTTATGATGTATTTCCTTTTTCTTTCAGGGAGTTCATAAAGCTGAAGGGTTTTAAGTTGGAACCTGATTTTTCAACCATGAAAATTGCCCAAATTAGAAACCTGCTTGTTGAGTATATTGAAAATGGTGGATTTCCGGAAGTACACAAATTTGGTCAAAGAATTCTTGACCGTATTTATAAGGATATCATAATGAAGGATATCTTCCTTCGCTATAACATTCTATACAAGGATAAATTCAGGGGTCTGGCAAAATATCTGCTATCCAACTTTGCGTGTGATATTACCTTCACAAAACTTGCAAATATATTTTCTATAACCGATATACACACAGTCATTGATTATGTTTCTTACCTGGAACAATCTTATCTTATTTTTCTTCTAAATAAGTTTTCATATAAATTTAAGGAACAGAAAAGAGCGCCTAAAAAAGTCTATTCGATAGATACTGGTTTAATGAGAAAAGTTGCTTTTCAGCAATCAGCCAATACAGGAAGGCTGTATGAAAATATTGTAGCGTTAGAATTAATGCGAAGAAAGAGTTTCACAAATTCGTTCAATGTTTACTATTGGAAAAACGGGAAGGATAAGGAAATTGATTTTGTTCTTGAGAGTAATTCAAAGGTAATTCAATTGATTCAGGTTTGCTATGATATCAAAAATCCTGGTACCTGGAAGAGGGAAATAGGAAGTCTGGTTCAAGCCAGTAAGCTATTAAAATGTAAAAACCTACTGGTAATAACCGGGGAGCATGAGAATGAAGAGGAGGTGGTATGTTCCGGTATAAAGAGAAAGATTACGTTTATTCCACTTTGGCGATGGTTAGTTACAGGATATTAGTATTTATCAATTTAAATTGGATGTTAACCTTCCTGAATACTAATTTGAAGGTAGTTTAGCAAAATAGGGAGTGAATTTGTATTTATGGTTATATAACAAAATACTTATTAAATATGATAAATATGGTAATGAAGTATTTGAAAAAGACTTAAGCTGGGTGGATGTCCTTGTTCAACTAGAGAAACCGGTTGGGAGCATTATCGTGAAGAGAATTGTGCTAGAGTTGCACGCGACATGGCTATAAATTCCGATGGCTACATAATAATTAGCCTTTATAATAATGGAAATTTTGTTAGTGTAAAAGATAACAAACCAACGCATTACTATGTTATTTTGGATGAAAATGGCAATCTAATAAAGGATGTTACTCCCTGGCCATTTGGTCCTCCTGGCTATTGGTCGAAACAAATTGCTTATAATACAGATATCAAAATTGGTACCCTATCACAGCTTTACAATTATGGTGATATTTCAAAAATAACTGCCAACCAACTGGTCGATCCGTCCGTATCCCCCCCAATCTAAAGATTTTTTTGAGTATAAAAAAGAATATAGACATGTATGTGGATTAACGCATAATCAATGCTTAATTTCAGATTTGCCTGGGATTCTGCAGAAGCAGTGGAGTACCTGGGTCCTCCGGCTTTAAAAAAAACAGAGCAACGTATATTACCGAGGGATTTTAATGAAAGGTTAATCTATTACACTGTTAATCAAGTAGATTCCACCATAAGTTATTACAGGATGAATGTTAAAAAAGATGCATTCAGGGTTATAAAGAATCTCCCAATAACTATTTATGAGTTTGATATTACTGATATTACAGATTTAATCTATTTAGATTCGGGTGATTACTTATTAGATGTTGGATTGCTAAAAAGTGATTCACTTTATTCAATCTATCAGGTGAAAATTGATAAAAATGGTGTTGTTATTCCTAATTCAAGTATTTAAAATCACCTAATTACAAACGGAAGGATTAAACCAACTATTGCAACAAAAGTAACGACTTGAATACCAACAATCCAGCGAAAATGTGTATTCACTTTTTTCTCGATAGACATTATTCTATTATCGAACTTTTCCTCAAGAGACATTATTCTATTATCGAACTTTTCCTCAAGAGACATTATTCTATTATCGAACTTTTCCTCAAGAGACATTATTCTATTATCGGTCTTTGAATCAAGATGTGTTATTCGCACTTTAATATCATTCAAATCTTCTCTGATACTATTTATAACTTCCTCCTGGCTGTCCTTCCAGCCCTCTAACCGGGATACTCTTTCATTTAAAGTAGCTATAGCATCGTCCATTTTAATACCACCTATAACAATTATTATGCTTTAATAACAATATAAGATGTTTCTATAGTTTCGCAAGTAAAAATAAAAATATATTCAGGATTTTATTCAATATTATTCAAATTCACAGTGCTTTACTTATCCGACATTCACGCCCAGGGCATCCTGGAGAATGAATAGCACTCTCCCGATGGCGAGCGATAGCCTCGCCATCACCGTGTAGCCGAATGTAGCGCCGAATCCTATCATCAGGAACCAGATGCCGACCTGTGCGACCCCTCCGAAGACGCCTTTATGCTCCTTGGAGAAGAAGAAGTATATCAAGCCGGACAGCACACCCAGTATGATAAGGAAGTTGCATATTCCAGCCCAGGTGGTGAAGTTGAGGGGCAACACAGTCGCCTGGAATTGCTTTAGTATGGTTGCCTGAATGGTAAGTGGAAGACCCACGCCAGCTCCAGCGCCGACCGTAAATCCCAGTGTATATCTTGAAAGCCAGGACAATTTCTGTGATAGCCTGAATATCAGAAGTAATCCGAGGATTGCCGGGAAGATGTAATCGTATCTCTGCTGTTCGATGAACGGTACCCAGCATCTTTGCACCACGGACAGGTTCCACCACATAACCATGCCATACCCTACGGAAACCCCCACTACAACGTGCTCTGCGAATTTGTAGAACGGGTTATCCTTATATAGAAAAGAGTAAATACACAGTGTGAAAAATACTGCTATCCAAACCCATATATTAGGGGATAAATGCATCTTATTACCTCCGGTATATTCTTATATATTTGGTTTAAGGTTCTTTTTGCCAGTTATAAAAAATCCAATATTTCCTATCAATATGAAAACGATAATGATGACATGCGCCCATGATTGCGCGTCCATACCCGCTGTTGCAGTGTCTGGTTTATTGATAAGGGTTTCGTATTCTGCAGCGCCCTTCAAGCCGCCAAGCATACCAACGATCTGACCGCTCTGGAGGTAGATGTAGTAGTCCGGCGCCATAACCCCGGTAACTCCCCAGGCGATGTTCTGCCCGAATCTCTCCTTCGCCATGGTCAGCCATGAAACAACGATACTCGAGCCGCTAAAACTTAAAACCAGGTCGATGTCGTCGAAATTATGAATGTCCGCCATTACCGGTATATCCTTGATGGGTGTACCGTAGTAGTCGGTTGGAAACTGGGTGTGAATATCAACCCCCATACCCAGGATCAATAATCCCCATCCGGGTCTGTACCCCAGAAAACAGTAGTCCTTTCCGTTGACCATCCCGTATTCATCCGCGACTTCCTTCACTGCTTCTTCAGCAAGACCGACACCGGTAACGATAAGGGTCATCACGATGACTTTGACTTCTCTATCGAATGCATGCCGAATGATGGCTTTAACCATTGGGTAAAGCTCCGGTTTAGTTTGGGGATCATAGTCATTCGAAATTATGATAGCATCGTTTGGACCCAGGTCCTCGATATAGTTGTAGATGCTTTCTACCTCTTTAGTTATTGGAATAGGCAGACCCATCGGTACGAAGAATGGAATGATAATAGCGAGAGCGATAAGGATATATATTATCCTTCTATCTATGCTCATTAATTTTTCAATGAATTTCATCATGCCCCCTTTTGGGTTTAATCTGTAATTTATAGAAATCGTTTATCATTGTATTAAAATCCATAGTTAAAATTCTCTTTAATCACCACCGCCGAGGTAGGTTCTCTCAATGCCCAGGATTATTTTTAATGAGACCAGCATCATACCCAGAGCGACACCGAGCGCGATAGCTCTTTTTGCAGCCATATTCGGTACATCCATTATCCAGTTAGCGATGTCCACGAGAGATGGGAGATTTGGGTTCCATTTTGTCCAGAAGGAAATTGTCTGTCCGAGCGGCACCCTTCCCAGCATGACGAGGATAGCTGCCAGCAGCAGACCGGTTGCCAGGGCGGTTCTTGCCCTGAAAGCCCTGTATGCCGCGGATGCGATGTAGAAACCAAGTAAGGAAAACATCGTCGCGCTTATAGATACGAATACATAGCTGTACATTTGAGCGAAGAATGTTCCTTTCTCAGTGCCGCCAACGATAGCTCCAATAACCATTGCTAATATACATACAAGGGTAGCAACACTGTATAACCACCCCTCTCTTCTCTTTGTGATTTTTGTAATATGCAGGCGTGAAATGCTGTAAAATCCTAAAATAGCGCCAAAAGCTCCTATCACAATTCCCCAATCCGTGTACCAATCAAAAATGGTTTGGGAAACACGGTGGGGAACAAAATATTGAATCGCGAAAATTAGACCGGCAAGAAACGCAATTGCCAGTGGTATTTGCCTCTTCCAGAACATTTTATGTTAGCCTCCTTGATAATTAAAATTATCTATTGTCGAGTTTAGTTAATCTATTGGTCATGCAATAAGAAATTAGAAAATAGAAATCAGGAAATAAAACGTTTTCTAAACATATTCTAAATTTCATTTCTAAGACCTTATGTGCTTTGTATAATCTTGCTTCATTTTTTGTGTTTTTGATATATAGCCATTAAGTACTTTAAGTAAATTTATGCCATCTTTTTTCAAACGTAAAAATTCATTATTTTAAATATAATTTTCATTGATATTTTCTATTTTCTCAGTCTCTCCGTGGTTCATCTTTCTCAGTACTCTGTACTCTATTCTTATTCCGCCACAATTGTAAACAGGTGATATATCCAATCCTGGTGGACGGACATCAGGATGATACCGAGCACTATCAGGAACATCACCACTGCTTTACCGTAATCCTGCGCTTTCAGGGAGCCAACCTGTATGGGTTCATCGGATAAATAAGCTGAAGCAGCGTAGAGTTCCTCGCCAATAAGTGTGTAGTCGCAGGTAGTGATGAAAAACGGGATCTGTGTAACGGCGTCGGTGCCGGCGATCTGGATAGCTCCCATCCTTGTACCTGTTTCAGCGAGTAGAAGAGATTCCGCATAGAACATGCCCATGTAGAAATTAGTGGCGGTTTTTTCACGAAGCATGATCCCGTTGACTGCTGCAGCGTAGGCAAACTGACTCTGGGTTACAAAAAATACGTCGTCTTCTTTGTATGCATCAGGTCTTCCAGCTTCGATACAAGCGGATTTGACCGTTTCCTGGGCAACGAGAAATACTATTGGATTATAGCAAGGCACGATCACCCGGGTTTTATACTTCGCTGCTTTTTTAACGACCCTGCCGAGTACAGTCAATCCAGCAAGTGTTGCGATATCGGAAATAGTGGAGAGGCCTAGTATGAAGAGCGCCGGTCTTCCCATCTCAGTCGCACGCCCAAGGGCTTCGTCAACATGATCGATTCCGGCGATCGGTCTGATATAAAATTTCTTGCCCTTCCTGGCGCGGTTGAAAAAGAACAGCGCGAATCCAATGAATAGCATCATAAGTGCAAAAACAGTTAGTTTATTCGTATTAAAAAATTCGCTATGCGCTTTTTTGGGCCCCATTGTCGGGGAATCAGCAAACCCACCAGTAGGGGAATTCACCCTCAGAAAATAATTAAACGCGTATTTGTAATGAAGTGAATCCAGGGCATCCCTGTATTCCCTCGAGGTAGGGGATAATGTAGCTATTTCTTCAGCAGATGTCTTGTCTTCACCCTCCTTGAAACGATAAAGTTCATAGGAATAGGGTGGTATATCCGGACTGTAGATTTCGTTCTTGGTGGCGTCAACGGTCAGGTTTACCGTAGCTTCAGGGTGCTTGAACGGCTTTCCGGATGAGGATAATAATTGTACCGTTAATTCATACTCCTTCGGAGGTATATCCAAAAATTTAAACTTCCCGATCTCCATTCTGTCCACGTCCCAATCGCCATCATCTAATTTAGCTCTGGCGAAACCAATATTCTGAAGTACTTTATCGATGTAACTCCTGTTATAGGCGGCTAAGTAGGATATTATCAGGTTTTTGTTGCCAACTTCCGCTGCTTCAGGTTCTATGGGCTCTTGTACCCATAAAACTTTGGCAATATAGTCAACCGGCTGTTCCCATTTGTCAGAACATATTATATCCTGCTCACCGGTCTCGGAATCTTGAACCAGGTAGCAATTCCTGCCTTCAAAATCGTATTTCTTTTGGTGGATTTGTGGCGGGATGACATCAGTGACAGTGTACTCAACATAAATTTGAATGGGTTCCCATTGAACGGAGAGAACGTTGCCTCTCTTGTCATTTGGAGGTTCTACAAGTCTCAAATCCTCCGGAAGAGGAATATCTCCAAGCTGAAACATCTCGGGGCTGAATAGAGCGGAACTGGTTGAGTTGCCAGCTTCATCTGTTGCGGTAAGATAGAAGGATTGGTCGAGAGCGCTCATATCGGTTTCATAACTTGCGGACGCCCAGGTCGGATTATAGTTTTCAATAAGAGTACCAGCTTCCGCGAGAGTGTCGTCTTCCGTAGTTGAGTATAGCGAATACTCTTGGATATCCCTGTCCGGGGAAGCCCAACTTACGTACATTTTATTTAGGGTTGAGTCGAAAAGGCAATAATTGATACGCGGCGGGGTAGGAATATTATCCACGGTTGTTACTTCTTTTATACCGGATTCTGCTTTGGTCCCATCCATTCCCACAGCGACGATTTTATAGTGATATGTTCTGTCTTTCTCAAGTCCTTCAGTGGCAACGTGCTGAAATGGAGTGGAAACCATGCAATACCTTCTGTTCTCCGTTACGAAAGCGACTATCTTTATTCCGTATTTTTTTATGAACTTCTCGTACTCGGGAACATTCTCGTAGATCTTATCCTTGCGGTTAAGGAAATCTATCTCTTCCCGGGTTTTTTGCACGGCAACCTGTATCAGGTTTTCGCCCTCCTCGAATGTGTAAGTATCTTCGTCTATCTCAGTAAACTTGCCAGGTATTTGGCGGAAGTTCGGTTTCGAAGCTTCCTTTTCATCTGCCATTATCTTGAAGTAATCGCCGGTGACGTATTCCTTCTGTAACATATCGAATTTAGGGGGAGCGATCTCAGTTTCCAGCCTCTCTACTTTATCGCCTATCTGGGCTATCGAATCCTTGTTTGCTTGAGTCGCTTTGACCAGTTTTAGAGTGGGGATCTCGGTTTCGTTCTCAATGATTATATAATAATCCTGGTCTCCGATATAATTCGCGGGATCCATACTGGGTTCTTCAAAGGCGGTCTGCACGAGTTTCGTGGTAACCAATTCCATTTCTTCCTCTGATTCACCACGGAATATCTGGTACTCCTTTGTAGGAGAGGCGTTGAAATGAATCCACGTAAGGACCACCCCTGTTCCATCGTCGCGGGGGAGATCCATGATGTTATATTCAAAGGGTGAAGCAGGTTTGTCACCCTCTTTGCACGCAATAAAAATTAACGGAATAATTAAAAATAATAATAGCTTTTTGGACATAGTCTTTCTCCTAGCCGAAAATTATAATAAAATAATAATTTACAATCTAAAAACTTTCTTTGAAAAACCTGTTGAATTACTCTCTCTTTCTAAAAACTAATTTAATATAAATATAAGTGAAAATTTATCAAGTATAATTAGTAAATAATTCATTTTTTTTATCATATTTTTTATACACCTTTTTCAAACGGCCATTAATGCCTTAATTGATGCAGTTTTTAACCACTATTTTTCAAAAAATTCCGTTTTATTTTTTCATTTTTTTTCTTCTAAAATCTGCAATCGCTAATCGTTGAGCGCTGACCGGTTTGTTCACCAAATTTATATTATTTTAACAGGGAACAAGTTTAGCGTTTTTGTCATATTTGATCATTTTTATTGCAGTTTTTGGGGATTAACGAAAGCTATCTAACGTAT
>JAFGQG010000114.1 GCA_016935765.1 bacterium
AATATTACTTCCTGATTTTATCTTTACAAAATAAATTCCGCTAGTTAATGATTTTTTAGGTTCCCACCTGTATAGACAGGCATCCCTGCCTTGTATGGACAGGCATCCTTGCCTGTCACTAAAAGCCAATCTGCCATTGATATCATAAACATCCAGACCGATCCCCGCTTGTGCGTGGAGTTTTTCTAAGCCTGAATTATAAAAATTATTAGAAAAACTCCTGAAATCAATTTTGATAGAAATTGATTCATTGAACGGATTAGGATAACATGAAATTTCATATTTGTCAGGCATTTGTATATTCTTTTCTGCTATTTCAGTACCTTCTCCCACCACAGGCAGTATCAAAGCCGAAGGGTGAGTCGCATCGAAATGAACCTTATTCATTGCGATCATAGTATCCCCTGGAGTGTACATATCCCCCCCATTGTTCAGGTTGATGTCATAGTGTGGGTAGCATGAGGAGCTGACGATGAGCCGAATGCGGTGCCCGGCGAGGAATGTCAGCGCGATATCCTGTATCTCGATGAGGATGGAGTAGACCTCCCCTGGCGTCATGAGTTCCTCGGAGGAGTACGAACTCCTGAAGCGCATACGTCGAATAGCCATGTTCTGAATGATAGAACGTCCATCCGGGTAAACGTCGCATAGTCGAACGCTGAAATCGGTATCCAGTCTGTTAGATGAAACGTAGAGAAGCGCATAAACGGGACCTGTTATCTCGAGGCTTTCGTCCAGGACCGGGGTACTGAAAATGAGGACATCGCTGCGCGCCTCCACGGAATCCCGCTGGTCCCAGGGACCGACTCTCAAATCCGGGATCGTCGGATTGAACCGCGGACCGCCATAAGCCGGCGAGGGATTTCTCGGATCGTAAGCAAATGAATCATAATGAGTTCCGGTAGACGGACCACTCCAGAGCAATTCACCGCCAGGGTGCAAATATAAGGTGTCAATGTCCCTGTCAATAGCGTACCAATCGCTCGCCGTCCGCCATTCGTTCGTGCCCATCTGGAAATACTGTATCACGGGTACTGACTCGTAACCGTTTGCAACTCCCCTAAGGTAATGGTCGAAGAAGAGTTTCGCGTACACTGCATCGTACCCAACAGCGTCAGGGAATTCCAACTCGCCCTGCTCGAGTTTCCCTACTTCGGAGTGAGTCCATGGTCCCATAATCAGCTTATGCTTGGCTCGTACCGTGGGATCGCTTCTTGCCACGAACTCGTGAAAGTCCTCAAGCACCTGAGTGGGGAAATGGTCGTACCAGCCGCTCAGCATAAGCAGTGGTACCGCGATGGATTCCGGGTAATCGGAGAGCATCTCGGCTAGGGTCCACCAGATATCCTGTCTTGGATGCGCAAGTATGAGGTCGGTGGTTAAAAAACCCAGCACTTCATGCGATTCCGTATGCTCCTTCATGTAATCGCCGCCGTAGTAGTAATTGAAGTAGTCGAGTTTGAGGTCCTTAATCCATGGCGCGGCGCAGACGAGATGCGGAGGCTGGTGTTTCGCGGTCTTGAATTGAATATCCCCCAGCGCGGAACCGCCGTAAGTACCCACATCTCCATTGCACCAGGTTTGGGATGCGATCCACTCGATGGCATCATACCCGTCCAAACCACGGTCATAACCTGCAGAGGCGGCGTGAGCGGAGGCATAGAATCCCCGCCAGTCCATTATCACGAAATTGTAATGCACGAAGTTCCAGAATCCCGTGGAATCATCCCAATCAACCAGATAAGACACTGCTCTGTAGGTTGCCTTGTTGTATGGCGTCTGGATGAAGATCACGGGTTTTGGGGTAGCGGAATTGGTTGTATATAGGTCAGCAGCGAGGGAGTCACCGGTGCGAACCGGGATGTCGATTGGTGTGTAGAGGGTGTCCTGAGGATAAGCTAACGTATAACAAATTGATATTATAAAAACAATTGTAAGTTTATACATATTATTAGGCTCAGGGTAAACTATTAGAATGACAATTATTAAAAAATTCTATCTATCCAATACTCCGGGGCTCTGTGATGATGAGCAACTGCAAGAATATAGATTTTTTCTCTATAAATTGAATAAATCAGGTTATATGGGAATTTCTTTAGTGTAGCTTTTCTAGTGTGCTCAGTGTTCTTAGACCAAACTTTAGGGAAGTTGGATATTAGTTCTATTGCTTCCAGCACTTCCTCAAAAAAAACTCCACCTAGATCCGTAGAATGTAGGTTGTAGTACTCAATAGCATCGTCTAACTCAATCGAAGCAGGCTCGATAAATTCAACTTCCATCTATTTATACCTTTTAATAATATCATCTAAAGGGATAGTTTTAACTTTGCCTTTTTTTAATGCCTGGTAACGTTTTTCGGCTTCTTTTGCCCATATCTTATCAATTTTCTCATCTGGTTTATCTAGACTTTGTGAAAGCCATTCTATAAGTCTCAACCTTTCTGCCGGTCTTAAGTTCAGGGCATTTTTTAATATTGTTTTTGAATCCATGGATTAATTCCTTAATAATAGTTTTGTAAGCTAGTTATTATGATTTATACATTAATATAGAATTATAAAATAATAAAGTCAAGGTATTTTCATTTAATTTAAAAGTAGAGAGTTTTCGTTATTTCACGACGAAACTGTTAATTTTGCGCTCCATGCATATCGACTAAAATACACGGTTCTGGATAATAGTCGGAAAATTTCACAAACAAATACTTAAAGTGATTTATTAAATAAATGGTGTATTTTATTATATTACTATGATATATAGAATTTATTTACTAAATATACCAAACTAATAACCTTCTCATAATCCCCAGCGATAAACCTGGTGAAATCGTAATTAGTTGTATGGTTGCGGAGGGTAAACCGGTTAGGTTAAACGGTTGTGGCTGATATTAAAAAGAGCTCGGTTTTATTTTTAAAGGATATAAATGTACATGGTCATGGAGTTTAAAAGAAACTCCTAAAATAAAATTCTTCATTTATTTAATCCATTCCAAAATAATTCAATTCATCTCCTAAAAAACGATTTTCAGTATTAAAAATTCTCCTCACCATCTATGGACTCCTGTATGTAGCGCTTATCGTAAGTAGTTTTTTTGCTATTGAAAATTACAATCCTTTCGACTTAGAACTCATGGTTGTCAATCTTGCAACAGTTCTTTTCCTTATCGGATACTACATTGTATGGAAGAATGAAAGGACTGCGGGGATAATATTCTTATTCCATTGGGTTATCATGTGGGTAATAACGCTTTTTCTTGCAGAGACTGACCGCGGTATGAGTGTAGTCTTAGGATTCCCTCTCTTTATTCTTGGAATCTTATTCATTATTTCCTGGTACTGGAAAAAGAGTAAAGAAAAAACAGCGTGAGGAATAGAATAATACAGGTTTCTACTTCAGCAACATCACCTTCCTCTACACCGAGCTATCCCTTACACTCACCCTCCATTAATAAACTATTCCTCGAATCTAAAAAACATTTTTGATCATACTGCTAAAAACCTAAAATACTAAATCTTACATAAACGTTTATGATAGGGATTACCGGATTCTTTAATTGGTGCCGGGTTGGAGCGGAGGCTCCAACCTACCCGGGTCTTTGTGACGGCGAACTTTATTTTGGGCAGCGTGGTCATTTTTACGGAGAAATAATAAGAAATATCTTGACAGTCTATTCATACATTTTATATTAATCCTATAAGGTTTTAATAAATATACTTCTCAAATAGTATATTAATTTATAAAATCAATTTTATAAAAAATAATAGGTTTGAATATGAATGAAGCAATGCTGCTGCAGCAAAACCCATGGTGGGAATCACCTGATGCTATCGAAAAGGATAGTAAAATACAGGACAAAGAAAAATCTGCCATCGATTATATCTCAAATATCTTCAATGAAATACCACTTGAAGGCAAAGGTGTTTTGACGATTCGTGGACCACGTCAAATTGGAAAATCCACACTTCTCAAACTCCTTATTAAAAAACTAATCAAAAACAAGATCGATCCGCGTTCAATATTCTATTTTTCATTCAACCTGCTGGATAAACCCGAGCAAATCGTTGAGGTTTATAACCAATACAAGGATTTTAAGCAGGGTTTCAATATAAAAAATGATATCGCACTTTTTGACGAGATAACCTATATAAAAAACTGGCAGTTGGGTATCAAACACCTTATAGATAGTGGAATAGCGAAGGATACGCTGTTCATCGTTACCGGTTCATGTTCAACTGAATTACGAAGGGAAGCGGAAAAACTTCCAGGCAGAAGAGGCAAACATAAAAAGTGGGATTATGTGATGCTGCCACTCACATTTAAAGAATTTTTAAAAACTCAAAAAGCAAATGTACCCATTGAATTATTTGAGGGTGAAGATTTGTTACATCCGGATATATATAAACTAAAATCCATTGAGATTTACTCTGAAAAACTCGAAAATCAGCTTAATACATATTTAAAAACCGGTGGCTTCCCATTCTTTATTGATAAATTCTTTAAAGGTGAGGATTTAACCTCCGGAATTAACACTATCAGAGATATTATCATTGGTGATTTCGAAAGAGCTGGCAAGGACCGTTCTATTTTATTATCGATACTGCAGCGAATTTACGAGACTATAGGCTCGAGGTATAGCTGGAACACCTTTTCAGACAACGTCGAGGCTGAAGCCCCTGCTACTGTTAAAGAATACGTGCATCTTCTTGGGGATTCGTTCTTCACAGGAATATTAAGATTCCTCGATATCTATAAAAATAATGTAAAATTCAAGAAGGATAAAAAAATCGATGTTCTAGATCCATTAGTAATCAACTTAATAACTATGCTTTCCGGTTATGATTACTTTACAATGCTTTTGCAGCCAGAGTTTAAAAGCAAGGTTATTGAACATGTCATTTTGCACCACTTAATCCGGAAATATGAGGAAATGCCCGAATATGGATTTTCCAATCTGAATAACGTATTTTATTGGTATTCAAACAGAGGAAAAGAGATCGATTTCATTCTGAAAAAGGCAAGGAGTATTTATCCCATCGAAGTTAAATATAAAAATAATATCAGAAAATCCGATTATCTGAATCTTAAACTGGTTCTCAGAAAAGGAATTATTGTTACGAAAAAGGATATTTTCAAAGACAACTCAATCTATGGTATCCCCCTCGAAATTTTCCTTTTGTTTTTCTAACCAGACAACTAATCACTTATATTTAGTATTAATTTTCAAATAAATAAAAAATCTACTTCAACAACAAAATTTTCTTTGAAACTACCCTATCCCCTGCACTCACCCTAACAAAATAGATCCCGCTACCAAGCGTCTTCTCAGGCTGCCACCTGACGGATTGATACCCGGCAAGTTTATATCCATCCACCAATGTTACAACCTTTCTGCCAAGCAGGTTATAGATTTTTAGTTCAACCTCTGCATTTTTGGTGATGGAGTATTTAATGATAGTTGCTGAATTGAAGGGATTGGGGTATGCGTTAAACCCATTTATTGTGGCTTTGCTGATTTGTTCTCTTCAATACCCGTAGCGTTAGAAAAATCATATATCATAAAACCGCAAGAAACATCAGCAACATAAGCAAAGCTATCTGAAATAATTTCACTATACGGTTTTCCCCAGTAATGGTTGTAAACCGCCAACTATACACTTGATAGACCACTCGCATCAACAACCTCAATTGCTAATAACCAGGTGAAAGAGCCGAATGATTGCAAGGTGATTAAAAAACTATCTGTATTCTACTATCTGGATATAACCCGCTATCTTCATTGCAACCATAGTCTATCAATTCTATCCATATTCCTCCTGGGTAATCGGTTCTCTCCTCCAAATTGGAAATATTACTACAAACCCCCATGCCCTCAAGTCGGAAGAAATTATAGCCTGCGCCAAGCACTGGAATGTCGGTTCCAGTTATTGTAAAGAAATTTCTATATCCATCGGTATTTGTGCCCGTGATGGTGTATTCGAAACTTATTACTCTGTTTGCCGAGGAGTTAAGTGTTACCGTTGCCTCGGTTATCAATTCTTGGCCGATCCCGGGGATGGAGTCTAAGTAGTGATGGAAAGTAAAACCTGAAAAACTTCCGTAGAGTGAACCTGTGTCAATACCGCGGCTGGGACTTCCTGTTGTATCACCGTCAGAATGTAACCATGTTGACGATATATACTGTATCTGTATATGCACGCGATCATATCCAGATAGGTCTATATCACTTTCGATAGTGAATTCCACGCCGTTGCTTTCCTTCCCTTCAACCACGACCTTCACAATCACCACAGCGCCTTCCGCAAATCCGGCGGGAACTGCGACGCGAATCAGGGTATCCGACCACACAAAAAAGCCCGTTGCCACGACATCGTCAAACCGAACTTCATTCTCGATATCCCCAAAACCTATTCCCCTTATCGTTACGATGGTATCTTCAGAGCCGCTTGTCGGGTTGATGGATGTTATGCGAAAAGGTTCCCAGAGCGTCATGCTGTCCGCGCCGCTATACAGAAGGGCTACCCAGTGGGCATCAGCAGTGTTGTAGTATAAGCGATCTTCGGAGATATCCCATTCGCCTATTGTAAGAGGTGTTGCGCGTGTTGTATCGCACATTTTCTCAAAGAAGTCCAGCATCCAATCGGCGTCTTCCCATGCCCCAATTGCCCATCTATAAGCTATGGCAGCGCTCGCACCAGAATTGACCAGATATGCAGGCCAATCACCGAGAGCGCTGTAACAGAATCCCAGAGATATAAAGGGTTTTTTATCGGCGAAGTTGTTCACCGCAGCATAGAATCCCCCCTCCATGGTATAATAAGTTGAATTATGGTAGGTGCCTATGCTAGCAAGCCCATCTTCAAGTAAATCGAAGATTCTTGTGTCCGTCTCCTTGAGAAAGTATTCAAACTCGGTGTAATATTCGAGCTGGGATTGCTGAATACCCTCGAGTTGCTGCAATTGTTCTTCAGTGGGACCGTCCCCCGTGTCTGGCGGATCATCGCCTTTCGAGCATACCCAGAATGTAAATATAGCAAAGAATGTCAATTCGATAAGCGTAACCCAAATAAAAATTATTTTCGTTGTAGCTTTCTTGTTAAAGATTACTCTCGCTCCTCCGCACTCGCGTGGGCGAATTATTCTTCAAGCTTTTCTCTGTTTTCGTTTAAATGCACATTAATATAATCCATTTATTGAATCTCCAGGGGGATATTCTGTGACTAATACACCACTGCCTTTTTCAACCCATTGCGGGATTGCCTAAGTATGAGTAATAGACCGAGTTTGTCTCCGATAAAACCTCACTTCCCTATATCGTAATAATGGAAATCTATCCGGGCTGAGGCTGAATAACCCCAATCGACCGATTCGAGCGAATAATCGCCACCGCTTCCGTAACTCGAAATATC
Source organism: bacterium (assembly GCA_016935765.1). Taxonomy (GTDB): domain Bacteria; phylum UBP14; class UBA6098; order JAFGQG01; family JAFGQG01; genus JAFGQG01. The sequence continues at coordinate 7,404 of JAFGQG010000114.1, forward strand.
GATATCGGTGGTGTGGCTCTGGACATCGGTCTCTTGTTTGTATGCCACCAACGAACCACTCGACTGCGAGAAGGGGATATTTACAAACGCCAATTTATAATAATTTCCTCCGGTTGCTGATGTCCCTGGTCTTGCGGTTCCGGTCTTTTCGGCGGTCACCGAAAGCACGTTTTGTCCGTCGGGGGATAACGTTATAGAGATATTTACCAAATAATCAAAGTTATCGCTACCCTCGATCGTTCCAGTCGCGGAAACAGTATTGCCCGTCCAAAGCAGGGGTAGGTAAGTATCTATCTCATTGGAAGAGGAGATAGAAAATCCGGGCATCCATCCCCATCCGTTCGAGCGGATTACGCTTCCCTGGAAGTTTATTCCAACCTGATTCATGGTTCTAAGTAGGTCCATCACGCTCGCGGTCGCGATTGTAAATTCCACGCCGTTGGTTCCCATGCCGTCAACCACGACCGTCACGATCACCACAGCGCCTTCAGCAAAACCGGCTGGAACAGCAACCATAATCAGGGTATCCGTCCACACGAGTATGTCCGTTGCCACGACATCGTTAAACATAACTTGAGCCTCTGTATCTCCAAAGCCCACTCCCCTGATTGTTACAATGGTATCTTCCATGCCGCTTGTCGGGGAGATGGATGTAATTCGTAAAGGTATCCAGAGCGCCGTGCTGTCGTCGCCGGCATAACGGATGGACACCCAGCGGGTAAATGTGTTACTGTAATAAGTGTTTTCTATGGCGGCATACCATTCGCCTATGGTGAGGGGCGTTGCGCGTGTTGTATCGCACAATTGATCGAAAAAATCCCGCGTCCAGTTTGCATCTTTATCTGCTTGAACAGCCCAGTCATAGCCGAGGCAAGCACTCGCTCCGCACTCGTCTATAATTGTGGTGGGCCAGCCCCCGAGGAAGCTATAGCAGAAACCGAGGGAGACAACGGTTTTATTCAAGGAGAGGTCGTTATACACACCGAAAAAAGCCGGGCTGATCCAATATTTATTTTCCCCGTCGCAGAGAACTATGGGCATATCTCCCGCTCTTATGTTATCGAAGTATTCCGTGTTCGTCGTCCTGTTGGCGACCTCACCAGTCATAAGATAAACCTCTTGGATATCCGTTTCGGATGGCCATGAGTCCCCGTGCGAAGATATCCTTATAATACCCCAATCCGATAAATAGCAGAAGCGTTCAACATCACAATTAGCATTGGTATATTTTACAAAGTCGTCGTATCCTACCTTTCTGAAAGCCCATTTGCCCCAGTAGAGGTTATAATTATCGGCATTTGTGAACTGACTGTATGCCGGGGCGAGATAAAGAGTTTTCTCGCTTGTGGGAACAACGAGTCCGGAAACTGCCATGCCCTCTTGCTCACCGTAATCCCCCTTATACCCCCGCATGGAATCTTCCACATCATACCGTAATGGGTCGAGGAATAATCCTCCGCGCATCCCGAAATTATATTGGATATTGATTCCCTGCAATGTAACGAGAGCCCATTCTATCGATGCGTCTGTTGACATGATTGCTACGATGCTGTCCTTCGCAGAGGCAGTGTCCATTTCCGCCAGTAGGTTTTCAAACTCGGTATAATAATCGAGTTGGGATTGCTGAATATCCTCTAGTTGATTTAATTGTTCTTCGGTGGGACCGTCCCCTGTATCCGGATCGTTATCGTCGCTGCATCCCCAAAATATGAGCATGGCAAAGATTGCCAATGCGATAAGCGCAACCGAAATAAAATTCCTTCTCATCTCCAAACTCCTTGTTATAACTAAAACTGCTTTTTTTATTTATTTATGTTATCAAAATAAGACTAAATTTATAGTTCTCCTTTCACACCAGAAATTTCTCACGCCATCCAAAAGTAATTCAATTGTATTCTGGATAATTTCGCCAATTTAATACTTATTTATTGATTTGCAAGATAATAATAAATAGTATGCTAAAAAGCTAACTATATAGCACCCTATAATGGCGTCAAACAAGAAGCTGTATAATAACTTATGAATAATGTCAAATTTTATTCCAAATGGTATTAATTCATTAAATAAAAATAATAATAAGTATCATATTTTATAGCCTAATATCAAATTTGATATTCTGAACGTTTTTTGACAATCGCTGTAATTTATGTTAAACCATATCAAAAACGTTATGATATACCGCCATCCCCAAAAAACTATATGCCTTTACTTCAACAACAACACCTTCCTCGAAACTGACCTATCCCCTGCACTCACCCTAACAAAATAAATTCCACTCCCTAAATTCTCCTCCGGTCGCCACATGTATGAACAGGGATCCTGCCTGTCATTGTATCTTGCATCTCTTTAAATGATGACTATGCAGGAGCTTCAAGGTATGTTGAAAAGCTGCGAGGATGTGGAATTTCAAGACCTTCCTGAAGCATACCTTCTATGTGTAATGAAACAGCGGCTTTCATATTTTTCTCCACTTCGTCTCTCGTTGAACCAGTAGCGACACAGCCGGGAAGGTCAGGAGAAAATGCGGAATAACCAGTTTCTGTTTCCTCGATGATTACAAGATATTTCATTTTAAACCTGCCTGTTTTAATATACTGTTTAAAGTTCCTGGAGCCAAATCATCATTTGTTTTTCCAGCAATCGTAACTAATCCCTTTTTTATAGGATGTTTGTATTGTTTATGGCTTCCTTTAGTTCTAACAATGAACCAGCCATCCTTTCTTAGTATTTTTATAACTTCACGAATTTTCATTGTATTTAAAATAACACATTTCTTTACTTTAACAACAATATTTTTTTCGAAACCAACCTATCCCCTGCACTCACCATCACAAAATAAATCCCACTACCAAGCGATTTCTCAGGTTTCCAAACATACGACAGATGAGTGGTAGGTTGGTGAGATAGTAAAGCAGTTCCTCCCTGTTCCCCTTCCTTGTTATGTCTAAAGTTAGCAGAGAGTTGATCGCTATGAACTTTTCTCCCCAGTATATCGAATATTTCAATTTTTGATTTCGCCTTAGTGGACAGGTCGTTGTCTGTCCTTACGGAAATCCGTATCGATGAATTAAAGGGATTCGGATACGCATTTATGGTGAAATTAGTTGGTTTCAGAACATTTTCAGGCATTCCCACCCAAGGTTCATTAAGAAATATCCTCCCATCAAACGCGCCGATCGTGACTACATCATGTGGTAAACCATCGTTAACAGCCGGATCCTGAACTCCCGGTATGGCATAGAAAGTATCACCCAAATTCAAGATTACCGGCATTCCGGACGGATTTGAGATAGCTATCCCATTCGTGAAATCCCTTCGCCATGGACGGGTGCCCTTCTCCACGCTGATATCGTCGATCGCGATTGCGCCATCCCAGCGGAACCCCGCAACAAAGTAATACACCTCACATGTATCGATAGTAAAGACCATTTCAATGGAATCAGTGGTTCCAGTCGCAGGATTCATATTAATTCCTGCTATATCATGCGCGCCCCAGCCGTCATCGCACCTCAACGTTCTCAGGAAAAAGTAAAAATACCCGCTAACCGATTGCTGGATAATACGATACTTAAACCTGATGGTGTATGTACTTCCTGATTCGAAAACCAGGTTGAGAGTATCGCTGTGGAGAAATTCGTGCCATTCTATGGGAAGCAGCAATGTGTGGGCGACTATGGAATAGCCTGTGATCGCGGAATCGGGGTGATTCGTCCTGTCCGCGCAGTAACACCATGCTGGTATCAAATAATCTCCGAAGCCGGACTCGAAATTCTCGAAGTCGATGGGTGTGACTGCACCGGAAACCTGGTATGGCTCCCCGGTTGGTCTTCCGAGATTATACTCGTACTCGTCGTACCACCATGTATGCCCCCACCATGTAGTGCCGAAGTCATAGGTGTGCATTCCTTCACCCATGAGCGCTGACGCAAGCCCGAAGCGCATCCTGTCGTATCGCGTGCGCACCCATTCGAGAGTTTCCGGGGAGCATGTCGCCCAGGGGTTCGTGCCGTAAGTACTCCTGAGCCAGTCCGGACCCTGCGAGCAGACGAACGGCATGATCCAATCCCCGTAGTGGGCATCGTTCCAGCCGCGGTATTCGCTGACGAAAGCGCCGTAATCCTGCCAGCCGTTCATAACGCCGTTGAGGGTCATCTCGAAGCAGCGCCCGTTGAGGTAATCGCCGTAATTCTCCCAGTGCGCGTCGTTCGCCATCAGTACAGCGTCGGGGATCTTATCCCGGAGATATGCCAGCGTCCACTGGAGCCCAGCAATCCAGGTGGAATCGATATAATCTCGGTCGTCAGGGAAGCCGTCCCGGTCCATATCCAGGTTCACTGAAGCGTCCCAGAGGTAGGAAATCCCATTCTGCACGCGGTCAAAATACAAGCCATCGATCACAGCCAGGTTATTATACCAATACTCGCAGATATTGTCAGCGATGTACCTTCTGCAGCGCTCGTCGTAGAAGTTGAACATAGGGTGGTCCCAGAAATCGATGAGTAGAGGTCCGGAAGGGTCGCACATCAGGCAGTTGTAGTGAGGGCTAGCCGGATCGGAGGCTTCTTCCCAGAAGTAGCTGGCTATCCCCCCTACTATATCACCGTAAGTCAGGTCGCGGGAAACTATCACCTTGAGGTTGGGATTCAATTCCCGGGCAGCGTGGACCTCTTCGGGATCGAAAACATAACCCAGTATGATAGTTGAGTAACGCGCCATGGTCCCGGCAACGAGAGAGTCTTCGTTCCAGGCCCACATCGATATCAGGCGTGGGAAGTCCGGGTCATAATCACGGAGCACGCGGTATGTAGCGCTTCTCACGAGTGGATATGGCTCGCCTGCTGTTGGCGCGCAGCGGACGTGGTAAGTGTACGGAATATCCTCAGCAGTGAAAAAAGTGTATGTGTGAGTGGTCGCACCGTCACCCGTCATAGAAAATGCCATACCAGAATAAGGCACATCGATCGTATCGGTGCGGCAGTTACACGGCTCAGTGGAGGTCACGGTGAATTCGATAGAACCTGTACCCGGCGCGAACACCCGCGAATAGGGCTCGATCTCCGAGAACGCGGGATCGGTGATGGTGACCGGTCCGGAGCATATCCAGGCACCTGCTATACCAGCCGTGTCGATTGGCTGCACACAGAATTCAACTTCCTCGCCGATGTCGAAGAATGAATCATTCAAGACCACTCTTGCGCCCGGGATAACCGGATTTGAGAACGCTTCGATTTCATAGTTATCCGGTGCCCTCCTGAAAATGTAGAACTCGTCGAAGATCGAATGGGCATTGTGGATCCCGCCCCAGATATTTGTACCGATGTACATGGTGTCCACAGTTCCGGCAATTCCAATGTAGGGATTAGACCAGCTACCCGGTACTCCATTCAAGTACGCCCACTGAAAGCCGTCCTCCAGATTCCATTCGAAGAGGAAGCTGTACCAGGTGCCACCGTGAATGGGTGTGTTTGGAGAACCGCAACCACGATAATCACCCCCTGTATATTGAGCCCCTGAGAGTGTTCGCGACGAGAGGGAAACCTCGGCATATATCATTTCCCCAGCACTGGATTTCGCAGCCCAGAAGCCGTTCCAGTGGGAGTACGCGTCATCATCGAAATCATAGTCCGGTTTGAAATGAAATAGAACTGCTCCGGAGTCGATGGGGAATCCCGGGAAGTAATATTTAAGCATAGTCCATGTATCCCCGATATGCGCTCCCCCATTGAAATAGCCATCTGTATCCAACGCAACGCCTGTGAATTCAACCGGTGCTCTCCCCAGGGATGTGTAGTTGGAATCGAAGCTTGCGTAAAATGCCGTGGGAATGATCCCTGAATCGACCGTAACTCCTTCCACTCTAAAGAGGTAACGGGATTCGCCTTCAACGCCAGAGAGTAATTCATAAGTACCGAAGAGCGGCGAGTTAATATACCCAGGGGCAATTTTAACAGAGTCGATTGTGGGTTGAGAATATACTATTGCTGAAAAGCAAAAAATAAGAATAAGAACAATAAATATATGTGAGTTAGTCTTCACAAGAAAACTTATAATATACTTGAATAAAGGTTGGGAAATTATTTCCTCAGGAAAACAGTGAATTTATTACCTCTGATTTACTAATTCCAAAATGCTCCGCTACTGAATTTAGAATGGAATTTAAGGTGCCAACTTTCAAGTTGTGATGGTCTGGAATAGTGATTTTGTGGGATTCTTTTCTATTTGTATTTAATGTAATATGGCTTCCTGTTTGCCTCTCACGTACATATCCATATATTTTCAATAGTCTGGCAAGTTTCCTTCCTGAAATTTCGCGGGGTAATTTCATACATAAACCACTTCATCTTTAACAAAATGAAGCCTGATAATAAAATGATTATCCTCACCAAAATGAGATCTAACCGCGTCTTTGGTCATCTCCTTAATCTCGTCAAAAGTTTCGCCTTGTGTAAATATAGAATATCCAAGAGCACTGGCAGTGAAACCACTTTCAACATCTTCTTCTACAAGAAATACAATCTCGTTATTATTATTCTTTTTCATATCGATATTAAGCTCCAAAACTAGTTATGCATTTAATATCAAAACTATATTTAATAAAACACAAAGTCAAGCTATTTTTGCCATACTTCTTTAAAATACCAGTTTCAATAATCCCTTATATGGGAAGGTAAAAATAATCTTGGAAAGTGCTTTCCGATTGTTTTTATACCAATTTTTTTAATATCTTCGGACATTCCTTCGGTGAGTACACGCTGGATATACCAGAGTTCAAATTCCTCAGAACTGTATTCTGATTCCTTTCAATCATAGTCCCAAATTAGTTCCTTATTTACCTGTGATGATTGCATTTTTCGGTG
>JAFGQG010000115.1 GCA_016935765.1 bacterium
TACCAAATTTTAATATATATAATAATAAATGAATGTCAAACTAAAATTCAAAATATATTTTAAAATAATAAATGATATTTGTTAAATTATCACAAGATCCTGTAATTTCACAACCACTATTTTTTCGAACAAATGACAACTATATTATTGCAATTGATATATATTATTTCAGTTAATGCAATTGCATCATTTTGGTTCTCTTCACAACGTCATAACTTAAGCTATGACATTAAGGGCAGATTCACTAATGTATTCCGGGGATAACTATTCCCCGGTATTTATGGTAAATGTGGTTTTCCTATCAGCAATACTACTATTGTCACAGTTTCTGAATATACTCTTGAGGTAGTAGGAGACCAGAACTGCATCCACAGGTTTTCTGTTGATTCAGGCGCTGGATGTCTTCCAACAGGATAATTGGGGAATACACATACACCGCCTTCTCCGAATATCGGCCAGATCGGATGCTTTGTAGCCCAGGTAAGCCCGTATTTAACAAAATCAAGCGTTGGATTGAACTCGCCGGGTGGAGCCAAGATATCATTAAACCTGGCTCTCAGGCTAAACTGATTAGGTCCGACCATATACGCAGGACTCCATACACTATCAATAAGCGCTGTTCCAACGGAATCCACCATCAAACCGAAGTCAATGGGCGTATTTCCGATATTTGTTATCAATATCATGTCGGTATCGTGCATAGTAGCTGTATTATTCAGATTCATGGTGTCTATGTTCCAATGATACCTGCTCAAGATGAAACCTAAGTTCGTATATTCTCCCAGGTAGTTCGCCACTTTCTCAGTAGGACCAGCTATTGGACCAACATCTCTTATTCGGGGTTCTGCTGGTTCGCCATCCCATTCAAGGTATATGTAAATCGAATCGTATCGTGGTTCCGGACCGAGGTCATACTCGCTCACACCGATCTCATAGGTTTCACCCAGGTCAACCCAGAAAGAATATTCAGAAGTATCGGGAATCGTATCACCTTCAAACATGACCCAACCGTAGTTTTCGGCGGGATTCTTCTTCACAAGGAGCTGGTATTTCTGGTCGTAGAACGCGATAAAAGCAGTCGGCGCGGTAATCGTATCGGTTTCGTGACATGTATCACCACTATCACTCCATTCTGTGAAGAAATAGGCAAGCGTATCACAGTAATCGGGAGTGCTGACGCATATTTCGTGTACTGACCCTGGCAGCCACCACATAATAACAGAGCCTGCCGAATCATACACTTCGCCGTCAACTGTAATTGTACCGCACGTATGCAGTGGGCTTTTAATTATGGGGCACATATAGGTCGCAGTGTAATACGCGATATACCTGTAAGTAGTATCAAGTACATCCCCGGGAACGGGTGTAGTTTCATGGATTCTCGCGCCACGGTCAGACCAGTTATTGTAGAAGAAGGTTGACAGGTCCGAGGTATCCGCTTCGGAAACTCCGATTGTGTGGATACTGCCGATACCCCACCATGTACTTACTATTGACGTACTATCGTATATATGGTCGTCTATTTGAATCCAACCATATACATCTGTTTCGGGGTCCTTTTTAATGGTGTGGTTAATCGCTGGATTATAGTGAGCGATCAGGATATAGGAGCCATCCATAACAATGAAAGTTGCGGCGTCCATAGTATCCGCTATATTAGCTCCGACAGGAATAGCGCTCCACCATACGAATCCCCAGAATTGACCGGTTTCATCGTCATAAACAGGCGTTTCCGTGGAAAAGTCCACAGTATCTCCATCGGCGTACCACCCTTCTCCTTCTTGAACAGGTTCAACTGGAGTGCCTGCATGATCGAGGAAGAGGTAGTACAAACCTTCCCAGAGCCATGTGATGGTGGTATTTTCAAAGATATCGAATACTGTCCAGTAGGTGCTTCCCGCTGAATCAACCGAACCTGTCCCAGTCCAGCCGGTGCAGAGATATCCTGCGGAGCTATCGACCATTTCTGTTATCGAATCCACCTGAGCAATGACTTCCGAACCTATCAGCCAATAGGTAGTTCCGTATGGGTGCGGGTCATCGTGGTCGGATATGACCACTAATTGCCTCACAGAGCCAGCTCCTGCCCATAGCCAGGTCAATGTTGAGGGCTCCGTGAGATAGAATCCGAAATCTGTTTGGGGGCTGGTTTCAGGCGCTGAACCCGTTCCCGCGTAACCAATGCAGTAAAAGGTATCCGCAGGTCCGGAAGGATTATCAGTAATAAATCCTTCCACCCAGGTGCTTTCAGCGTGCCAGTATGTTCCAACAGGAGGTACAGGTGTATCATAACCACCGTCATTCATAATAACGAATTCGTATTTTATCTCCCAGTTCCAATGTATAGTTGAAGGCAGCATAATAACGAAATTCATGTTATTGGTAGTACCAGTCGGTCTCACACTTCCGGTTCCTGTCCAACCTATACAATATGCCCTTATACCTGGAGTAATTTCCTCGAAAGCATCGACGTGAGCATTAACGTTCGATCCAATTCTCCAGAAAGTAGTATCGTATGGATGGGGGTCGTCATATTCAGATGTAACGATCAGTCGCGCGACGCTATCTGCTGGAAGCCACAGCCAGGTAATACTCGAGGGTTCAGTGATAGTGAATGCAAAATCGAGTTGAGGGCTTACGGGGGGCAGATCCCCGGTTCCGTTATATCCGATGCAATACATAGTATCGTCTCTTATCGGGTCGTATTCCGGCCAGTCGTACATTCTTCCGGAGATATACGAGCCGGGCGGATACGAATAAGTCCCTACGGGCGGGTCCGGTGTTCCATATCCCCGCGGGTTATTAACTGTAAATATAAGGTTTTCGGACCAATCCCATACCAGGTAGGTTTCTTCCCAGATATTGAAGGTCACGTTATTATCGGTGCCGTTTGAATCGATTGAACCGTACCCATGCCAACCGAGGCAGATTATCAACATCCCGCCTGTTGACACGATGGAATCCACGTGGGCATCAACTGTTGAACCCAGCAGCCAGTAGGTGACTCCATAAGGATGGGGGTCATCATATTCAGAGACCACTGTTAATTTAGCGCACAAGGAGTCTGGGTACCACAGCCATGTGACGCTTGACGGTTCGGTCAGGTCGAACTCAAAATCCGTTTGTGGGCTTGTAGGCAGAGCTGCGCCGGTGCCTGTATAGCCGGTGCAGACCCATGAGGGGTCTCGTGGATCAGGATTCCTGACCCAGCCCGTAACGTGAGTCCCTATGTCAAGCCAATGATCCCCTATCGTTGGATATGGATCTCCGCGAACGGTCGGAGAACCATCATAATTCCAAAAATCTATAGTAAGCCTGTATTGTGTATGCCATTGCCATGTTATGCTTGTTGTATCATCGATAATGAAATAGACGTAGGTTTCAGTACCTGTGGGCGGGACAGAGCCTGTTCCTACCCAACCTGTGCATAAATGTCTGATCCCGTCGGTCGCATCCATTACCGGAGAGTTTACTAACGCGGTAACACCAGAACCCGGTACATGATATGTTGTTCCGGCGGGAGATGGGGTTCCATACGCTGAGTAAACGTATAAAGGTATCATATAGGATTCCCACAACCAGGTAATTTCTGTCGGGTCTATCATGTTAAATCCGATATTTGTGCTCGATGGATCGGTTCCATCAAGCGATGTTCCTGTTCCCGCAAATCCAACGCAGTACATTATTGAATCCTCTTCGACGGTATCAGGCGTAGTAACGTAGCAGTTAACGTAGGTTCCAGCGCTGTACCAATAATCTCCTGCTGGTGGGAAAGGCGAATCGAAACCACCAGGGTTAATTATTCTGAGTCTATACTGTGTACTCCAATTCCATGTAATGGTACCTGATGTGCTCATCGTGATCAGGACGCTATTGCTGTCACCGGTAGCTGGAACGCATCCGGTTCCTGTCCAGCCCTGGTTGATGAATCTTTCGCCATCGCCACCGGCGGCGACGAGAGTTGTCCATGCATTAACCACAGCATCTCTGAGGAAGAAATTAACCACACCCGCAGGAGAGCCTGGAGGGCTGCAAACGCCGTGGTCTGAATAAACTATAAGGCTTTCAACCTGGGATATATTTGCCCAGAGCCATACGATATATTCTTCCCATTCGATTGTAAAGGTAGCCCCGACGCCGGATCCTGACGGAAGCGCGCCGCCTGGACTGTGCCATCCAATACAACGGTAGTCGCCATGCCACGGATGGATCGATACGGTTATCTCGGTACCGCTTTCATACCAGTGTTGACCGAATGTAGGATCGGGGGAATCGAACATGGGATTCGAAGCGCCTGTCCACACATTTGAATCCCTCACTGTAAACCTATTCTCAAAAATCCATAACCATTGAAGAGTTGATGTTTCCGTCATGGTAAAATCCACCCAGTTAGTATCACCAGAGCCGATGACTCCCCTGCCGATGTATCCCGTACACCGGTACCTATTGCCGCTACTGGGACCTCCCAGCATCACAAATTCATCAACTGTAGCGGTGTCACTCGTTCCTGGAATATAATTATGAACCCCTTCGGGCGGGTCCGCGTGACCTGCCGCGAGTATCCATCCGAAAGTATCAACTACTGTCAAAGTGAACATATCGCCCCAGATCCAGGTAATCGAGGATGGCATGAAGATAGTGAACCTGAAAGAGCTTCCGGTTCCGTCTCTGAGGGAGCCTGTTCCGGTAAAACCGAGACAATAATCATCTCCCCATGGTGATGTAACGGAGCCCGTTACAGTCGTGCCCTCAGTAAACCAGTAACTCCCAACAGGAGGATCAGGATCGCCAAGCCCTTCTGGATTATACACCCAGAACCGATACTGGACAAGATAATAAGCTCTGACCTCGTAAGGTCTATTCATGAACAGGGTCGTATTGGGCGAATGAGCATCTCCGAAGGTTGCTCCAGCCGGGAATGACTGCCAGTGGTCAAACACGTAACGAGTCGAATCATCCGGGGAATCGCCTCCAAGAACCGAATCAGTAGTTATAGTTGGGAACGCTGCTTCATTGTACCAGCCTTCGCCTGTCTGGGTAGGAACGAATGAACCGCAACCTGTGTAAGTAACTTCAAGGTAGAACTGCGTATTCCAGTCCGCGGTTTCAGTAATCGGGTTATCCATAGTAACGGTAGCTCCGGTATCAGGTCCGGTGTATGAACCGGCTCCATCGCCATCCCATCCCTGGAACTCGTGGCGGATTCCACCGACAGCGGAATCATAGGAGGTCACCCAGAATGTTGCAGCAGCGCCGGCGTCGTACCATCCGCCTCCTGCCGGGTCTCCATAATCAGAGACTACCTCCAGAAGGTACTGCAGTGAAAAGTAAGCTGTAAATGTAGTATCGACAGTTGTCGATGCGAGGTGGCACGTATCCCCGCCATCACTCCAATGAGTGAAAATATATCTTGTATGACCAAAAACCTGTGGTGATATTGCGCAAAGCAGGTGCTCGCTTCCTGGCGCCCAACCTGTTACAAATGGTGATGAAGGTGTGAGGGAATCCACTCCCACGATACCTGAACCAAAATCGTTCCGGACGGTTACAGCCACAACGTTTCCATACCTGATAGTGGCAGTAAAAACAGTGAGAACGGGATCCCAGCTTCTGGGGTCTCTCGCAACCCAGCCGAGTGTCGTAAATTCAGAGAATGTCAACTCGGTACCGCAGTCAATCCATTCTGTCCATGTGCCCCATAGGTCAATATCGTAAACTGGACCTCCGGCGAGGGTATGGGCTTCCGTCCAAACGGTGTTGCCCGGGTAAGAAGGACCTACCAGGTTGATCACCGGGGTCCACTGGTGGTAGCAGTCCGGCTGAACCGGAGTTAGATCCACCAGCACGCCAGTAGCTCCCGCTGTTATATCCCATCTCTGGTAAGCAGAGATATTTTTAGGGTCTTCGTACTCGTAAAAGCTGCCGCAGTCCGTCCAGAGGGCGGTTATCGGAGTTACACCACCAACATTCACACCGGCTTCATATCTCTGGATCAGGTTAAAACCGGGAACAACGTGCGGGCAATCGGCATCGTTCAATTTATTAGGGCTCAGGAACGAGGTCATCCACTGGTGATAGAATGGCGGAGCTACGACCGCTGATGTTACTCTACCCGTCGGCGCGGGACAGAACCACCGTTCATCGACCGGATCATCCGGAAAGATGCTTGAATAGGTATAGAAAGACGCCACATCTACCCAACTCGTATCGATGGTGCTGTCGCCGTGAAGTTCATCGAAATAGTAATAGTTCAGGGGAATCCCCGTAGGGGGCTCGTGAGTACAAGCTTCACTGTTAGCATGGGTCACCGTAAACACAGCGTTGAATTGGTTATAATAGACAATCTCATAAGTATTACCGCATTCTGCCGGGGTTGCGCTCCAGTCGCCCTCTTCCGACCATATCCAGCGCTCTGTTTCGTCAGAGCCCGAGGACATTTGGTCCAGGGTGATTGTAGTATTCGAGTCGTGATATACCACCCTTAATCCTGTGGATATTTCGACCTCGACCAGTTGCCCGAATGAATAGTAGCTGAGAGTCAGTGTTCCTTCCATTGAGTCGGCTAGCGGGTCGTGGAGTACGACGTTCAGGTTTGTTCTCCACCACTGTGTATTCGCGTAGTAGATATCTCCATCGTCAGCTCTCTGGTCCCACCAGTCGATGTCCAGTCTTCTTCTGCAATAATCCAGGTATAGCGAAACTCCGGGAACTACCTGGTCGGAAGTTGCGTATGTATTCACCCTATACTGGTCGGGTCTTAAGGTCAATCCGCCGTCTTCAGACCATACCGTGTATATATCGTAATTCCCATGCCTGGCGTCTGTCCATGCCAGGAATGGGCTGTTCGATGAGTCTATAGCTATTCTGGGTTCGAACTCATCAGCGACTGAAACGGCGACTGGGCTTCCCGGAACATCGAACGAAGCGCCTCCGTCCGTGGACCGGGTGTACCAAACGTCAAAATCCGACGCGGAGATAATGTCCGAGTATCCTATTTTGGGGTTACCCTCATAATCGACTGCGACTCCACCGGCAGAAACGTAGCCGATCCAGCCGCCAACTTCACTGGTTAGTGAGGGACTGTATAATGGGTTTTCTACCTGTCTATAGTAGATATTACCACCTGTTAGAGGTGGGAGTAGAGGTATGGATACCCCTACATCCGTGTATGCGATGTGCACCACCGCACTTGCTCCGGAGCCATAGACATCATGAGCACAATAAGAATAACTCCATAGGTATTCATCCTTGATAGTTATTTCACTTCCGAAATCGACGCCGCCGTTGGAGGAGCATCTCATAACCACAATATACCAGTTGAAATCCCACCAATCTGGTGGAAATCCAATATCGCCGTACATAGCGTAATAAATGATTATATAAACGATCCACGCCACAATATTGGCGAGATGTCCCTCATCAGATTGCGCGTAATAACTTACGTAAACGTTATTTGAATTATCAACAGAGATATCAGCGCCGCCTTCATCGTAATGAAAAGCAGTAGGAATTCCAGGTATTGAGGGGAAGCCGAAGTCGCTAAGGTCAATATCGTTATTTGCAATAGCCTGGTAGTGTCCAAACGAAGATCCGCCATTGCTGGAACGGCAGTAGTAAACATCGCCTTCATACACGGTGTCGGTACCGATATATGTACCGCTGTCAGGATCGATGAGGTCATGGATGTGCCAGTCAACATAGTTATAAACCACGTGAACCCTGGCTGTGGGTCCGGTACCCCAGACTGCAACCTGGGGGAAGTAATTAACGCCAACATCGTCCACAATAACAGCAGCAGACCAGGTCATACCTTCATCAGTTGAACGCGAGCACATGATAGCGTTCCCTGTTGCTGTTTGTTCCGCCCAGACGGCATAGATTCGACCATCATCGCCCGTAGCAATGCTTGGCTGCCTTTCTGGACCAGTATCCACCCTGACAGGAACATCACCGCTAAAATCCAGGGCTTCTGCGGATTCCTCAAATGGCGGCCGCTCCCTGTACAACCTTCGAGCCTCACTTCTATCGGGATCCTGTAGCCTTCCTCTCTCTATTGACTCCAGACATCTTTCCACAACATTGCGGGGAACCTCCGATTCATTAGCAACAGCTACCTGCTTCTTGAAATTGTTTTTGTATAACCATTCGGTAATAGTGGGTGGGGGTAAATGATCCTTGTCTTTGACAAATATAGTTTTTGCTTGAGTAGCATTCTTCTTCTGCGAATTAAAACCTTTAATTTCCGCCGGATCATCACTCCATTCCATAGGAAAGGTATTGAAAACTATTAACAGCAAAAAACTGATCGTTAGTAAAACACTAATATTGTTTTTAATATTCATATCCTTTAATCCTCCCTTAAAATACTCTGAATTTCTTTACAAACTGGGTTTTAAAATCTTGATTTATATACATCCTTTATTATGTTTTTTCGCAATATAAAATATATGTATAAATAAGTGATTGTCAAACCAAAAATTTCCCGAGTTCTACCAGCGCTATCCTTTAACAATCTTGATATTTTTCCCTTTATTAATTAAATATTTTTATTTATTCACTTTCTTAATTCGCACTTATAAAACCTCCGCCAAGGATTTCATCATCATCGAAAAAAACCGCTGACTGACCTGGAGTAATAGCTCTTTGTGCCTTATTGAATATCACATTGCAGCCTTTATTCTCCATTGGAATAACTGTTGCTTGCGCTGCTTTATGTTTATACCTTATCTGGACATTACTTTGAAATTTACTTGAGGGTACCAGTTGTGAGATCCAGGAGCAATTCTCTGCCAGCAGCTCATCTGAAAACAGGTCTTCATTTTCACCTAAAACGATTCTGTTTTTATCCTTTTGCATTTCAATAACATACGCAGGTTTCCCAATTGAAACACCAAGCTTCTTTCTCTGTCCAATAGTATATTTAACCAATCCGGAATGTTTTCCGATTACATCGCCATTTTGGGTGATAATATGCCCTTCCATGAAAGCTGACTGGGGCAGGTGTTCCCGCAGGAATCCATCGAGTTTACCACCTGACAGGAAACACAGGTCCTGGCTCTCACGTGTCGAACCCAGGGGCAAATCAATGCTTTTTGCTATATCATTTACATCTCTCTTGTAAAAATCCCCTAACGGAAATAAAGTCCTTTTAAGTTTAGCCTGGTCAAGCCGATAGAGGAAATATGATTGATCCTTTTGCTTATCCCTTCCTCTAAAGAGCCTGAATTCACCAGTATTTTCGTCATGCACTTTTCTTGCATAATGACCGGTGGAAATATAGTCGATATTCAACTCGTCGGCGGTTTCAATAAGTTGATCCCACTTTACAGTTGGATTACACAACACACAAGGATTTGGGGTTTTCCCTTCTTCGTATGTGTTCAGAAAGGGCACTACAACTTTCTTGTAGAAAACCTTAGAAGCGTCTTTCTCTAAATATTGAATATTCAATTTTCTCGCTATGTTTCTTGCATTTTCCCAATTATTCTCATAGGAATCAACATTGATCGAGTTATTATTGTGGTTACTCCAGAATCTCAGCAGCACTGCAAAAACTTCGTATCCATTTTTTTTCAGTAACGCAGCAGCGACTGCGCTATCTAAACCGCCGCTTAAACCTATCAGCACCTTCTCGTTGGTTGCATTTGTATTCATCAAGTCCATTCCCGTTAGTTTTTAGGAATCCTTTCCACGGACCGTTTTTTTTTTGAGATAGTATTAAATATTATTTATTATTTTTCTTCCAGGTTTTAATAGCTTCTTTCAGGGCATCGACAGCAAGCAGAGAACAATGCACTTTGAGCTCCGGCAAACCGTCAAGCGCTTTTACAACCTTATTTTTAGTAATTTTTTCAGCTTCGCTTACGGTTTTCCCTTTCACCATTTCAGTTAGAATTGAACTGCTGGCTATAGCTGCGCCACAACCGAAGGTTTTAAATTTGATATCCTCGATTCTGCCGTCCACTATTTTTAATGATAAGTGCATTCTATCACCGCAAACCGGGCTGCCTATGTCGCTTTCTGCGTCTGGATTCTCAATGATCCCCATATTCCTGGGATTCATGAAGTGGTCTATTACTTTATCCGTATATTTTTCAACTTTTTTCATCTGTTTACCTTTTCTTATTTTACTTAAGTTTTTGAATCATTGCTTTCATTTGTCATGCTCAAGTTTACCTTATGAAGATGGATGCTTTAAAGAAAACGTAATTTCCAATGAAGAATAATATTATCATCATAATTGCGTCCCAGCCCAGGTATAGGAAGCTTTTTTCAGAGCGGTAACTCAAGCCCATCATCGTTACGCAAGTTAATAGGACAACAAGGATCGCTGGAATAATGTGAACAAATTCAACCAGGCTGAAGATGGTTTGAGTGCCGGTGATCACCTCTAACACTGGAATGATAAGCAGATTGAACGTATTGCTACCCAACAAGTTTGCAATCGCCATATTAGTTGCTCCGATCCTGTAGGCAGTAATGGACACTACCAGTTCGGGGAAGGAGGTAATTATAGCAACGAAAATGGTGCCTACGAAAGTTTGTCCGAGCACGATCGTTCGCTTGAAGAGATGGAATTCAGAGGATGCCAATTGATTCGCCACATACACCACGTAAATTCCGGTTAAAACAACTGCGATAGCCGCAACAGCGAACTTGCCGTATACAAGAAACCGGTTTTTAAACTCGGGGTGTTCCGGTACACTAAAGTGACTGCTTTTTCCGGTTTCGAACTTGTTCACGAGGTTCATGCCGATGAGCCAGCCGATAAGGATGGAAAAACTGATCATCCATCCAATGAAGTTGGTAAGTTCCTTACCCATGCCTGTAAGTATACAATTTGAGCCCAGACCGATAATGGCGAAAGTAACCAGCAAGATTCCCAGAGCCGCGGGGAAGGTTTGAGAGATTTTTACTCTTCTCAGGATGGGTCCTGGTCCTTCGATAAGGTCTAATATTGCTATAATAAACAGGTTAAACACGTTGGAGCCGAATATATTGCCGCAAGCCAGATTCGGGGCATGCACGAGAGTGACTGAGGCAATTGATGTTGTGAACTCGGGCATTGAAGTAATTATTGACAACACGATCAGACCCACCCAGGTACCGCTCATACCGGTGATTTCAGCTATCTTATCTCCATATTTAGCTAGTTTAGACCCGAAGTATATTATCACTATAGCTCCTACCAGCAATTCAACGAATAGGAACAATGGGTTTTCGAAATTAAATAAATAATTAAACATTTCAATTCCTTGATTATAATTCAATTATTCTATTCTTCTAAATTCAATTCTCCGGTTATTTGCCCTTCCGTCGCTAGAATTATTAGTATCAACCGGTCTGGTTTCGCCATACCCGATGGTTTCCAGTCTCATACCCGCAATGCCCTGATCGATCAGCCATTCCTTGACCGAGAGTGCTCTTCTAATAGACAGTTCGGTATTATCGCCAACCAGTCTTTTGCATTCACCTGTTGGTGTTCTATTATCCGTGTGTCCTTCAATCAGGATTCTCATTTCGGGGTAGGCTTTAAGGATCTGCAGAGCTTCATGGAGGTCTTCTGCCGCCTTTTTAGTGATATTCCATTTACAGGATTCGAAGTACACTTTGACTCTTATAGATTCACCCTTTTCCAATTTTTTTGCTTTAGGACATCCCACTTCATCCACTTCGACTCCTTTGGGCGTATTGGGGCATTCGTCTATTCCGTCGTACACCATGTCTCCATCGGTATCCAGTGGGCAGCCGAAAGAATCGACAAGCGCTTTTTCCGGAGTTTTAGGGCACTTATCCAGCCCATTATATACATTGTCATTATCCGAATCCAGGGGGCAGCCGCTTGAGTCAACCAGGGCTCCCCTTGGTGTGTGTGGACATTTATCGAATTCGTCAGCTATACCGTCTCCATCCGAATCCATCTTTTCCTTTGGACAGCCAAGGTCGTTCACTTCTATTCCCGGCTGAGTGTTCGGGCAGAGGTCAATTCCATCGTAAACTCCGTCATCGTCGGTATCAAACGGGCACCCGGAAGAATCAACAATAGCGCCAATCGGGGTATTCGGACAGAGGTCTTTGAAGTCCACGACACCGTCGCCATCAGATTCGAGCGGACAACCGAGAGTATCCACCTTCACTCCTATGGGCGTTTTGGGACACTGATCAATACCATCATAGACTGCATCCTCATCGGTATCGAGGGGGCACCCTATGGCATCAACTATCGCCCTTAGGCGCGTATTGGGGCACTGGTCTATACCATCAAAAACCCCGTCATTGTCCGAATCAAGAGGACAGCCGAACTCATCAACTATCGCCCCGAACGGTGTATCGGGGCACTCATCCCTTTTATCGGGAACTCCGTCCCGATCAGTGTCTTTGATGCCGCCATAATAAAAGGTAATCCTCGTAAAGGCTTCTCCGTAGAACTCTATCGAATCCAGGTAAGCATTTGAAACGTCATCCCCAAATAGGTATCTGCCCCTTAGCCCCAAATCTATACCCACATTTTCTATGGGGAAAAATTCTACACCAAAACCTCCCATGATGTGAAACATTTTGCCTTTATACTCCACCCACTCATTGCTATATCCCGGAACCTGGATAGTATCCAACACACCTCCACTCCATCTTTCTACTTCAGCATCTCGCACTTCAAGCAAATTGCCATCGTCTTTATCCACCATTTTCCAGTACGTCAACCCAAACCCGCCAGTGGCGTAAGGATTAACGATAGATTGGGACAGGGACCTGAAATGAAAAAACAGTTCAAAGGGTTTTACTACGAGTTTCTGTCTAAGGTCAGTGTTTTCATCGAAGGATATTTTTACACCTTTGTTGCCCGGTTCCCTGTAAGGAGAACCGTGTCTCCAATCCCAATAATCAAAAACCTGCGAAGGATCTTCGCTATCCCTTGTAGGATAAGGATATTCCGCGATATTAGTAGCTGGATAGCTATACCCGAATCCACCCGCGAAACCTAACTCCAAATCACCTACTACACCGTATTTTGCCTGAGCAAAGAAAGAATTTCCAATTGCACGGTAACTCCATTCAGCCGCCTGTCCAAAAAGACCGCTACCGATCGATACGCTGAATTTCTGTTCCGATTCCTCCGCTGTCGCCAACATGGAAAATAACAAAATCAATATTATTACATATTTAATTATTTTCATGGATTTCTCCTTTATCGTCCACAATAATTCTATTTATTTCAACCCTTCTATTTTTTATTTTCGCTTTCTCAGAAAAACCTAACATGATCGGGTTGCTCTTGCCCCGTCCATTAATAGCTATTTGGTGTTCTTTAACCCCTCTTGCAAGTAAAAATTGTTTGACTTTATTAGCGACAGCGTTCGACCTGTTCAAGTTATATATAGCGCTGCCTTCGGTATCAGTATAGACATCTATTGTATATTTTGTTTTTGGATAGGCGTAAATTCTTTCAGCGACGAGTTCCAACTGTTTCGCTGCTTTTCCCGTTAAATTCAGATTATTATCAAAAAGATCCGTAATTACCTCCTTGGAGACAAGCTTAACCGAAGGGCAACCATATTTATCGACTTCGAAGCCGGTTGGTGTGTTCGGGCATTCATCGATACCATCAAAAATACCGTCCTGGTCCGAATCAGAGGGACAACCCCACTTATCGACAATAGCGTTTTCAGGAGTGCTGGCACAGCTATCCTTGAAATCCGGAATACCATCTTCGTCCGCGTCATCCGGGCATCCGAGGCTGTCGACGTTTATACCCTCGGGGGTGCCTTCGCAGAGATCGACCCCATCGAAAACGCCGTCATTATCTGAATCCATAGGGCACCCGAATTTATCTACAATTGCAGCAAACGGCGTCGCTTTACACTTATCCACTCCATCATATACCCCGTCGCCGTCAGAATCAATACCGCATCCACGGCTGTTCACCTTTGCCCCTGGCGGTGTATAATAGCAAACATCCTCATCGTTAGGGATACCATCCTTATCCTTGTCACCGTAGAAAGAAACGAACAAACCGAATCCAAAACCCCAAAAACCCTTCCTTGAAGCCCCCTTGAACTCGACAACGGGTTGACGGTACTCACCTAAAACCGAGATCCCCCATCGCCTTGAAAAATAATAATATAACTTATCACTTATGATAAGGTTCATTGAAGAACCGGTTTTCTCTCCGTTTTCATAAAAAACCATTCCCAATCCAGCGCCTAAGGAGAATTTTAGCTTGCCGACATTGTACAAAGACATTGAAGCCAATACATTAGGATTAAAAACACTAAGTGAATTACTATCATTATGTTTCATGTAGCCCAGGTTTCCATTTAATGCGATCTTTTTGTCCAATGGGTATAGAAACTCCATGGATAAACCCGTTCCTTTATCCTCCCCAATTTCGCTGCTATAGAACAATGCGAGATTCAGTGAGGGTCTCCATTTCGTTACCTTGCAAAGGGCGGCAGAATTCAGCACCATCAAGAATACCAAAACGGCGCTGAATCCTGCTATGTACTTTTTTCCGTAAGTCATTATAGTATATGCTATAACTATTTAACTTGCTACTCCTCTTCTTTTTTACTGTCTTCAGCCGTTTCATCGCTTTCTTCACCCTGGTCTTCATCAGCGGGAATTTCTTCAGTATCTTCCTCTTCTCCTGTTTCATCAGGAGTTTCATCAGCTATTGTTTCTTCTTCTGGTTCCTTAACAGGCTCTTCCTCTTCTGGTTCTTGTTCTGGTTCTTCTTCGGGTTTCTCAGATTCATCATCTTCAGTTACTTCCTCGGTGATTTCCTCTTCAACTTCTTCCTCGGCTTCCTCTGTAATATCTTCTGAATCTTCTGCCGTTTCTACATCCGAATCCTCGTCTGCAATCTCTTCTGTTTCTCCGCTTTCTGATTCGCTTTCTTCACCTTCAGCAGACTTTTCCTCTATTCTTCTCTTGAAATCTTCAAGGATGTTGGGTCTGGTCGCCAGCTCTTCAACCTTGATCAACTTGGTCGGATGCTGCGCGAGATATCTTGCCAGGTCCGCTTCCTTCCTGCTTTCGAAGTATGCGTTAACCGATAGCACGATTCTCCTGTCCTTCTCATCGAACTCGATTATCTTCAACGGTAGAATATCTCCTTCAGAAAATGCTTCCGAGGGTTTATTGATTTTTTTACCTAATTGCGTGACCGGCACGAAACCTTCGACCTTTGATGGCAGTTCTACGATGACTCCGCGCTCCATAAGTTTAACGATCCTTCCTTCGGTTTCCTGACCCACACCGTATCTTCTTGCGAGATCGGGCCATGGGTCTTTCTCCAGTTGCTTATAACCCAGGGAAATACGCTTGTTCTCCTTATCAATGTCCAAAACAACAACATCGATCTTCTGCCTGCGTTTTATCATCTCACTCGGGTGGAGAACACGCTTTGTCCAGGAAAGGTCCGAGATATGTATTAAGCCGTCGATCCCCTCTTCTATCTCCACGAAAACGCCGAATGAAGTTATGTTCGTTACCGTACCCGTGACCTTGCTGCCTACAGGATAGATCTTTTCGAGCTCTGACCATGGATCCGGCTTCAAGCGCTTCAGGCTCAAGGAAATTTTCTGCTCATTTACACTGACATCGGTTAGCAGAACCTCGATCTCTTCACCGACTGTAAGAACCTGTGACGGGTGCTCGATATGCTTCGTCCATGAAAGTTCGGATATATGAATGAGTCCTTCGACCCCTTCTTCCAGCTCTACAAATGCGCCATATCTGGTGATATTGACCACTTTCCCTTTAACCTTGGAATCCGGCGGGTACTTTTCAGCTATGATCTCCCACGGGCTCGGCTCTAACTGCTTCATACCCAGGGATACTCTCTCCTGGTCCTTGTCGAAACTCAGAACCTTGACTTTGATCTTATCACCCATGTTTACCACCTCTGAAGGATGGTTTATTTTTGACCACGAAAGGTCGGTGATGTGGAGTAATCCGTCCAAACCACCCAGGTCAACGAAAACACCGAAGTCAGTTATATTTTTGACGATACCATCACAAACCGAGCCTTCGCTCAACTCATCTATCAGGTCAGCTCTTCTCTGCGCTCTTTGATCTTCAAGCACAACCCTCCTGGAAATAACTATGTTTTGCCTCAACCTGCTCAGCTTGATTATCTTGAACTCCATCTCGGTATCGAGAAGGTCATCGAAATCCCGAATCGGTCTCAGCGCGATCTGGGAACCCGGCAGGAAGGCTTCGATCGAACTGTCAAGCTCCACCATCATGCCGCCCTTTACCCTTCGCTTGATCATGCCCTTCATCAGCATGTTCTTCTCATAAGCTTCCTGGACTTTCTCCCAGGTCTTGGTGAAGTTTGCTTTCGTTTTCGATATTACTACTTGACCCTCTTTATCCTCGAGTTCCTCAAGGTAAACATCGATCTCATCTCCAACCTGCACTTCCTCGTTAAACTCTTCCTTGGGAATAATACCTTCCGATTTGAAGCCGATGTCAACAATGACCTCGTTAAGCGTTACAGCAAGTACTTTAGCCTTAATAATGCTTTTCTCATCAAGCCGCCTAAAAGTAGAATCATACATTGCAAGCAATTTTTCGAACTCATCATCTGAATATCTCGATTCACTTTCAAGTGTAGTATCCCCTTCAGACGCAATGATCCTGGCATTCTCATCAATCATAGGCGTACCCAGGACGCCTCCTAAACGACTTGATTTTGATTTACTCATAATCAATCCTCTCCTTTTATCTTTATTTTCTTTTTTTCCAATTCATGGATTTTATTCAGTATTAATTCTATTTCCTTATCTATAGATAAATCCGTATTATCGAGAACCACTGCGTCTTCCGCCTGGCTCAAGGGAGCGATCTCTCTCTGAGAATCGGTTCTATCACGGGTATCTATCTGCTTTATAAGTGTGTCAACTTCTATGCTTTCTCCCCCCATTTCAAAGTCTTTCTTCCGCCTCAGGGCTCTTTCCTTCAGAGCCGCTTTCAAAAATATCTTGAGTTCTGCGTCCGGTAAAACAACTGTCCCGATATCTCTTCCCTCCATGACTACTCCCCCACCCCGCGCTAAATCCCTTTGCTTCTCCACCATGAACTCCCGGACTTTTCTATGCTTGCAAACCGCGGAAACCAGATTGGTCACCTCCTGAGACCGTATCTCTCTACTCACGTCAACGCCGTCCAGAAAAAGCTTGCTGTTTATAAACTGAATATCATGGTTGTCCAATAGACTCGCTAACTTATCCTCATCTTCAGGGCTGGTATTGTTCATTAAAGCTAAAAGGGTCAAAGCTCTGTACATAGCCCCCGTGTCGATGTACTTGTACCCGGCTTTCTCAGCAACCATTTTTGCGGCAGTGGTTTTCCCCGCTCCTGCAGGTCCGTCTATCGCAACTACTATTTTATTGTTCTCGCCCATAATTTATCTATTCGATATCCAGGAATTCCGTCCTGAACTTCTCCAAGCCCTCCTTTATGGTAGATGCTAACTTATCCTGTACGTCGTCCTTTTTCAATAGCTTCTCATCTTCTTTGTTCGTAATAAACGCCATTTCGACCAAAACCGACGGCATAAAAGCGTTATACAAGACATAGAACGGCGCATAATTGACTTTCCTCGCAGGAAAAGGTGCTTTCTTCTCAAATCCGTCCTGAATGATGACCGCTAAATGGCTGCTTTCCCTCAAAAACTCGTTCTGGAGCATATCAGCAAGCATAAATTCCACCTCGTCAATGCTTGTGACGATCGGATCCTCTTCGAGTAGAAGTGACGAGTTTTCAAGCGCTGCGGTCGCCCTACCTTCATCATTCTTAGCCGGGCTGAGGTAGTAGCATTCGCTTCCCCTTGCTTTGCTTTTCTCCGAGCCATTACAGTGTATCGAAACGAACAGATCAGCTTTTGCCTCGTTTGCTATTCTCGCCCTTTCACCAAGTGAAATAAATACATCTTTACTCCTGGTGAGAATAACCTCCCATTTGCCGGATTTCTCAAGAAGCTTCTTCAGTTTAAGCCCGACTGATAAAACGATATCTTTCTCGTACGTTTTGTTGGGTCCGATAGCCCCGGGATCCTTTCCTCCATGACCAGGATCAATCACTATAACATATTTATCCTTCTTTTCCTTCTTATATATAGCAGCATCATTATTATCAGAAACAGCATCTCTCTTTATGCCGATGAATAGGGTATCATCTGCAAAACTGGACTCCGTACCTACAATATCCGATGCGATTTTGAAGAAGGATTTGAACGGAACGTAAAGGTTGTTATTCTCGTATTTGGTGGGAAGAATAAGGTTGTATGTCTGCCCTTCGCAAACCATATATTGAGACAGCAAGGTCAGCACAAACACTTTATTCCACATTTTAACGGATTCTTTGCGCTTGAGAGAAGAAGGCGCTCTTTCTCCGTCGGCAATCTTTATTAATTCCGTGGTGGAGATATAGGTAAACCCCTCAAAGGTCTGTGTTTCAATTGTTTTTTGGGAATTTGGCGTGACAACCCAAACGGGATCAGCTGTGATCCCTGTAGCTAATAGGAAGATTATGCTACATAAACAGAGAATTTTCGAAAACATCTATCAAATCACACTCCAATAATAAGATTGCAGAAAAATATTATTATGAAAGTATTTGTCAATGAAAAAATGGGAAAAAAGCACAGATTTCGCAGATTAAGGCATGTTCAATAATCTTTGTATCCTGGAAATTAAAAAAAATCGGGGAGACTGGACTTGAACCAGCGACCCCGTGGTCCCAAACCACGTGCGCTACCAGCTGCGCCACTCCCCGATATGGTTAGCATTACAATAATTTTTCGCGGAATAAAAGATATAAAATAAGGTTTACGTGTCAACATTTAAATATGAAATTCGTGTTTCTCATCTTCTTGTTTTCGTAGATAACCATTCATATTTTTTCCTTATTAGCTCATTATTTCTTTTTCCCTCACCAGAATTAGCCCACCCTCTAGGTTGATCACCTCGCCCCTCTTTTTTTGTTTTTATTCCTTCACTTTTTAAATCGTTGATCTAATAATCCCCGATAAATCGGGACAAGCATTATTCGTTATTCAGTTCCCTTTTTTTTACCTTTGGTTCCCGCAAAAGCGTGAATACTTTCCCCCATCCCGCTACTAAAGCGGGAGAGGAAAGGAAAAAATGAAATTTAATATAAAAACATAAATATCAATGTCATCTCGAGACTATTATTTCCGTCGAGAGATCTCAGCAAATGAATTAAGTGATAACACAAGAAGTTCCTGGGGGCATGTGTTGGATTATAAAAATTCTCGTCATTGCAGAGGCTTAACGAACAGGAAGTTCGTTTTGTATGTCTTGCCGTGGCAATCTCACCAAGTGAATAATGCTATGAAACAATAAATCCCTGGGAGTTTTTGTTGGATTCGTATGCTTTAGAGACACACCCCATCCCGAGTAATCGGGATCCCGGGAGTTTGCGAAGCACAACTCCCTAAAGCTCAATTTTATTGAGATTAACCCTCTTTATAGAGGGGACTTTCTGGTGTATTCTTTTGGTGACGAGATCGCCAAAAACCAGCAAGAGCTAGTTAACCAACTCCTGTTGGTTTCGCGATTGACTAGGGAGAAGGTGTTGAGGTTAGTGGGTTGGAGAGTTGGTGGGTTACGGGTTTTGTGTTTTTTTTGGAACCCCAAGTTTTATTATGAATTTTGGAATTGGTTTGAGCGGAGGCTCAAACCTACCCGGGGTCTCTATTTTTTTGTTGCTATAAAATCGAAGGCTAAAGCGCTGCGGCTACCTAATGTTTTTTTACTTCTAAAATCGTTGATCTAGTAATCCCCGATAAA
>JAFGQG010000116.1 GCA_016935765.1 bacterium
ATCCCTGTCAGAGAGAAGAGCTAAATTATCATAAGCATAATCGATGTTATGTTTTTGATTATCCTGATTGTCTTTAAGGGTTATTTGTGTAATTTGTCCACGATCGTTCCGGGCTATATTCACATACCAGTTATTCGGATAAGTAATCTTCGTTCGCCACCCCCTATTTTTAATTTTTCACTATTTTTAATTCCAACAAAATAAATTTAGGATATTTTTTTAACCCTGTCAAGTAAAAATTTTATCCTTCATAAATGTGAATATAGAAGTTACAATGTTTTAAGTACTGGTTTTGGATATATGAATATTAAATGAGTATATAATTATAATTATTATATATTAGTTAAGATTTGGTGGAAGTAACGAAGATGAGAAAATAGAAAATGGGAAACGTGGTTGAATCTCTTTAGCATTTATCCAAGCATCCATGGAGTTTTTTAAAAAAATCCCAAAAACTCGGCAAAGCCTAGATTCACAATCCATCCTTATCAATTATCCATACGTATTTCTATTAAATATTGTGACTAAATTTCGGGAGATCCTTATTTTTAAAATTCGCGGTGAGCCTTTTTTTAACTTGCTTTTCTTCTAACTACTCTATATTGTTAATTAAATGATAAATCAAGCAAAAAACAAAGATAGATTCGCGAAACAATCCCTTTATATTTTAATTACGTTCATGTTTTTCATTTTCTCATGCTGCAATGATGACAACGGTCCCGAACCGCCTGTCTCCTGGGATTTCACCATTCTCTTCAACACGAACCGTGACGGGAACTGGGAGGTTTACGGCATGGAGGAGGACGGCTCTAATCAAGTAAACGTAACCGAAGACGCAAGCTATGATGCCTACCCGCTCTGGTCCCCTGACGCTGAAAAAATCTCGTTCGTTTCCGACCGGGACGGCGATTTCGATATTTACATACTCGACCTCGCAGACACGAGTTTCACCAACATTACAAATGATGGTATCCCCGATTGCGTTGACGGCGAATATCAATGGACCCCCGACGGCGCGAGCATAGTGTTCGTCAAGGGCGAGGATAATCATGCGGAAATATGTATAGCCCAGGTCGATGGCTCGGGCGTATCCAAGATCACGGATAATTCCTCGATGGACAGGATGCTCACTCTCTCGCCCGATGGAAGCCAGGTAGCTTTCATCTCCGACCGGGACGGCAACTGGGAAATTTATATAGCAGATTTAGTTAGCTTTAGTCAAGAAAAATTATTCAGTTCGACGGGCACTGAAATGTACCCCGAATGGTCGCCAGACGGAGATAAAATTGCGTTTATCAGGACAATGATGGGATTCGAGGAACTATATATCTATAGCTTTGAAGACAGCACAATAACGAGGCTAACTGATGACGGGGGCTCGAAATTCTACCCGCACTGGTCCCCGGATAGCGAGTACCTTATTTATTTAAAAGGAAATGAGGACATGGAGTTGAATTCATTCGACATCTACAGGGTAACCCAGGATGGCGAGGAGATTATCAACCTGACCGATGATGACTATTTCGACGGCGCGAACCGTTGGTCATCCGACGGAACCCAGGTTTTATATACGCACAACGTATTGACCGGCGAGGAATTCGATTACGAGATATTCATCATGGACAGTGACGGTTCGAACAAGCAGAATCTTACGAATAATGCATCTTTAGACCAATCCCCGAGGTGGAAACCGTAAGGTTACAAACCGAATAACGATTAGCGATCAACGAACAACGATTTAAGAAGTAAAGCCCCCCCCCCAAAAAATGTGTTTGTTTAAAGACTGCGTTAAGAGTTTTGTTTTAAATACGTTGCTGGATAAGAATTTAAGCATACCCTTATATTACTCCACACCAAAAATTCTCAAACATATACTTGACTATTATTTTATTATATTTATTTTGCTGTGATGGTTAAAATTAAGTGAATATGTATAAATTAATAGAAGGGTTATGAACATGAAGATGAAATTTATTTTAATTTTGTTAATTTGTTTGTTTTCGTTCATTTGGGTTTCAGAGTCTTTTGCGCAGTTTACGAATTTGGGTAAGATTTTCTATTTTTGTTACCCCGCGAACGCTGAGAGGGAGCCTGAAGGCATTCCCCCGGATCCTCCAAGTCATTTCAACGGTACTTTGATCCTGACTTCATCCTTTAACGCATCCGGAACCGTGAGGAATAGCAGCGGCACGGTTAATATTCCTTTTACTATTCCCGCGAATTCAGTCATTACTATTTCTATCGATTCAACGAACTGGATCGCTCGTTCCGAACTTATCTACAACAAGGGACTCAAGATCGAGGCGGACACATTGATTACTGCTTACTTTTTATCTTATGAGGATCCCGGAGCCACCAACGACATGGCTTTATTATTCCCCAAGCCCTCTCTTGGAACCGATTACATGGTGATGTGCTGGCGGGACAACATTCCCACTTATCCTCTCGGCGGAATACCCATGAGACAATGGAACCGCGGACCATCGATGTTTGCAATCACTGCAACTGAAAATAACACAGAGGTTAGTATAACACCAGCAGTAAACACTGAGGGAGGAATGATTGGAGGGAATACATACACTTTCACTATGAATGAATATCAATGCTGTCAAGTACTTGCAAACACTCCATCCGCCACTTATCCATTATTATATGATTTGACAGGGAGTCGGATAACATCGGACAAACCCATCTCGGTGATAGCGGGTTCCCAGATATCCTTCGTGCCTGATTCTGTTATGGCTGCGGATTATCTTATCGAGATGGTCCCACCCCTTACAGCCTGGGGGAATAACTTTAATCTTTTCCCAATACAACCCAGAAATTCGTGGAATAGGGATGTACTTAGGATACTCGCGTCCGAAGATGGCACGAGTATAACCATCACCGACGGAAGCGGCGTGACACCGGTATCCCTGGACGCTGGAGAATATTTCGAATGGAATGGGCAACCCTGCTACGAGGGTAGTTACATACCTTTCTTTGGGGAAGCTGCAGATTGCGACGGGAAGATGCTGGACAGTCCCACTCATATCACTTCTGACAAACCGATACTTGTGGGTCAATACATTACTGGTGGAACCCTGACTCGCGGTGAGCCTGATTTTTTAACCGGATCGGGTGATCCCCCGCTTGGAGACCCGGCTTTTATGCTCGTTCCTCCCGAAGAGCAATACGCGAGAAGGTACATTTTCTTGACTCCTAACGGATACAACAATGATTTCCTGAACGTTGCCATACCCAGTGGTTCTGAGGGCACTATTACGCTTGACGGAGCAGCGCCAACATATTCCACGCCCTGGTTCGATATACCGGTTAGCGGGTACAGAGGCGCCAGGATCAGTCTCGAACCCGGTTCACACATACTGGAAGCCGACACTGAAATCCTGCTCCAGATGTACGGGTACGACCTTAACTGGGCATCTTATGCCACCATCGGCGGACAGAACCTTCTCCCCATAAACGCTGAATACCAGCTAGTAAAATATTCGCTGACCCCCATCGTTTACACAGGTACAGAAGCTACCTGGCGTATCGTAGTGTATAACTTCAGGGGCGACCCATCAACCGAGATCACTATTATAGACTCGCTGCCTACCGGTTTCACAATGAGCGCCATTCCGCCAACTTACGAACTTTACGGCGCGGTCAGGGACAGCGTTCTCGATCCGACCCCGGGCAACAATATTATAACCTTTGGCTATTTCAGTATGGATGAAGGGGACTCACTTGTCATTATTTTTACCGCTGATGTCGGAGTAGGTGTTGTTGGAAGGTTCGACAATCCATTCTCATTGAACAATTCCCGCGGATGGCAGGGCGGGAACTTCGGCGGAAGAGGTCCCCAGGATGATGTAAGAGTCATCGCCCCAGAATTCGACCTCGATATAATACAACCATTCGACGGGGCTTACGTGGCGTGCATCGACCAGGAGATTCAGATGACCATCGATATCGATGTAGGAATGGTCGATCCCGCTTCTATCCACTTAGAAATAACCATGGACGGAGCCCCTCCGGAAACGTTCATGGTGGATGGCTCAACCCTTTCATTCTCCGGCAATATGCTAACGTTTGATCCCAGACCGGGATTCTATACATCGGGCGAAACCGTGTACGTATGTCTGACTGAATGCGCAGACACCCACGGATACGAAATGCCGACTCTTCCATTCTGCTGGGAATTTTACATAGACTTCGACCCGCCAATCGCTTACGATTTCAATATCGAACCCGGCGATACTATCATTGACGCAATGCAGGTTATAACGTTCACTCTCTTTGACATTATAACCGGCGTCGATCCTACAACCCTTATCATTACCGTAAATGGAACCGATTTTTATCCACCCGCGATAATATTCGAAGGCGACTCGATAGTTATAGACCCAGCCTTGCTGAGGCTCTATTGGTTCGATTATGAGGAGGTCGAGATCTGCATTTACGCTGAAGATTCCCCTGATTACTGCGAAAACGCAATCGATACGTGCTATTATTACCCCGTCCTTCACTCGATTCCACAGGTTGAGATCGTAATGCCTCTCGACAGCACGATTACTTCCTGTTTCGACCAGGAGATAATGTTATATATCACGGATTCCCTCGTGGATATCAATCCCGACTCGATCCTGCTCGAAGTGGACGGCAGGCTTTACACTATTGGACCATACCTCACGTTCACTGATTCCACTCTCACTTTCACGCCTCCACCGCCAGGTTTCGAGAACAACGATACTATAATAGTCCGGTTGATATATGCAGAAAACGAGATCGGCACTCCCCCGGACAGCCTTCCGATAGAATGGGTATTCTTCGTTGATCTTGAACCTCCCACATTCTTCGGGTTTTTTCCACCGGTAGATTCCATCGTGTATGATTCAACACCGGACATTCAACTTTATATAACAGATAATTTAGCAGGTGTCAACCCTTCCAGCATCACTGTGACACTAAACGGTTCCTCGCTATCGCCATCATCATTCACTTTCGCTGAGAGTCTTCTCCAGCTTGTCGGTGTCAGGTTCACTGAAAGCGGCACTGTTGAAGTTTGCGTTCACGCTGAAGACATGCCGGATTACTGCCCACCGAATGCTGCTGATACGTGCTGGCGTTTCATTGTCGCGCTATCCGTTCCGGAGGCTTACCCTGAATACCCGCTTCCGGGAGAGATCACAGCCTGTGACCCCGAAACGATAATAATTGCTCTTTATTCAGAAGATACTGAAATAAATGAAGAGTCGATCGAATTACACTTGAACGGCGACGTATTCACTACTAGCAGTCCGTATCTCACCTATGATCCTGTTTTGGACCAACTGGTTTTCGCTGCGCCGCCGGGTTATTTCGCGGGTGTCGATTCCGTTTTGATCGAACTAATCAACGCGGAGGATGAATACGGCGTAAATCTCCCGTCACCATTGGTTTACACCATTTATATCGACTACGAACCACCTGTCTTCTGGAACATAATCCCACCGTTTGAAAGTACAATATCGAGTTCACACCCCAACATTTCATTGAGCATATTCGACAGTATGGCTGGTGTGAACGAATCCGAAATTTTAATTACGATCAACGATACGATCGAATTTCGAACCACCGATCCCGGGGTTACATGGTCACCCCCCAACTTTGCGATAAACACTTCTACTGCCGGCTACTCATTCACCAACGGAGATACATTGACTATATGCGTTTATGCCGAAGATATGCCCGATTATTGCGGACCCAATGCTGACACTCTCTGCTGGGAGATTTACATCAACCTGGCAAGACCAACAGCAATCCTTCTTCTCCCATTTGACGGAGCAATAACTTCATGCGCTGACCAGAACATAGCCTTCCAGATCACTTCCTCGAACGGGGTGGATGAATCATCCATCATCCTGCTGGTCGAAGACTCACCATACTCCACTACCGATCCTGAACTCGATTACGACCCTGTTACTGAGCAATTGATATTCACACCTTCAGTTTTATGGAGTGACTGGGATACCATAGAGTTCTGTCTCACGGATCTTCTTGATACGCTTGGACATGACCTCTCCGACACCGTATGCGGAAGGTTTTACGTGGACTTGACTCCACCTACTATTTACAACATCGTTCCCGGTCCAGATTCCCTGCTGAACGATTCGCTTCAAACTATTCAATTTTGTCTCTATGATTTCCTCGCTGGTATCGACGGTAATACAGTTACCATCATTGTGAATTCTGACACTTTCCGGTTACGGTTGGGAACTGTAACTTACGATACATGCCTCACATGGAACCCTGTCGATCATGATATTGTATTTCATAATTGGGACACAGTCGATGTATGCGTTACTGCTGACGATGCTGTTGATGATTATTGCGATCCGAACCACCTCGAACACTGCTGGTCTTTCGTTGTACATACTGAAGGTCCGGTCGGAGAGTTCATAACTCCTGAAGACGGATGGTATTCCGCCTGCAGCGATCAGGGAATTACCTTTGATATAACCGACGATATCAGCCTCAACATGGAAACCGTAGTGCTGGAGGTCAATGGAGTTGAATACACAATGGACAGCACCGGCTTATCCTTTACCGGTTCACATTTCACCTGGATTCCCTCTTCGGACTGGAACAACGGCGATACTGTTACCGCGTGCATAACAGCCGCGGAGGACTCCATCGGAAACACCCTGCAGGAAATAGTGTGTATAACCTTTATAATCGATTTGCAGCCGCCAGTAGTGCTGAGTACGGTCCCCACTGATGGCGACTCCATAACTACTACAACGCCGGTGGTTATCGTCGAGATATTTGACTCACTCTCGGGTCTGGATTCAACCACTATAAACATAACAATAAACGGCGACCCTTATGCCATTCCTCATCCCGCTCTTGACTGGAGCGAACCTCTGCTCCGGATCGACTTCTCCGCGCTGTTATACGCATTCGTTGGTGGCGACAGCGTAAGGATATGTGTTTTCACAACCGACCTGGTGGATACGTGCGGTCCAAACGAAGGCAGATATTGCTTCACTTTCTTTGTCTCTACCGGCGGTCCAACAGCCACTATTATCAGACCACTGGATGGTACTTTTTCTGCTTGCACCGATGAACACATCGTTCTCTATCTTGAAGACGACGATGGTGTAGATGTTTCAACCATTGAGCTAGAAATCACATCGAACATTACCGGAGTCAGTACCTACACTGTCGATGGGATCACCCTTGTGTGGGACGATTCACTGATATTTTACCCATCTCCTGCATGGGTGGACGGAGAAACATTAACTGCATGCCTGACCGCGGCTGATGATTCCATTGGCAACACACTCGAAGAAGCGCCCGTTTGCTGGACATTCTACATAGACCTCTCATCACCGGTCTTCTGGAACGAATCACCCGCTGATGGCGAGGTTATCACCGACCTCTCCCCCATCGTCTCAGTCAACATCGTTGATCTGATCTCCGGACTCGATGTAGGCAGTATTCACTTCACTATAGATGCTGTGGATTATTACATCTCTCATTCGGCGGTATCCTGGGATGACGAGACCTTATCGATTGATTTTGCAGAGGCAGGTATCTACCTTTCGGGTTGTGATACTATCGATATATGCGTTCATGCTGAGGATATCCCCGATTACTGCAACCCTAACGTTGGTGATTTCTGCTGGACTTTTTACATAGCATGCGGCGGACCCGTGGGTATTCAGATTGCTCCTCCTGCATCAATTTACTCCTCATGCGAGGACCAGGAAATAGTAATTGCTATCATCGACTCTAACGGTGTAGATGAATCTACTATCGAATTGGAAGTCGGTGGCGATATTTACTCATACCCCGATCCTCATCTTACCTGGGCTTTTGACAGCTTACTGACTTTTGTTCCTGATCCCCTCTTTAATGACGGTGATTCCATCCTGGTAAGGCTTTTATCTGCTGATGATGACCTTGGTAATTCACTTTCCGGAGTTTTGGAATGGACCTTTTTTATCGATCTCACACCACCAGTATTTTCAGATTTCGATCCTCCTTTCGGCTCTATCAGCACGGATTCCTTCCAGGTTATCTGCGTTTCCATTTACGATTCGCTTAGCGGATTGAATGAGGATTCACTTGCTTTTATAGTAAACGGTATTGAATATGATCTTAGTTCATCAGCTTTGACCTGGGACGGATACACGCTTTGTTTTCATCCTGAATCGGTTGGTGTCATCTTTCACGACCATGACACGGTCAGTGTATGCATACCTCCTCAATATGATCTTGCGGAGATCTGCGGACCCAATTCTACAGACACGACCTGCTGGGATTTTCAGATCCGCTTATTCGGTCCTGTCGCTGAAGTTATTCAATACCTTGATTCAACCTATGTTGCCTGTGAGGAGGATTCGCAGCTTCTTCTTATAACCATTACTGATGAGGACAGCATTGAGGAGGATGGCATCCTCCTCATTGTTGAGGAGATTGAATATATTTATGATGATGAGGAGGTTGAGTTCGATGGAACAACTCTCTCATACGTGCCTTCCTCACCCTGGGTGAACGGTCAGGTTGTGGATGTGGAGCTGGTTAGCGCTCCTGATATATACGAATCCCCGCTTTCAAATCCACTATCATGGTCATTCATAATGGACCTCTCGCCGCCTGAAGTTAGCGGAATAAGACCACCTATCGGTTCAACCGTTATCCATATAACAGAAGATATAGTATTCCATATCAATGATCTTCTCTCCGGACTCGATCGAACAAGTATTGTTGTAACCTTGAACGATATTTCATATCCAATAGATGAACTAATATTTGAAGGGGATTCTGTTATTCTTTCACCCGAAAGCCTGGGTATCTTTCTCCAGAGCGATACGAATATAGTGTGTGTCACAGCGAACGATCTTCCTGACTACTGCTCACCTAATATTCTCGATACATGCTGGTCTTTCATCGTTTCCACAGGTGGTCCTATTGGGGAAATCATCATTCCGCAGCCTGATTCAGTTACTGCTTGCGAGGACCAGGATATAATTATAAGACTCACTGACCCGGATGGTGTAAATGACACAACGATCAGGATACGAATAAACGATTCGCTCTACTTAACAACTTACACTGAGCTGACATACGATGGTGAATTCCTAACTTTCACACCCACTACATTCTGGGAACATGGAGACATTGTCCAGGTAAACCTGTTAGAAGCCAATGATATGCTTGGCAACATGCTTGAGACTCCTTTATCATGGAGTTTTATCGTTGACCTGGAACCCCCGGTTATTTCGAATATCAACCCCGTTCCGGGCGATACTATTGCTTCACTCCAATTCGATATTTGTTTCGAACTCGACGATGATATTGCCGGGATGGATACCTCCTCATTTCTCCTCATTATCGATGAGGAGGATTATTCTATTAACTCAGGCTGTTATGATTATGTTATTACCCAAGATTCCACAGGCAGACAAGCTATTACGCACATCAGCCTTTGTGATACCTGCCTAAGAACATTAACAGGTGGCGACATTCTCCGCATTTGTCTTTACGTCAATGATGATCCGGAATACTGCGGTCCAAATTCACTGGAATACTGCTGGCAATATCTAATTGAACCAGGAGGACCGATAGGTTCTATAATCCAGCCTTTTGATGGCGCTTATAGCTCATGTGAAGTCCAGGAGATAATCATATACCTGCACGACGATAATGGTATTAATACGAATTCTATAATCGTGAACGTAGATGGAATCCAGTACACATTCGCTGAATACCCCGATAATATGTCCTTCGAGAACGATACATTGATATTGGTCATTCCGGATTCGGTTACCTTCAATGATGGAGATGTAGTCAGTGTTATCGTCGAAAATGTTGATGATATGCTTGGAAACCCGCTGAGTGTTCCCCTTCAGTGGGAATACTACATCGATTACGAGGGACCAACTCTCGAAATGCTGAACCCGAATCCCAGTACTCTTATTTCGAACAGTACACCCGTAATCATCATTGAATCCTATGATGAAGGCTCCGGATTTGATGAAAATTCATCCATTTTCCACATAACTATCGGTGATACGGTTTATGTTTACGATGTCACTGACCAGGGAGTTAATTACCTGGGAAGCTCGCGTAGTTACGAAATAAACACCCAGACACTGGGGCTCGCCTTATACGATACTATTTGGGTGGAAGTAACGAATGCCCTGGATACTCCGGATTACTGTTTTCCCAATACATCATCGGATAGTTGGTTCTTCATTGTTGAAAGACAGACAAAATGCCATATTGTTCCCAACCCGTTTACGCCCAACGGAGATGATTATAACGATATTATCTACTTTATCTATCCTAAAATGTACAGCCAGGAAGCGGAACTGAAGATCTACAATCTTAGGAACGTCCTGGTTTATCAGGAAACGATTCCTCCCCAGATGGGACGAATATACAGTGAGAAGAACTTATGGGATGGCAAGGATAGCAACGGGAAAATGGTTCCTGAAGGGATTTATATTTACGCAATAACAGTTGATGGAAAGGTCGTATGTAACGGTACGATCGTTTTAGCAAGGTGATTATGAAAAAACTAATTTTAACTCTGACATTCATTTTTTGTTTTATCATTAATTATGCTTTTTGTAAACCATTTACATCATACTATCACAACACGGGCTCTGTAAGTCTGAGGGTCGATGACCAGTATTTAGGGGGCTTTGTTTATCATAATCTGGACGATGCGGATTTAGATAATCTGTGGATTGCCTTCATCGCATTGTACTTCGAAACCGTCAGCTATGACACTTTAGGCGATTCGATATCCATTGATACCACCAGTTTTATTTCATCCGGACCGCTGTTTTATGAAGCGGACTCCTTCTTTTCTGATTTTTTTCTTGAGTCTGCCCTTATCTGGGAAGAAGACACCATTTCTCAGAAAGCTGAACTGACCTATCATGACTCCAAGGGTTTTTCGATAAGGCAAACAACGTATTCCGGATTGAACGATGAACACTGGATCAAGTTGACTTTGAACCTTGAGAATGTCACAGGTGAGACGGTTACAAACGCGAAATTGTTGTTTTTTTATGACGGAGACATCCCTGTAGATGATTATTACGATGATAATGTCGGTTTCGATTCCTTATATTCGATCGTTTACATATACGATCTTGGGTATGATATCTTTACAGGTTTCTGTTGGATATATGGAGGTAATCCACTCGGTATTGGAAATTATGAGGACTGGTACGGAGAAGAGAATAAAGAAGGAAAATTGATAGATTTCTTTAATGAACCGACTTGGTTTGGTTACTCAGGAACCGATTGCGCTGTTTACCAGGTTATTCAGTTAGACTCAGTTATATCTCCCGGTGATACACAACATGTAGAATTCGGTTTTATTGCTGGCGAGAATGTTGAAACGATAACCAATGCCGGGTACGAATTGCATGGGGATTCTTCTTTTATCACGGAAGATCCTGAAATACTCCCCCAGGAACTTGTTATGATATACCCTAATCCTTTCAATCAAAGGGTTATGATCATTAATCAAACGGGCGAGGATATCAATAGTATTGTGATTTGCAACATTCGTGGCGAACAAGTATATAGCATTGAAAACACTTACAATAATGACGTTTTTACATGGCATGGGCAGAATTCGAATGGCGGTACTTTGCCTGGAGGAATTTATTTGATCGAATTAAGATCTTCAAGTAGTACTATTACTCAAAAAGTCTTATTTTTAAAGTAGATTGTATAATTAAATGTTTGGATTATTTATTTTATGTATATTAGATTTAAATTAATAAAAAAGTTATATACTAAAAAAATCCTTGACCTTTTAGAGATTTATTCTTTAATTGGAAAGTTATAGAAAAATGAGTAACACTGGACCCATAGCTCAGTCGGTAGAGCAGCTGACTCATAATCAGCTGGTCCCAGGTTCGAGTCCTGGTGGGTCCATTGTAAGGGTGCTTAGCTCAGCTCGGTTAGAGCGTTGCGTTCACATCGCAAAGGTCCAAGGTTCGAATCCTTGAGCACCCAAATTGAAAAGAAAGTGAATATAGATGCGGTATAGGAATAAGCTAGAATACAAGACGCGCCAGACAATTGGAAAAATGAAGAAATGCACCGTGAATGGTGCATTTTTTTTTACATAAAGTATAGGAGGCATAATGATTAAAACACCCGTTTCGGAAATACTTCAAACCCTGGTTGAACTGCAAAAAGTTGACAATAGGCTGGGCGAACTGGATATTTCAAAAGTATTTCTCCCCAAATTACTAAATGAGTATAAAAACGAAGTTGACGAACTCGAAGCAAAGATGGATAACTTGGAAAAGGCAGAGATCTCTCTGAAGAAAGCAATAGATGTAGGCGAACTAGATTTGAAGGAAACAAAGGAAAACCTGAAAAAATCAGAGGAGAAATTACTTAAGGTCAAATCGAACAGGGAATACGATGCAGTTCAATCCGAGATCAGTCATTTGGAGGAAAAATCGGCTAAAACTGAAGAAAAGCTGCTCAAATCTATGGAAGAACTCGATGTTGTCCAATCTGATTTGAAAGAGACAACAAAGAAATTCAAAGAAATCAAGGACGGGAATAAAGAGGAGATTAAGAATATTCAGCAAAAGCTCGAGACTTTAGAGCAAACTATAAAAGGTGTCGAACACGAATGGAATATGCTTGCGGACAAAGTCCCAAAGCGAATACTGGCAACATACAGGCGTATTAGAGGCGGGAGGGACGGTTTAGCTATAGTGAAAGTCCGAAAAAGGGCATGTGGGGGGTGCTTCAAAGTATTACCGCCACAGATGATCCAGGAACTTAAAAAACAAGAGAAGATAATCAATTGCGAGAATTGCGGAAGGTTTCTACTCTGGGATGAGGAGGTCAGTTCATAATGCATAAAGTGTATTTTGATGGCGCTTCAAAAGGAAACCCAGGTCCTTCTGGTATTGGAGTAGCTATATTCAACGATCAAGGTAAAGAAGTTACTTCATTTTCATCCTATATTGGCGAAGCGACAAATAACGTGGCAGAATACCAGGCATTGCTGGCAGCTTTAGCAAAAATAAAAGAGCTGAAGATAAAATCCGCGGAATTTTGCAGCGATAGCTTACTGCTGGTAAACCAATTGCTGGGCAAGTATAAAGTGAAAAGTACACAGTTAATCCCACTTATGGAGAAAGCGAAAATTTCATTGAAAGACCTCGATGAATACAAGTTCACTCATATCCCAAGAGAAAAGAATTCGCTTGCCGACAAACTGGCGAATGAAGCAGTCAATGGCGCTGCGCCCTCTCCTTCTAATAACGCAAAGGTTGATAATAGTATTAGGGTGATTCACGGACTTAGTTTCGACGATCTATTGCTAATACCCCAATACTCTGATGTTTTACCCGCGGAGGTAGATCTAAGAACAAAACTTACCGATAACATAAGCTTGAACATTCCTCTTCTTTCAGCAGCTATGGATACTGTGACTGAATCAACAATGGCTATTGCATTAGCTTGCCAGGGAGGTCTTGGAGTTATTCACCGAAACATGCCACCCAAGCAACAAGCTGAAGAGGTCACGAGGGTTAAACGCGCTGAAAGTACTATGATAAGAGACCCCCTGACAGTATCGCCTCATCAGAAAATCAGTGAAGTCCTTGACATAATGAAAAAGCGTAACATTTCCGGTTTACCTGTAACGCTTGGTACAAAATTGGTCGGGATCATTACTCACCGGGACTTGAGATTCGAGAAAAACGTCCAGAAAAAAGTTGAAGAATTGATGACTACTGAACTTGTTACTGCAGAAGAGGGAGTCACTATAGAGGAAGCAAAACACATTCTACATGAAAACAGGATAGAAAAACTTCTGGTGGTCGATAAGCAAAGTAATCTCAAGGGTTTGATAACTGTTAAAGACATCCAGAAACAAGTTGAGCATCCTTACGCCTCCAAGAATAAGGAAGGGCAATTACTGGTTTCCGCTGCTGTTGGTGTAGGGAAAGACCTTCATGAGAGGGCTGAGTTATTAATAGAAGCGGGAGCTGACGCACTGGTAGTTGATACCGCTCACGGGGATACTAAAAACGTCATTAAGGTAGTTGAATACCTAAAAAAGAAATATGACATAGACGTTTTTGCTGGAAACGTTGGCACACCTGAAGGAACCAAGAATCTGATAGAAGCGGGTGTAGATGCAATAAAAGTCGGGATAGGACCGGGATCTATATGCACTACCAGGATCGTTACAGGGGTCGGAGTCCCGCAGGCTTCAGCCGTCCTGGAATGTTCAAGAGTAGCCAGAAAACACAACATACCCATAATTGCTGATGGCGGAATCAGGTTCTCAGGGGACATCTCAAAAGCACTCGCACTCGGTGCTACGGCTGTAATGATAGGTAATTTATTCGCTGGAACGGACGAGAGTCCAGGCGAAACCGTGCTCTTCGAAGGAAGAACGTACAAAGTATATCGCGGAATGGGCTCGCTGGGCGCAATGAAAAAGGGCGCAAGAGATAGATACCAGCAGGAAGAGATCCAGGAAATATCCAAAATGGTCCCTGAAGGTATCGAAGGTAGAGTTCCATATCGCGGTCCGGTCGCTGATACAATATATCAGCTTGTAGGAGGTTTGAAATCCGGAATGGGCATGTGCGGAGCTAAAAACATCGCTGAGCTCCGGGAAAAAGCAGAATTTGTCAGAATAAGCTTCGCCGGCTTGAAAGAAAGCCATCCATATAATGTAATAATTACTAAAGAAGCACCAAACTATCGACTGACATAACTGAAAAAGAAAAAAAGGGGAACAACAATGGAAAAAAGAGAGGTAGGTAAAGTAACAGATTCTTTTGCGCACACCTGAAGTTTTTTAAGCTATTTAAATAATGTTCTTGAAAAAAATGTTCTTTTCATATATCTTATTTGATGTTTGTTCTTTTAAAATTTTGAAACGCTTTAAATAAGGGGATCAGGTAACCGCGTTTCTGAAATTTTCAGAGATGAGGAAAGTCCGGGCTTCCACGAGTCATGGTGATCGGTAACACCGATTCCAATTTATAAGGGAGATTCTCCCTCACAGATTGGAGGAAAGTGCCACAGAAACAATACCGTCCCGGTATGAAAATATTCGGGATAAGGGTGAAATGGCGAGGTAAGAGCTCACCGTCCCCCGGGTGACCGGAGGAGCAGGGTAAACCCCACCGGGAAGCAAGGCTAAACAGGAAGGATGAGTGACTCTCTCGTTATTACTTCCGGGTAAGCCGCTTAAGCCTGAATGGCAACATTCGGTAAAGATAGATGGTTACCGACTTAACTTTTCGGTAATTATACCGAAAAGTTAAGGTAACAGAACCCGGCTTATAGATCCCTGTATTTGTTAATTTATCGCAAATAACTAATTATAAGTATTTGGTTATATAGCGTTAATTAAATGAAAATTAATTTCATAAAGGACTTAAATGAAATGGATAATAGAAAAACCTAAAGACCGAAATCTGGCTATGAGATTAGCCAAAGACCTTCAGATACCGCCTATAATATCACAAATTCTAGTAAATCGAGGGATTCAGGATGTAAACACTATGAAAAAATTCTTCTATCCCTCCCTGGATGAATTATCCGACCCCTTTGTGCTCTCAGGCATGGAAAATGCCGTCGAAAGGATAATTGACTCTTTTAAAAACAAAGAAAAGATAATGATCTTCGGGGATTATGATGTCGATGGTATCACCGCTACATCGCTGCTTTACCTGGTATTGAACAGGTTCTCTTCCGAAGTATGCTATTATCTACCGAACCGCCTTTCTGAAGGCTACGGTCTATCGAAAGAAGGTATCCATGAAGCTAAAGAAAATAACGTAAAATTAATCATATCTGTGGATTGCGGAATCACAGGAGTTGATGAGGTTGAATACGCGAAAACATTAGGAATAGACTTCGTCATAAGCGACCATCACGAGCCCGGCACAAAATTACCAAACGCGCGCGCCATAGTTAATCCCAAATTAAACCCTGAACCATCCGATTACCGGGAATTGTCCGGGGTAGGAGTAGCGTTCAAACTCGCACAGGGATTATTCGATATTCTCGGTCAGGACAAAGCAGAATTATACGAACATCTTGATCTTGTTGCTCTCGGTACAATCGCGGATATCGTCCCTCTCAGGGGCGAAAATAGGATCCTGGCAAAATTCGGACTGAGGAAGTTGGAATCGACTTCAAAGGTCGGTCTGAAAGCCCTCCTTAAAACCGCCGGTATATGGGGTCAAGATCTCGCTAGCTGGCACGTTGTCTTTATTCTCGCGCCAAGACTGAATGCTGTTGGAAGAATAAGCACACCAAAAACAGCGTTCGAATTGCTTACTACAAGAGATATCGATTACGCAAACAATACTGCAGAACTCCTCGAAAAGGAAAATAAAAAAAGGAAAAAACTGGACGAGAAAATCTTTAGCGAAGCAATTGAACAGATAGAAAGAGAAGTAGACATCGATAACGAAAAAGCAGTAGTCCTCGCAAACGATAATTGGCATCTCGGCGTCATCGGAATCGTTGCTTCCAGGATAGTAGAAAGATACAACAGACCAACTATCCTGATAACCACTATCGACGGGGAAGGCAAGGGCTCAGCACGAAGCATTCAGGGATTTCACCTGCTCAACGCGGTAAAGGAATGCAAGGATTTTCTGCTTAAATTCGGGGGGCACAAATATGCCGCTGGTTTGTCAATAGCCCCGGAGAAGATTTCGGCATTCAAAAGTGCTTTCAACAAAATCACCTCCCGTACGCTTACCGAGGAAGACCTGATACCAAAGTTGAAGATAGCTGCAAAGCTGGAACCAAAGGAGATAAACAGCAAACTGGTGGAATGGCTCGACCTTTTCAAACCTTATGGACCTGATAATATGCGCCCTATATTTGTCCTTGAGGATGCTCAAGTTCCATACAAAGCAAAGATCATCGGTGAAGATCATCTCAGGTTCAAGGTTAAAACTCCGGAAAAAATGTATAATGTGATAGGCTTCGGCTTCGGAAAATACCAGGAAGCTGTTTACAGGTCGGATTTCCCGCTGAATATCGCATTCGTCCTTGAATTCAATCATTATTACGGGTTTCCCCAGGTTCAACTCCGTCTTAAAGACCTTAACTTCGGCGACCACGAGCTGGAATATTGACCATTGGGTGAATAGATTCTCTTCACAAATGTCCTAAATCTTAAAATTGTTGAGATAACCGTATCAAGCGATAATCAAAAAAGTCCGATTTCCATTCATTCCCATATATTGCCACTCATGCCCGTATAATTCCACTCATGCTAAAATACTGCAATTCATTCTGTTTAATTTTTCATTATTACTATTATTTTACTTTACCCAATTGCATTATTTTGGTTTAAAGAAACAGGTGGAGGGGCGGCAATAATCAATAAACAATAATCAATTAATTATTTTTTTTACAAAATTCAACAACGCCTCCCCAACATCCCTCGAGTATCCCCCCTCGAAAACACAAAATGTTTTTAACCCAAGATTCGAGACTTCCTCACCAATTTCTGAATAAATCCCTGGTGTAAGCTCAAGGAAAGTAAGCGGGTCCGATTTTAAAGTGTCAAAGCCCAATGAAATACCAAGCAGATCCGGATTGAATTCACTTATTCTATCAACTGCCTCATTAAAATACTTTATATACTCATCGTCTCCCGTATTTGGCGGAACTGGGAAATTGACGCAATTCTTTTCACTAATCAGCCCAGTTCCCGGAAATAAAGGACTCTGGTGAATGGATACGTATAACACTCGCTCTTCACCCATGAATATGTCCTGAGTACCATTCCCGTGATGCGCATCGATGTCGAGAATCGCAACTTTATCCATACTGTTCAATGCCTTCTTCACAGCAATAGCTATATTATTGAAATAGCAGAATCCTGCAACCCTTACTGCATTCGCGTGGTGACCTGGTGGACGCATGAGTGATAGTGCATTCTCTTCACCCATCGCTAAATCGCATGCTTTAAGCGCCCCTCCAACAGATAGCTTTGCAAATTCAAATATCCTCGGGAAATTTGGTGTGTCAGGATCAAAAAAGTTATTAAGCTTAACGTTCATTACTAAACGTTTATAATGCACTGTTAATAGATCTTCTTCGGTGCATGGTTCGGGCTCAATA
This sequence comes from bacterium, assembly GCA_016935765.1. Classification (GTDB taxonomy): domain Bacteria; phylum UBP14; class UBA6098; order JAFGQG01; family JAFGQG01; genus JAFGQG01. The sequence goes on from JAFGQG010000116.1 coordinate 18,139, forward strand.
AATTCATAACCCGCCAATTTCAGTGTCTCATAGCAGATCCGCACTCTTTCAGGCGATTCCGGATGACCCGGCCAATTATATTCGAGACATTTAGGGGAAAAGAATACTTTCATAATCATTAATGGTGTTTTACGTCTTCAACTTTTACTGAATTATACTTAATGTTTATTCTCTGTGGTTCTGTGGTTAGTATATAAAACAAAAACCTCCCAGATTCAGGAAGTTCACCTAAAATCCAGGAGGTTAATCCACGTCGTGTAGCTAGAATTATCCTGCTAATCCGTGTTAACCCTCGTGATCTGGATATTAAAATTCCTTATTTCTATAGTGATAGGGTTCTCAGTATCAGCCCTGTTATTCATTATCACTGATATTTCATCACCAGCATCCAGTCTAATCAATCCCGATAGTGAACTACTCTTTATCTCACCTGCTGAAGCAGAATTGGAAAATAGAACGAATTTCTTTTGTATCTCTTTATTAACACATACAGCCATCTGTAGCCATACTCCCGAAGGCGCTCCGAATGATATAGACAGATTCATCTGGTATAACTGACCACCCTTAGGTCCTATTAACAATTTATCAACACTATAAAATGTATCAATTGCTACAGTAGTATCAAAATTGGTATCAGGTGGATTACCGGTTACTTTCAATCTGACTAAGTAAAAAGTGTCGATAACTGTGTCACAAGTATCAGCAATAACATAAGGATATCCAGCAGTTGTAGTATCGTTATATTTAGCAATCTGCATATAGGTAAATACCAATTCATCTGGCAGATCAACATCATCCCCTAAGAAGTATCTATCCGTATATAACTCGCCGTAAGCTCTAACAACTGAACCTCCGATATAATCAATCGGTGCCCAGTTTACTTGTCCGTCACCACTTAGAACAAGTACTGATTCAGCGGTAGCATCCATTCGGGTTTCCCCAAGTACAAGCGAATCTTTAATCAATACTTCGCTACTATAATAAGCTTCAATAGAATCCGTTACTACCTCAATAGCCGCAAGGGCAGTATCTACAAATAGCGTACCTGCTTTTGTTCCGTATATTTTGTCGGTATGAATAGTGTCCGCGTAGAGGTGCCCATCAACATCAAGAAAGTCGTTTATATAAGTGGAATCCTTAATTAGAATAGTAGTACCATTAAAAGCTTCCATTGAGTCAATAACAACTTCAGGTGTCACGAGGTAAGTATCCACGTAAAGCGAGCCATTAGCAGTTCCAAAGATCTGCCTCGTGAATATAGTATCTACACTAAGATCGTCCCTAAACTCCACAAATTCATCAAATATCGTAGTGTCCTTTACTAATATTTTATTTCCATTGTAGGATTCGATAGAATCAACAACAACTTCAGGCACAGCGAGAAAAGTATCAACAAAGAGTGTTCCTGCGTCTGTTCCATAGATCTTATCTGTGTGGACCGTATCAGCATACAGATGTCCATCAACATCAAGAAAATCATTTATGTAAGTGGAATCCTTTATTAGAATTGTAGTTCCATTGTAAGATTCAATCGAATCTACAACAACCTCGGGTACCGCAAGGAAGGTATCCACGAACAGTGTTCCCGCGTCAGTTCCATAAATCTTATCTGAGTGAATAGTATCTGCATAAAGGTGACCATCAACATCAAGAAAATCATGCACGTAAGTAGAATCTTTAATCAGAATTGTAGTGCCATTATAGGATTCAATCGAATCAACAACAACTTCAGGCGTTACGAGGTATGTATCCACATACAGTGAGCCATGCGCAGTTCCAAACAACTGGCGAACAGAAATCGTATCAGCTTTCAAGTAAGCTGCGGTATCGGCGTAAATGGCGTGAAGTGAGCTGTCTGCCCAGAGTGCGCTGTCAGCATCGTATGCATGGTATGCATCCACTGCGATACGAGTACTATCCGAGTACCACGAGAAAGCGGAGACATCAGAACTATCCGCAAAATAAGCAGACGTAGCATGATTCGCGTTTTCAGCAGTATAGGCATAGGCGGAAACATCTGAACTGTCGGCATGGTAGGCATCAACTGCTATTCGAGCGCTGTCAGCATACCAAGCCATTGCCGAAACATCTGAGCTATCCGCATGGTAAGCGTCAACCGAAATCCTACTGCTATCTGAATACCAAGCC
>JAFGQG010000117.1 GCA_016935765.1 bacterium
CAAAAGCAAAACGAGCGAAGGGAGTTTTGATTAATTCATCTCTGAAAAGTTGCAATTCATCCATTCATCCAGATATCCATTCATCAAAGTTTACTAGGGAAGGTTGAATTTGAAATACAATTAGTTAAAATTAAAAACACTGATTAAACTTAAGTAAGTAAATCCCGCCTATCTCAACAACAAAAACTTCCTCGTTGCCTTGTATTTATCCGCCTCGAAGCGATAAAAATAAACTCCACTCGATAACGCGTTTCCATCCTGGTCATTGCCGTTGAAAGTGTAATTGTAAATCCCGGCGTCAGCAAACTTGATCACCTCCGAATACACCGCCTTTCCAAGTACATCATAAACGGTAAACATCGCCTCAGCTCTCTCCGGAGTGTGTATCCTGATATTCGTGGCGCTGTTGAATGGATTCGGGTAGTTCGCTCCCAGATAATACGCGTCAGGCTTTAAATTGCTTTCCTCCTCGATACCGGTATAAACCATGTCGAACACGTAGCAGCCATAATTCATTCCCTGGGTTATGTTTAAGACGATAGTCGTGTCGACGTACCGGTGCTTGGATACCGACAATGAATACTCTCCGGGTTCCAATTCGAGGAAGTTGAACCGACCATCCCTCGGAGTAAGTACAGAGAATGAGTCGGTCGCGCTGGTGAGCGTTACCGTAGCCCAGGAATTATTCCCGGATTCAGAAAGGTTGACAAAACCAAAAACTGATGCTAAATTAAAATCGGGACCGAGTAAAAACTCAACAGAATTCTGCACTAAAGGTTCGATAACCCTGTCATCAGTGAAACAACTATCCAGGTTGAGAGCTAAAAGGATTTGCCGGTTGACACCGCCGGAGAAATTATCGTCAAAGTAGCTTATGCACCCACCATAAGGGTCGCATGAACTCGCTAGATAGAGCAGGTTCGCTCCGCCAATCGGCGTGAAGACATCGAAAGCCACGAAGGTAGCTGGCGTGATGTCTATTATAGGAAGGCGTTCAGGAAGAGGGTTCGGCACGTTGTAAAGCGAACTTGTTCTGTACCTTGGATTTGAAAACAAGCTTTCCGGGTCATCCCCCATGAATTCATCGATAAAGAAGAGGGACTCAGCGTATTCATAATATGAGTCCAGGACGTAAAATGGTATTTCAGCGCCTTCGAACAGGACCTTCCCACCGGCTTCCTTGTACTCTTCGAGACTCATCAGGTCCATTAACGAAATTGGAGCTCCTGCTCCTCCTGTGCTCCATACAATTAAATTGTAATCCATGAAATCGTGCGATGCGAGAGGGGGTTCAACAAGAGTGACTGAATAGCCCATCGCAGTTAGAGCGGAGTTGAATATGGCGGGTGACTCCCAGTACCTTGCGTTATCCACGAGCAGTATCTCTCCCGCTGCCGGTTCGAGAAGTATCTCTATCGGCGGTGTCGCGGCGGAAACCTCCATAATATGCCTGTAGGTTTTATAGCCTCTTTTTTGAGCGTATAGCGTGTACGCCTGGTAGGTAACGTTTGGAATTCTGAAAGTACCTTCATTAGAGACTATACGATAGATATTCTGCCCGTTCACCTCCCAGTTCAGGAGTATTTCCACCTTATCTGGCACGGTAACCCCGCTGAATTCCGAGCTTGGTCTTTGCTCCAGCCTCAGAGTGTATCCCCCCACCGTGTTGATGAAAATGCTGTCACTAAAAGTCAGATAACCGAAGTGGTAGCAATAGACGTCGTACCAGCCGCAGTAGTAATCTTCGGGAGAATTGAAGGAGCCGCTCGAATCAGAATAAAGCTGCACGACAGGCTCGACAAGCGATGTATCATCCCCTTGGTGATATATCTCAATCTTCACGCCTATAACGGGAGCTTCGTCGGAATCATCGATAGTGGTTCCAATGAAAGACCCCCTTGCCCTGATCACGGTGGCAGATTCGTACATGACGGTTCTCCCGATCTTAGCGAAGCAAAGCGAGACCTCGCCGGTCCTGGTGGGTGTGAGGTGAATTGAGCAGGATTCGGGCTCGGTGGAGACCGCGGTGTCGATACAGCAGCCTTCCAGCCAGACCGTGTATAAACCCCCTGGTGAATATGCTTCGAGAAGGCATTCGAAACCCTGCGCGAAGTATCCCTCCAGGAGAACTTCAGGTGAAGATATCGAGTATTCAAGCTCTCCGAAGGGTAAGCCTCCGCCTACACGCAGCATTTCATCGGCGATTATCCCGGCAGTCGAGTGAATGGCTTTTACTTGCAAGTATTCCACGTATGGCGGTATGATATCGAACGACGCGATTCCCTCAGCATTGGTGAGCCTTGATACACTCACTTCCAGACCTCTTATGGAAACGGTGACATTCCTGAGTGGATGCCCTGAAGAATCAACAAAAACTGTAAACGAGTTCAACTCTTCGACTATAAGACTATCCACCGAGATTATCATTTGAGCAAAAATGAAGATCGGGATAGTATCCTGGAAAGTTGTATAGTTGGGAGCGGTCAAGGTGAGTACAGCTCTGCCTGAGTCCACGGGTATCGGATTCAGTGGCACAGCGCTTGAGCCAGCAATCGTATATGACTGCCCGAACGGTCCTTCTTCCCGCCATAGCGCTATCAAAGCGTTCTCGGTCGTGCCGAAATATGAGAACTCCTCGATCCCGATAGGGACCATGGGCGTGTAAGCGACGACTATATCTTCAGGGATGCCCCAATATAAGGACATGGAAGGGTCGCCGAGTAGGTTGTACACCTCGAAGTAGTACCGGTCGAGAGATGTACCAAACAGCATGAGGTCGAGGTTTGCTTTGTAGGTAGCCCCGGTCAAGGTGTAAATATTATCCTCGAAGATTGCGTCGTACCATCGTTTCTCGAAGATGTCGTCCTCGGTCCAGTACGTTGAATTGGAGGCTCCGAGGAAGGCTATCGCGCCGCGGTCAGGGGTTCGAATCCAGGCTTCCCCAAAGCATGTGGATTCGTTGAATTTCCCGGTCAGACATGAATTGCTCATTACAAATGGCAGCATCCCGTCATTGTCCAGACCTTCAATGTCGGAGATAGCCATTCCGGGATTACCCCAGCCTCCGGAGTAGCCATGTCCCGAGTAATTCGCGAGAAACCTGCCGTCGTTAAGCGAATTGATGACGTCTGTGCCCGTTCCGCCGCTGTGCGCCCATACCGAATCGACCTCGAAATCCGGGTATGGCATATACCGGCTGTAAACATACCTGTGTGTACCTTCAGCCAACTCCCAATCCCCATCATCGCCGCAAGCCATGAAAAGCGGCTTCTTCAACCAATCCCTATTATGAAAAGCGGTCTTCTCGTATTCGATTATCCTGTCCAGTGAAGTATGAAGCTGATCAACATCCTGAACAGAGACGCGCCCGATTAAAATATCCGGAAGAAAGTCTTCTCCGTCAACAGTAACGAAATAAAGATCGGTATAGTGGGTGTAAAACCCGGTTACATAGTTCGCTGGAATATGCTCAACGTCGCCTATCAGGAGCACGAATTCCGGAGGATGCTCCCAGGTGGAATAGGCATTAGCGATGTAATCCTGCAGTCCAGTCAGAGAACCGCCCACGCCGGAGTAGCTTTCCACTACAACGGTATAACCCTTTTGGCTCTTCCAGTTCACAAAATCGGAAATCTCATCGATGAAAGCATCACCGGCAATGATGAGGTAAACACAGGGCAGGGTCACCAGGTCGGTGACCTCGGAGGGGGCAAGGTTCAAAATAGCCGCTCTCTTGATTTCCCGAAAAGAGACCGAGTTAGCAAGCCGTGGGTCGCTCCTGATCCCGGCCCGGAATTTCACTTCGATCTCCATGGTCGAAATTACAATTATCTCCCCGGAAACGGGGTTGTACCTGATGGGCACTATTACCAGTTCGCCTAAAGGAGTGCCCCTTAATACTCCCAAATTCTGAATTTTAACGATCTCGCTCTCTTGGGGAAGCATTTGATTTGTAGCGTAATAAGAACCATCGATCTTGAATTCCTGCATACGCTCATCGTTCTTTTCTACAGGCGGCTGTCGAGGAATTACACGTGTCGAGTAACCGGTAGCGCTTAAATTATAACTTCTCTGTTCGACAAATGCCGTGTTGATTTCATAACCGGCACTCTGGGGTACCTGGATGTATCTCCGGATTACTGGCAACATGGGTTTGCCGATATCCATACTGTATCCCGCGCCGCTGAGTCTTATCTCACTGAAATTTTCGTGTTCAGGGTGTACGTCGATACTGAACCTTTCAATCGTCAGTTTGAGCTTGATTCCGTGTTCATCTACATGCTGGATTTGGATGGAGTAATCGGAATTGCCCGGTGAGCGCGAACCCATAGGATAGAATTCTTTACAGAAACAATAATTTATGCTAAATAAAAATAACAAAAAAACGGGTATTATCAAAAATTTTCTGTTTGGTTCGCTAAACATTTTAATTCCTTTACGGTAAAGCCACTCTTGCCCTTAGTAATACTACTATTGTTTGTTCTTCGTTATATATTGAACTCAAGATGGGTGTAAGAAACTGCATCCAGAGATACTGTTCCTCGCCAACTTCCACATCATATCCCGCGGGTCCGAATATCAGGTCTGATGACCAGGTCACGAATGTTTTTACCTGGTCGAGGGAAGGATGGAATTCTGTGGGTACCAGGATAACGTCAGTGAATTCAGCCCTCAGAACGTACTGGTCTTCTCCCGGTGAATAGGCAGGAGCCCAAAAAGCTCCCGAACTCCTTATGCTCAAAGCCAGGTCATACTCGATATTTCCGCAGTTCGTTATACTGATCATTTCGCTGATATCCATAGTAGCGAGTTCTCCGACAGCCATTGTATCAAGGTCCCACACGTTTCTGTCCAGGCATATACTCAGGTTGAGCGCTGAGGTTGTATAATACGCGATGAATTCCGAGGGAACCGTTATTTCAATAGTGTTATGTACTATCCCGCCACCATCACTCCAATGGTCGAAGAAGAAGATAGTATCATCTGACACATCGATTTCAGACACGCCTATCTCGTAGCTGTCACCTTCGTTTGCCCAGAAATAGAGTTCACCGGCGCTGAAGAAAGAATCGGCATCAAGAATAATGGAGCCATAAGCCTCGAAAGGTTCTTTTACTATGTGACATTCAAGCTGCTTGGTGTAATATGCTATGAAATCTGTGGGAGCGTCTATTTCGGATGAAGTGTGGCTGATCTCTCCACCGTCACTCCAGTGAGAGAATACGTACCTAATTGTATCGCCGTAATAATCAGTATCTGAGACCCTCATGAAGTGCACCGTTCCTTCCGGCCACCAGAAATCCTGTATTGTTGAACCTACACCTGTCCAGGAATCCCTGTCAACCACAAGAGAGCCATAGGGTTCGAGAGGATCCTTGCTCACGGTGCAATAGTATTCCCTGTCATAATAAGCCGTGAATAGGGTATCGTTATTAACCGGTCCGACAGCCCTTAGTGACTCAGTACTTGCATCCTCCCAGTTCGTGAAGTAATAGATGATCGAATCGGTCGAGTCAACCGCGGTTACTCCAATCTCGTGAAATGTTCCAGGCAGCCACCAGACAGTCACCGATGGCACATCAGTAAACACCGAGTCAGTATCGTAGAAGATGTTGCCGACCGAATGCAATGGGAACTTCCTGATTATGCATTTCACACCGGTTACATAATTAGCGGTAACTATATATGCTTCATCGGCGAAGATGGTTGTTGCGAACGCGAAATCATCAAGGATGAATGCCCCGCCAGGAGTGGTTGTCCAATGGGAGAAAACGTAGCGATCGTCATCGACGCCAACCAGATATTCGCTATAGATCGGGACGTTTGACGCGGCTGCATACCAGCCTTCACCGTCCTGGATAGGTACATATCCTCCTGCCCCTGCGTACTCGAGATCGATGTAATACTGTGTTTCCCAATTCCATATGATAGTTGTGCTTTCGGTGATTGCGAACGTGAAATCAAAATATGTTCCACCCGGAGGGGCAGAGCCCATTCCCGACCAGCCTCTGCATATTCCGCGCGTTCCACCCATGACTACCAATGTTTCAGGCATGAATGCAACGATATTTGTACCTTCGACATAATAATGGATTCCAACGGGAGGTTCTGGCGACCCGTATTCGGAAATTACCCGCAGAACCTCTATATCCGTTCTCTCGTGCCACAGCCATGTTACCGAAGAGGGCGCATCGATGATGAAGGTAAAGGTGGTCTCGATATCGCTTTCCAGGGAACCTGTACCGTCGTATCCTATGCAAACCCATTCGCCGTCGAAGCGGTTGACCCAGCCGGAGATTTCAGTACCGTCATCGTACCAGTATTCACCTACTGCGGGAACCGGAACGCCGTGGTCACTGACAACGACGAACCTGAACTGCGCCTGCCATAGCCATGTCAATGTGGAATTCTCATTAATTATGAAACTGACGAAGTTCGTGTCTCCGGTAGTTGGAACCGAACCCGTGCCGTTCCAGCCGGTGGAGATGTACCTTTCCCCTAATCCCTCGTTAACAATATAATCCACTGAGGCTCTGATACCGGTGCCGGGAATGTAATAATGACCGCCAACGGAGGGTATCGGATCCCCATGAGCTGTAAACACATGCAGGTTAACCGCGCCTTCCCTTCCTACCCACCTCCAGGTCACCGCGGAAGGGGTCATGATTATGAATGAAAAGGTCGTGTCGAAATCGTCCGTAAGGGAACCCGAACCATAATACCCGGAGCAGAAGAAAGTGTCTGTTCCTTCAACTGACATCAGATCAACCCAGCCGTTAACGATTGCCCCGACATCAAACCAGTGAATGCCGACGGGAGGAACAGGGGTATCGTGACTGCCAGGATTATATACGGTGAACGGGTACCGGGTAGCCCCATCCCATTGCCAGGTTATGATTGAAAATTCGTTGATGGTGAATACGATAAGGTTCGAATCGCCAACGGTCGGGGGCGATCCTGAAGCGATCCAGCCTGTGCAATAATGCCATGCTCCACCCTCGAAGACAGAATCCTCGACGTATGCCGTGATTGCAGTGCCCCTGGGATAAATACTGATTCCAGTGGGAAGCGGATGTCCATATTCCGAATAAACGATCAGCGTTTCGAGTTCGCTGCCCACAGGTACTATATCCCATAACCATGTAACGGTTGATGGGGTGGTGATGACGAACCAGAATGAATCGGAGCTGGAACTGACCAATGACCCAGTGCCGTTATAGCCGATGCAGTAGATTGTATCTTCCACCGGGGAGGTCACCCACCCATGAATTGTATCGTACTCGGTGTACCAGTGCCTGCCTGTTGCCGGTACGGGAGTGCCGAATCCATCCGGGTTATAAACGATGAACGCGTATTCTTTTCTCCACAGCCAGTTTATTGTCGAATTTTCATGTATGATGAAATTGACATAGCTTGTATCACCGTTGAGCGGGGGAGAGCCGGTTGCAGTCCACCCTTCGCAAACGTACCTTATCGCAGGCGCAACGTAGATAGTATCCGGAACCGATGCATCTATATCTTCGCCGGGTAAATGCCAGGATATTCCTCCCGGAATGACTCCGGGAGGTGTGGAAGTCTGCGTGAGGGAAAACATCGTATGCCAGTCCCAGGTTATTGAAGTCGGTGTTGAAATAACGAAGCTAAATGCAGTGTCAGCCGCGCCCGGCGCAAGGTCGCCTGTAGCGGTGTAGCTCGTGCAGAACTGGTGTGAAATAAAATCTATGGAGTTTACATATCCCGAGATAGTGGTCCCAACCTCGAACCAGTATGACCCAACCGCCGGGTCCGGAGCGCCGTAGTCACTGATAACCGTGAATTGATACTGCAGGGTAAAAAAGGCTGTAAATGTCGTATCGTTGTCAGTAATAACGTTGTGTGTACGGGCTCCCCTGTCACTCCAACTGTCGAACGCGTACCTCACTCCCGGTTCTATCACCTGTATGGAATCAGTGGAAATGGAGTGTTCGGAAGCGGCTAGCCAGACGAGGGAGCATGGGGAATCGTAGGTTACGCCGTCGGCAATAATTGTTCCTTCGTCAAAATCAGTTTGAATTATAACGTAAGCGACGCCGATCTCGTATGCCGCGGTCGCGGTATGGGGTCCATCGACTAGTATAGTCGTAGAGGATGAAAACGTGTCAGCAAGGTCTCCGTCACTGACCCATTGTGTGAAGTTATATGGTGTCAAGCCTTCATAAACGGTATCCTCGGTAGTGATAGCTGCCCAGGTGCCTTCATCGTAGAATCCTTCCCCGGTTTGAACCGGTACAGCACCGCCGCAGCCGGCATAGTCGAGCTCTATATAATATTGCTTGACCCAATTTGCCTGGGCATCTTTCGGCTCGTCAAGCGTGATGTCATCGGAAGCATCATAGATGTCGCCAGTTGCGTCGTCAGACCAGTTAGTGAAGAGATACCTCATCGTGTCTCCGTAAGTTTCCGTGCTTTCCTCAACACATCCGTTGACGACAGCGCCGCTGTCATACCAGGCAACATACCCGGGGCACGGAGCAGAATGCGCGGTTAATATCTCAAAATAGAATTGTGTCATCCATGTCCAGTTCAAATCAGACGCTTCGGTAATCGTGAATGTAACAGTGGCGTTGGTACCGGTTGCAGGAACCGAGCCGGTGCCTTCCCATCCGGTACACCGCGATCTTCTTTCTCCGAAAACATCGGTTATGGAATCGACTGTCGCGGTGATTTCAGTGCCTTCCTCATACCAGTGAAGCCCGTTAGTCGGATCGGGCGCGTCGTGAGTACTGGTTACGAAGAGCATAAATTCATGCCTCCATGAAGCGTGCTGGTGGATAGTAGAATTCATTATGACTGAATCGGGGTTATTCAAACCTGTGTACGAAACGGTACCAGTTCCGGTCCAGCCTTCCCAAATGAAGCGCTCTCCAGCGCCGACACCGGGCGGAAAAGCCCTTATCGGTACTACTGCGCCAGCGTCGTACCAGCCATCGCCGGGTGTCAGTGTGCCGAAATCAGTGGTCATCAAAAGATAGTACTGAGTTCCCCAGTTCCACGTTATTACAGTAACCGTATCCAGGTTGAATGTTATGGTCGTATCACTGCCGGCAGGCGGCACGCTGCCGGACCCTGTCCAGCCAGTACAGATGTACCTTGCCCCGGAATCTTCGTCCGCGGGAGATGTGACATGCGCTGTTATTTCGGTGCCTGCCTCGAACCAGTGGTCTCCCACTGCGGGATCCGGCGAGTCATGATCGCTTATGACAGTCAGCCTGAATTCATGCCTCCATGAGGCGTGCTGCTGTAACGGAGCATTCATGAAGACAACGGCGGGATTCGAGACCCCGGTGTAACTGCCGTCCCCTGTTCCGACCCAACCTTCCCACGTAAACCTCTCGCCATCAACAGCAATCGGTGGTATTGAATTGATAGCCAGCATCAAGGAAGAATCCTGCCAGGATGTGCCAGGAACAAGAAATCCGCAATCGGTCGTCATTGTCAGCAGATATTGCGTTTTCCACAACCATTCTATGCTTGAAGGACCGTATATAGTCAAAGTGACTTCATTAAGGTATCCTACAGGCGGTACGGAACCCGTTCCAGCCCATCCGAGGCACAAGCGCCTTGTGTCCCCTGTGCCGAGCAGTATAAAGGAATCAACTGATGCGTGAACAACCGTTCCCACAGGATAATAGTGATGTCCAACTGGTGGATCCGGGGTTCCGTATGGAGAAATCACGGTGAATCTCACGTCGTACGACCATGCCGCTGTTTCCGCGATCGCTGAATTCATTGTAATTATGTGAGATGTATCCATGCCGGTATATGAAACCGTGCCAAATCCTGTCCATCCCAGCCAAATATATCTTTCGCCGGGGATAGTGTCAGGAGGAGAGGCGTCTATCAATACATCGCTTCCTGCTTCAAACCATCCGGACCCTGGCGAGACAGTACCATGGTTAGTGTACATGGTCAGGCGGTACTGGTGAGACCACGAAGCTACTTCCCATATCGGGCTGTTCATAATTAAATGAGCCGGGTTGTTCAATCCGGTGTAAGAGCTATCACCGCTGCCGGTCCAACCGAGCCAGATGTACCGTTCGCCTTCATCGGTTACCGGAGTCATTGCAGCCATGAACAGTACGTGAGTGCCCTCATCGTGCCAGGTGGTGTCGCCGGGAATTATGTATCCGAATTCACTGACGATTATCAGGCGATATTGAGATACCCAAACCCAGGTGATCTCTGATGCGGTGTCGATTACGAAAATCGTCCAGTTTGTCACCCCGAATGGCGGGGTTGAGCCATCTCCAAAGAAGCCCTGGCATCTCAAGCGGGTGCTGTCTGTAAAGCCGAATGTTGAATCCGCGCTGGCATAAACGACTGAGCCGGCTTCTAGCCAGTTCTCCCCGATGGGCGGATCCGCGCTTCCGTAATCACTGTTCACCATCAGCCTGTACTCATGGCGCCATTCCGCGGTTTCCCTGATCGGGCTCATGAGTGTTATGTTAGCCGGATTGTCCATTCCTGTATATGAAGTGTCTCCAACTCCGGTCCATCCTAACCAGAAGTAGCGCTCCCCATCGAAATCGGGTGGCGGTGAAGTTGCCTCGATCTCGATAAAACTCCCTGCATCATACCAACCGGAAGGGGGTGTGAACGTTCCAAAGTTGGTGACCATGGTCAGATAGTATTGATGTATCCAATCTGCGGTCTGGGTGATCACAGTATCCATTGTAATCAAAGTGTCCTTGACGATCCCTGTGTATGAACCTGTTCCGGTTCCTGTCCACCCGTTCCAGACGTATCTTTCCTCAGGAATTGTCGATGGGGAATTCGCGTCGATATTGACTACGGTACCTTCATCGAACCAGCCGCTTCCCGGGGTGACTGTTCCAAAGTTCGTAAACATGGTCAGGTAGAATTGTCTGAGCCAGAGCCATGTTATAGAGGTGGTATCGTTAATCACGAAGGTAAAGCTTGCGCCAGGTCCGGCTGCCGGCGCGGAACCAGTGCCCACCCAGCCGGTACAGCGCCATCTGATGCTGTCAGCTTCGTCCGCGGGTGTAGTAACCCACGCGCTTACAGATGTGCCGGCTTCGATCCAGTGTTCGCCTACCGCGGGTACCGGAGCATCATGGTCACTGTAAACCCATAACCGGTATTCGTGTCTCCATCTGGCGGTCTGCGTAATCGGGCTGTTCATGGTAATGTCCACCGGGCTGACCATCCCTGTGTATGAAATGGTTCCAACTCCGGTCCATCCTAACCAGACGTACCTTTCACCATCGATGGTTGCTGGGGCGGCAGCATCGATATTTACAACGGTGCCTTCATCGTACCAGCCGTCTCCCGGGGTTACGGTACCGAAATTCGTCAGCATGGTAAGGTGGTACTGAGTCATCCAGTTCCAGGTTATCGTGGATACGGTGTCGATGTCGAAGCCGAAGTGAGTGGAATCCCCTGCAGGTGGTGGAGACCCGGTTGCAGTCCAGCCAGTACAGCGGTACCGTACGCCACCAGCTTCGTCCGCCGGGGAGGTGACCGAGGCGTCGACATAAGCTCCAACATTATACCAGTGCGGTCCGACAGAAGGGATGGGAGCGTCATGCGCACTGGAAACAGTCAAACGGAATTGATGGGTCCATGATGCCGTTTCCCTTATATTATCAAGCATGGTAATCGTTGCCGGATTATCGCTGCCGGCGTAAGAGCCCGTTCCGGTTCCGGTCCACTCGTTCCAGATGTACCTTTCACCATCGACTACCGCTGGGTGGTAAGCCTGGATATTCAGTACGGTCCCTTCGTCGTACCAGCCGCTGCCCGGGGTGACCGTTCCGAAGTTGGTTCCCATGGTGAGATAATATTGGTGAACCCAATGCCATGTGATAACGGTTGGTGAAGTGATGTTAAAATTCACGCTGTCTGACGCGCCGGCGGGAGGTAATCCGGAGCCGCTGGCAGTGTATCCGTTGCACCTGTAGCGGTCCACTCCGACCACGACCTCGGTGATAGAATCGACGAATGCGGCAATGTTCGTTCCGGGAGTGTACCAGTGAATTCCATAGCCGGGAGTCGGCGTGTCGTGTTCAGCGGGAGCTCCTACGATCAGCAATTTGATCTCAGTTGAATAATTGGCGGTTGCAGTGTACGCGTTGTTCATGAGGATAGTAGTAACGTTATTGAATGGATTTGCGATCGCCGCGCCGGCGGGAGTGGAAACCCAGGATGAAAAGACATACAGGGTATCTCCTGCAAAAACGGTGTCCTGGGAAGTGATGGGGGCATTAGTTCCGGCGGCGTACCATCCCTCACCGGTCTGAGTAGGTACGTACACTCCGGTGCCGGTGTAGTCAACCGTGAGATAATATTCGGTGTTCCATATAGCTGTAGCTGTTTTAGCGTCATCCATTATGATGTCGCTCGAGCTATGGCAATCATTCCCTGAGGCGTTGCCTGTCCAGCTATCGAAGATCCGCCTGACACCGGGGGCGGTATAAATTGTGCAGCCTTCTGCAATTCCAGCGTTGGCTACTGATCCGGCGGCGTACCACCCGGCTCCCGTTGCTGTTCCAAAAGGTGTGTTGACAGTGAGGTAATACTCGGTGTACCAGATAGCGTTTGCTGTTTTGGGGCTGTCCATTGTTATTGCGTCGGATGAGTCGCAGTCTGTACCGGAGGCGTTCCCAGTCCAGTGTTGAAAGTAGTACCTTGCTCCTTCAGTAAAGATGGGGCAACCTTCAGCGATTCCAGCGTATGCTGTAGCTCCGGCGGCGTACCATCCTCCGCCTGTGGGGGTTCCATAAGGGGAGTTTACGGTCAAAAGGTACTCGGTATGCCATGTAGCGGTAGCAGTTCTGGGTCCGTTCATGACGATGTCATCGGATGAGCTGCAATTTGAGCCGGTAGCGTCATCTGTCCAGCCATCGAATGCGTACTGGATGCCGGTTCCGCCGGGGATGGGGCATCCTTCAGCGATACCAGCGTTTGCAACAGTACCGGCTGCATACCAGTTATCACCCGTGGCTGTTCCACGTCCGCCGTTATCAACAGTGAGATAATATTCGATGTGCCAGTTCGCGGTTGCGGTTTTAGGACCGTCCATAAGGATATTGTCCGAAGCGAGGCAATTGAGTCCGGAGGCATCCCCTGACCAGCCGTCAAAGAAGTACCGCATGCTGTCACCGACCATAATGGGGCATCCTCCGATAATTCCCGCCATGGCATTCGACCCGGCGATATACCAGTTTTCCCCGGTTGTCGTTCCATAAGTGCTGATCACGGTCAGGTAATATTCGGTATGCCAGTTTGCTATAGCTTCCTTTGGTCTGTCCATTATTATATTGCTGGACAAGTTGCAATTGAATCCACTTGCATCACCAGACCAAGACTCAAAGACATATCTGGTACCACCAATAACTATCGGGCATCCTTCGGGGATAGTGGCGTTCGCGTTTGCCCCGGCGATGTACCATCCTTCACCGCCTCCGGTTCCGTGCGCGGTAGTTACCGTGAGGTAATATTCGGTGTGCCAGGTTGCAGTTGCAGTTTTCGGTCCATCCATTGTAATGGGATTTGATGCGATGCAGTTAGTTCCTGAAGCGTCATCAGTCCATCCTTCGAAGATGTACCTCGTTCCGCCTTCGTAGATAGGGCATCCTTCGAGGATTCCCGCGCTGGGGGTAGCTCCGGCGCTGTACCAGCCCTGCCCGGTTTGCGTTCCATGCGCGGTGTTGACTGTGAGAAGGTATTCGACATGCCAGGTTGCCGTGGCTGTTTTGTTGCCATCCATGATTATTGGATTGGAGGCGAGACAATTAGTTCCACTGGCATCGATAGTCCAGGAATCGAAATTGTAGCGAGTCCCGGTACCGCCGCTTATTGGGCACCCCTCAGCTATCCACGCGGTCGCACTCGTTCCGGAGTTATACCACCCTGAGCCTCTTGGTGTGCCGTAGGGAGATGTAACAGTGAGGTAGTATTGAAGCGTAACGGTTACTATGTTTGAATATTTCGAATTACATCCGGGACCGTTGCAGGTTCTAAGACACCTGTACTGGGTGGTGACTGTTGGAGCTGTAGTCAATGAGCTTGAGTATCCGCCGGGGAGGCTGTACCATGTAGTGCCGCCGTCAGTGCTGTATTCCCATTGGTAGTTGCATCCGCCGGTGCCACCAGTTGTAGTACTTGTTAGAGTTACGTTATCTCCAAGATGAATTGTGGTATCACTGTATATAGTTATTTCGGGGTCTTCGTACACATAGACCCAGAATTCTCTAAAGGCGTTGCTTCCCCTGTTATAGCCGCAGTATGTTCCGCGCCTTTCGACATAGACATGGTAGTTACCCGGCGCGTCGGGTTCCCATACTACCGGGCTTCCCGTACCAATGAAAGAGCCGCAAATACCGCGATTACCCCAGGTCCACCAATAGTCGCCGCCATACCCACCGGAAGCGGTCAGAGTGATGGTACCCCCAACGCATATCGATGTTGGGGATCCTGAAGCTGCTGTGGGACCAGCAATGTCATCTAAACCACGCCAAGCAAGCGTATAAGATGAAATGGCAGTATAGCCATTGCCTCTTACCCGTAAATAATACGTTCCCGAAGCGGTAGGACAATAAGTGATTTGGGATCCGTAACTGCAGTAATTGTTGTTGGAAGCTACAACACCACAAGAACTGTTGTATAACTCAAGATATGGGTCTCCGGTGTAAGACCCACCACCGTCACAGAACGTGAAGGTATATTCGTAAGAAGTGTTTAAACTGAAACGATACCATATACATCCGTTAGTTACAACTGAATATGAATGGGTTGACCATGAAGAACCGGGAGAATAGGTTCCATAGTAAGTAGATGGCGGGCAGCCAGGACAGTCAGCAACGGCAAAAACCTGGATTTCATCCAAAGTGCGATACAAAGTTTCGTTACTTGTATTAAAATTAAAGTTGGTTAATCGTACATACCGCGCAGTAACTGCTGTAAAAGAGCAAAGACGCCAACCGTTAGTTCCATTGCCAGTGATGGCATACCGGTTGTACCATGTGGAAGCATCAGTACTTGTTTGAATAGTCCAACTAGTCAAATATAAACTGGTATTATTGCAATGTCTGGTATATACGTTGACCCGGTCAATTAAGTTGTTAGAGCCAAGATCAACATAAACCCATTGAGATGGGCTCTGGGAAGGCGTCATCCAGCCATTGGCTTCCCCTCCAATAGCGTCATTTCGAATGTGCCACGGGTAGTACGTTCCATAAGTCCCAGATGCATAACAATTCTTTCCAGTTGTCAGGTCGGTCTGGGCAGCTGTTTGAGTGATGAAAAAACAGAGTAAAAATAATCCCAAAAATATATTAGTTTTGTATTTCATAAACACATCCCTCCACTATTAAAACAAATTTATCAAGTACAAACCTTTGTTTTTAAAAATTTCATTCTCTTATCACTTAAGTAAAATAATACAATTAACTACGCAATAATTTATTTTATCAAAACTCCTTTAATTATTTTGTTGTCTTCATTCGCGTGCAGCTTGAAAAAATACAAACCACTGCTTAAGTGTATTTCATCCTTTGTTTCAAAATTCCATTTGACCTGATGAATGCCTTTTGTATAAAGCCCATCGATGAGTGTAGCAACGTGTTGCCCTTGAATATTGTAAACCTCAAGTGTAACGTGTTCGGTTTTCGGTAATGTATAGGTTAGGGTTACGTTTTTATTGAAAGGATTTGGAGACATTCTGAGATCGAAGCTGCAGGGGATTGGCGGTTTGTTACCAATATTCTCTGGATTGGTAAAAAGGACATAGTAAGATGAGAACGATTCATCGATAACTATTGTTGTTTCAGGCGGCTCGAGAGTGATGCCCGGAAGCCCGGGTGGCTTGATGTTCCATGAGCCGTCACAGACTATAAATGTATCGATTTCAAAACCGCTGTTATAATCGAAGTTGATTGTGTCATCCATATATAAATGCTCGACGGGAAAGAAGTTTAAATGTTCAATCAATCCCAATCGTTCTTCATCCACTCCTTCAAATTCAACGATGATCGTGGCGTTCGCGTTATCAGCGTAGATTTCGCCCAGGTTGAGTGTTTCTGCTTCATCGAGGTTAATAGCCAGGTTGTTCATTTCATAAAAAATCCCTGTATCATGAGTGTATGAAAAAATCAAACTGAGTATAGATGGGGTGTACAAATCTCGAAATTCATAATAACCAAATTCATCTGTTAGGGATTCCCTGATTATTGAAGTTCCATCAAGACTGAGGATACTCACGATAAAACTATCTGGAGCAAGTGGTGATGGATCTTCATTTTCGGTTACAACGTAGCCGTACAATAGTCCTTCATTGGAGATGTCGGAGAAATTGAAGTTTACGTAGTACGAATCTACGGGATCGTAAGGTATATTCAGGAGTGTGTCTTCAGGTTTTGGTGTAACTCCATACGGTATATAGGGTTCTATGAGCCAGTTTCCAGCCGGAACCTTTAATATCAAAGTGCTGTCAGGATCAGGAAAAGGGTATTCCGCAACCATATTGTAGAATTCAATATCAGTTGTGATGTACTCTTCCGGCATATACATTCTGATTAAAGAGCTGCTATACAGTTCAGTGGGAAGGTCGGTAACCGTAATATGCGCGTAACCCTTGGTTCTTGCCATATAACAATCCGGTAAAAGAAGACTGTCTCCTGTATATGTGAATTCGATTTTCTCCGGGTACTGGAAAGGCTCCCTGTCATGGTACCCGGTGTATTGTATCCGCGTATAGTAGTTTCCGGGAGGAAGATCGTCCTCCGCGATAAAATATTTTACATAGATGTTCTCAGGACCCCAGGCGTAGTACTGCCAAGAATTTCTTGAAGCTATCAGGGTATCGGTGTCTGTGGAAATATAGTCTATTTGGAACATGTTCGCCTGCAGGAACCTGGATTCCCTGTGTATATATCCATGGACTCCAGGTGGGCTTATGACGGGTATTTCGATTTCGAATTCCTGCCATTCGTCGGGATAGAATGATATGTCTTCGCAATAAAAAGAGGTTTCGGAGACAGCAGGAATAAATCCACCTGGGAGCGTATCGGGGAAGTTGATGGTCCACTCGCCATCGCAGATATCATGAAAAGCCATCACGGTTCCGTAGCCATAGGGATGATACGTGGGGACCATTTTGAAGAGGAAGAAATCGGTAACGTAGTGATGATCAGGGTATTCGGGTGTTTCTACACCGGAAAGGGTTCCATATTCGAGGAAAATAGTGTCTGCTCCGAGATAGTAGGGATCGTGACCGTTGAATTGCACCAGCATTTCTCCCGAACCTTTGTTTAAGTACACTGGAATATGCTCTGGTCTGTATGCGCCGCCAAGTATGAATCCATCGGGATTAGCGACAAAATAGTGCAATGCCCATACCCAATCCTTTGCTCTAGGTCTCACTACCATCTGTTCAAGGAAAACTGGGAGTTGGAGGCTGTAACCTTCTACCGGGATATAAGTGTAAACGAGGGTTGTTTCCGCCCTTGTATAATAATCAAAGACCAAGCTGTAGGGGCTTAATGGATGCTGCCAGGAATCCGCGGTATCCTCGGTTACATCCGCGATGCAGTAATCAACAGGCATTACAGCAGTGATCCGAAGGCTGTCACCCTGTAAAACCGGAATGCTTCCGTTGTTCTCGATAAGCCTGGTGAAGGGAGGGTAAGTTTCCATGAATAACCAGTTGGATATTTCAAGAAGACATGGCTCCACAAACCCTGAATAGATATTCATTCGAGTCCACCGGTTGGTGCGGCATTTCTGAGCATGAACAGCATCTCCGGCAGGGGAAGTAAGCTTAACCAAGAGGGTGTCATCCCTCGGGTCCCCGGATTCAATTTCAATGTAAAGCCAATATGAGGAATCAAGCGGGTAAAACTCCATTCGAAGGGGGTGAATTCCTGAAGAAAACGTTCGGTAGATAGGATGCATTTCCATAAAACCATCAATTCTATTTGCGGTTTTGAAACTATACAGGGTGTTATCAAAGAGCAGTTTCAGGAATGTCCCGTCTTCAAGAGAGTACCAGGATTCCCAACCCCAATCAGTTCTAGTATCGCTTTCGTATTCCGTTATAACGAGTTCAACTTCAGCATCGATCCGGTCTCCCATGGACGAGTATAGAGTCCCGGCAACGGTGGTATTCTTTTCTCCGAGTACGATCACCAGTGTATCCTGAACCTGAACGCTAAGGAACTCACCATAATGGAATCCGTATCTTGGGGGGAGACAAGTATCACAATTCATCGAGACGTTATAGTGATTAAAACCGTATTCATCCTCTGTGCCATATACCAGGACTGGAGTGGGTGTTCCACACCGAACCAGGGCGGTTGTTACGCCATAATTACTATATACGGTAACTGGCAGGTTGATATAATAAGGTGTAGCGAAAGGGTCGTAAGTATAATTAAGCCACAAAGTATCGTTCTCGTGGTAAAGTGTATCCGAAAAATAATATTCCAGAGTATCGGTATCACTAATTAAGTTGATAATTGTTAATTCTGGATAAAGATATGCCAACGGATACATAAACCCTTCCGGGATATCATGATATGTTAGTCTGGCATGCAGCATTGGATACCCCATTATCCTGAACGGGATCTTTATATCGAAAACCCCATCGTTCACGTCGATATATAAAGTATCGAATAGTGTATCAAGTCCGTAGGATTCCCTGTAATAAAGCACCAAGAGGGATTCAGAAGTGATACCTCCACCCATGCTGGAGCCGATATAACCATAAATACGAGCGGTATCCGGAACATAATAAGGGACATATATTTCGTAATCATAGATGTGACTATCGATGTAAATAATGGAATCGTACCCGGCAAAACTATATTCAGGCAGTGCGTCATAATAAACGTCGTTAATGAAATTGAACATCACATTTCCTGGTGTTCCGAACCAATCGAAATGAAAGTCTCCCATGCTATCGCATGCAAAGAAAGCGCCCAGGCTGTCCGGGGACAGGCTTAAGGCAAAGAATAGCAGGTTTTCAAGTCTGTGGTCTGGAACTTCAAGACCTTCGAGAGTAACCGTTCCTGAGAGGGACATCGTCGCGGGATATAGCGCAGCAAACGTGATATTTTTATATGCTGAATCGCCATTTTCGCGGAAACCAAAGAACCAGCCTCCTGTTTTAGCATAAAACCGCAATTTTACTTCGACCAAGCCTTCCGTTGGATCGCTATCGTATAATGGACCTCGTTCATATTCGCCAGGTACGCGGTTGTCTTCGAGAAGAACCAGCGAATCTAAAATACATTCTTCGCCGGGATCCAGAATACCATTCTCGTTTTTATCCGGAACCAGCATGAGATATAAAGTATCGAGTGGAATGCAATCGAACTCAAAATAGTAGGTTTCACCCTGGTAAATCGTATCGACTTCCTCTCCTTCGACAAGAATATGTAAGTAGGTGATAGAAAACAACTTGCCGCATAAAGACAGGACCAATAAGATCGATATTGAAATTATAATAAATATCGGTTTCAATTTCATTTCGTTAACGCTGAGATTGTCTGAATTTTATTAATTCCAGAGAAAATTTCCTTTCTACCTCACATATACGCTTTTCATTGTATTCTTTGTGTTTCCCGCTTCGACCTCGAAGAAATATATTCCTGAAGGAACCTGTTTTCCGGAGGAATCAGTTCCATCCCAGGTAAACCTGTGTTTGCCTTTACTTAGCTTGCGGTCAACAAGGCGGTCTATTCTTTCACCGAATACATTGTAGATGCGGATCGCGACTCTATGAGCATCCTCAAGTTGCAGATCGATATTAGTGCTGCTATTGAAGGGATTTGGACTGATATTCAGATCGAATACCAGGGGTTTGTGCTTTTCATCTATCCCGGTATATTCAACGGGTATATGGAGATCGAACCAAAGCCAGTTAGTATCTTCAGGGATCGTGAATGTCGTTTCGGTAAAAGCAGGGACATAATGATGGGGGAGTGTATCAGGAATTATGAAGTGCCAATCTGCATCGCATAGCTCTCGCTCACCGCCAACGACGTATTCCTCGGCATGGTAAACCACGAAGAGAGTATGGGTTGTGAAGTATGTGTGTCCTTCGAGATCGCTGCCATACAAGTAAGTTGTGATGCCATCTTCGGGAACCGAGTCCAGTTCCATTCCATCAAGGAAAACCATAAAATGATAGTTTGTCTGATTAACGTAAATGTCATATTCAGGCGGGAATGAATCAGGGGTTACCCATAGAGTTTCCGCGGGAGAGATGAATTGATGCAATGGGAAATATGGATTCGAACCTTCAAAGAAAATACCGCAAGGTTCAGGTTTTACGGGTACGTAAATATCTCCTTCCATGGGGAAAACAACCGCTCCGATGAATTCCCTGTCAGTATTGAAATATGAAGCTTGCACATCACTCGGTGGCACTTCCCACATTCCGTCCGGATCCTGAGTGTAATTTATCAGGATTGAATCATCGTATGCTGAGTACGCCACGGGTATTTCTATCCCGGTTAGGAAGCCATCGACGTAAACGGGAACTGAAGCTGATGCGAAATCCCACTCACTTGAAGGATAAGGTTCATAGAATTTAAGTATTACATCGCCTTCGGCACCAGCCCAGTTGCATGTAAATTCGCCCATGTCATTGCATAGTGACATATAGATTTCGCTTGAATACATACCTTCAGCGTAAACAGGTATGATTTCCAGCATGGGGTTCGGTGGCGTAACCGTTTCAAGTATGACCGTTCCGGAAATTGACATAGTAAGTGGGTCAGGAGGCAGGACATGAAACGGGTTATCGATCACTCTCTCACCTTCTCTGGCTCTAATTACATAATCGCCTGGCGGGAAATTGAGAGGCATTACTATGTAAATCCAACCCTCCATGTCATTGGAGTCGAAAATCAGCCCCACTTCCGAAGCGTTATCATAAACTCCCCATGATTCCGGGAACAAAGTTGGTTCATCGTAATCGATGACCTCGTTGCTGTTAAGGTCCTTGTAAACACTTATTTCTATCATTCCTAAAGCGGTGCAGTTCAATTCGAGAGAATATCCCTGTCCCTGGTATTGGGTGTTTGACAATTCCCCTTCCACGAAAATACTAAAATGTGAAAAACCTTCAGCGGGAATAAATATCTCGAAATCTGTGACGTGTCCATCTACCAGGAGGTAATATTCATCTTCGGGCTCGTACCCTGGAAAGTAACCTAAGATCATGATGACAATAGTCTCGTCACCACCGGGCCAATTAAAATAAAACTCTCCCATGTTATCAGTCATTGAGTACATAAGGTTAGGAGGGTCCATTGTTCCGCAGATCAGCGGGATGTTTTCATACAATGGAGCAGGAGGTTCCAAACCCTCAAGTGTAATGTGACCCGAGACCGACCTGTCGATCGGATCACATGGGAAAACCCTGTAAGGTCTTTCAATAGTCATGGACTCTTCGGACGCGGTTATCACATAATGCCCGGGAGGAAAACTCAGGGGCCATGGAAATACCATCACGCCATCTGTCGGGTCTGAATCAGGAGGAAAATCGGTTGAATTATCCGGAAGTGTTAACATGAAAAGCGCATGTTCTCCCGCATCTATTGATCCACTCGAGTCGATATCCATATAATACGCTATTTGAATTTCACCCGAAGAGCCGCAATCCATTTCAAGCGTCTGCATCTGACCTTGCACATGAGTGCTCGATTCAACGCCTTCCACAAGAACGCGAAAATACGTTAGCCCGAACGATGTACTGAATGAGAGAAATAAAACGGCAAGCGCGAACACCAAAACTAACGGTTCTTTTCTTTGCATTTTTTCTCCTTAGTTTTTAATGTTAAACATTTTCTATGGAAGATTTACCCGTACAGAAACGAGAAGCACTATCGTTTGTTCTCTTCCATATATTGAACTCGAAAAAGGTGAATAGAATTCTAACCATAAATTATATTCGCCGGCAACAGGTATTTCATAACCGTATGGTCCAAAGATATATTCACTCGCCCACGTGATGCTTGTTTTTACGTTGTCAGTCGCAGGATGAAAAGCCGAGGGGGAGGTGTCGCTTTCTGTAAATTCCGCTCTAAGGCTGTAGATATCCGGTCCGGGGGAGTACCCCACTGACCAGTAATCACCGGAGCTTGCTACTCTTAAACCAAAATCCACGCCGATATTCCCGCAGTTCGATACTGTGATGATATCCTCAGGGTCCATTCTCTCGACTTCGCCAGGATCCATCGTATCAACATACCATTCATTTTCAGTGAGGCACACTCTCAGGATCAAGAATAATGAATGGTAATAAGCGATGAACCTGGAAGGCGCGTATATAGGCAGTGTGTTGTGATACAGGTCCCCGCCATCGTTCCAGTTAAGGAAGATATATAATGAGTCATCCGATACATCGAGATCACTCACACCCATATAGTAGGTCTGACCGTCATCAGCCCAGAATTCATAGGTTCCTATTCCTTCATAAGTTGAATCCTCAAAAGTAATCGTCCCGTAAGGTTCGGGCGGATCCTTGGCTATCAGACAATGGAACTGCTTGCCGTAGTATGCTGTGAAGACCGTCGGTTCCGTTATCGGGTCTGTTACATGGTGTCTTGAACCGCCATCACTCCAGTATTCGTAAATATACCTTGTAGTATCCCCTTCATAATCCTCATCGGATGCTTCGATTTCATGTGTGGTACCTTCTTCCCACCAGAAATGCTGTTCCATGGAGGCGATCCCCCAATATGGTGTTCTGTCAACCTTTAAGTAGCCGTAGGGCTGCAAGGGATTTTTCCTTATGATACAATGGTGATATGCCTCGTAATAAGCAATGAGTGTAGTATCGGACACGAGTGGTCCAATAGTCCTTATAGTATCTATGAGTCCATTCTCCCAATCTATGAATACAAGCACCATAGAATCGGACGAATCGGTATGGGAAACGCCCACCGTGTGGTAGGAACCCGGCAGCCAGAAGAGAGTAACTTCGCCTGTATCCGTTACGGATGAATCATCGAAGAATATTATTCCCGTTGGGTGATACGGTATTTTCTTAATAACGCATTTAATTGCTCTAACGTAATTTGCTGTTATCGCGTATGGAAAATCAACGGTAAAATCTGTTGAATCCTCGGTTTCATCTGCAAAGACAGCTCCCCGGGGATCGCTGACCCATTCTACGAAGAAATATACCGTGTCTTCGTCCCCGGTCATTGGCTGCGTGGTGACCGGACAATCGGAACCGACATCGTACCAGCCTTCCCCGGTCTGGTACGGTATAAAGCCGTCGGTACCGCTGTAATCGACAATGATGTGATACTGTGTTTTCCAGTTCCAGGTAATCGATGAGTTCACATCGATAATAAAGTTGAACAGGAAGTAACCGCCTCCCGCAGGCGCTGAACCGGTTCCAGTCCATCCGGTACAAATCCACCTGATGTTACCGGCTTCTTCTATGGTATCGGGCATGGAAGCTGTGATAGGTGTCCCGGCAGTATAATAGTATATTCCCGCGGGTGGTTCAGGATCGCCATATTCGGACTCGACCTGCAGCACCACCGAGCCAGCGAGATCGACCCATTCCCAGGTAACTGATGACGGCGCATCGATAACGAATGTAAAAAAGGTATCCGGAGCATCGCCCAGGCTTCCGGAGCCATCGTAACCGGTGCACATCCAGGTTCCATCAAATTGGTTGATCCAGCCGTTGATCTCAATCCCGTCCTCGTACCAGTAGGTGCCAATAGGCGGTTCAGGAGAACCATGAGTTGTGTTTACCACGAACCTGTATTCCAGTATCCAGTTCCATGTTATGGTCGACGCGCGGTTCAGCCTGAAATTAACGCTGGTCGAATCACCTGTCAGTGGTACATCCACTGTACCGGTCCATCCGGTGCATCGATAACGGGCTCCATCCTCGATAGCTGCTGTTTCATCGACGTTGGCGTATATCATCGTACCGGGGAAATAGTAATGTCTGCCGACACTCGGATATGGATCATCATGGTCAGAAAAAACGTCCAGGGTAACGGCATCACCGATATATACCCATAACCATGTTACGGAAGACGGCATGAAGATGTTGAACGCGAAGGAAGTGTCCAGTTCGTCGTAAAGGGACCCGGTTCCTTCATAACCGGCGCAGAAGAATGTATCCGTTCGTACGATGGTCATCCAATCCGCGTGACCTTCTATCAAAACTCCTACATCGTACCAGTGGATTCCCGCGGACGGTACTGGGGTATCGTAACCAAGGGGATTATTTACAGTAAACGGGTATCGTATTGTTCTATCCCACTGCCAGACAATCCAGGAAGCTTCGGTTATCGTGAAATTAACCACGTTCGCTTCTCCTTCCGAGGGAGGTGAGCCCCCTGCAGTCCATCCTGAGCAATAATGCCATGCTCCGCCTTCGAATACGGAATCTTCGACGACGGCTGTTATCGCAGTACCCCACGGGAATATCGCCATGCCGACCGGCATCGGGTGTCCGTATTCTGAATAAACCCAGAGAGTTTCAAGTTCCGAACCGGAGGGTACGATAGTCCAGTTCCAGATAACGCTGGATGGCTCTGTAATGACAAACCAGAATGAGTCGCTGGACGCACTTGGGAGAGACCCAAGACCGGTAAAGCCCGTACAATAAATGGTATCGAAAACAGGGGAGTCAACCCAGCCGATTACAGTATCGAAAGCTGTGTACCAGTGCATGCCCGTTCGGGGATCGGGTGAGTCCCACCTGTCCGGGTTAAACACCTGGAACAATAACTCTTTTCGCCAGTGCCATGTGATAGTGGTATTTACTTCTATGGTGAAAGTTATCGAGTTCGAGTCCCCTGATGATGGCGTAATGCCGGTTGCTGTCCATCCCTCGAAAATGTACCTTATCTCCGGGGTTTCGTAAATGATCTCAGGGACGTTCACAGTGATCCCGGTACCGGGGAAGTACCAGGCGGTATCTCCGGGGATGGGCTCCCATGGTTCCGAATTCTGTATCAATGAAAGTTGACTTGCCCATTCCCAGGTTATGCTTGCAGGATTGTTTAGTATGAAAGCGAAAGTTGTGTCTGTACTGCTGGGGGAGAGGTCGCCCGTGCCGGTATATCCGGTGCAATAATGGTGTGAGACCGTATCCAGGTAATTGACAAACCCATCGATAGCGGTTCCCGGTTCGAACCAGTAGGTGCCTACAGAAGGTTCAGGGTTGCCGTAATCGCTGTTAACCACGAAGCTGTATTCCAGGTCAAAGAATGCGGTGAATGTTGTATCCCTGTCAGCAATGACATTGTGGCTCAACGCTCCGAAATCGCTCCATCCGGTAAAAATATACCTGGTACCCGGTACAGGGTATTGAATTGAATCTACGGCTATTTGGTGTTCAGAGCCTGCATCCCAAACGAGAGTGCAGGGTGAAGCGTGCGCCGCGGCGTCCACTTCGACCGCGCCGCCAGCGAAATCGGTTTGGACGATAACACCTACTGCTCCAACAGAATAAACTGCAGTGGCAGTGTGAGGTCCATCGATATAAACGGAGGTGGAGCAGGATAACGAATCGAGGATTATTGCATCGGTATGCCATCGCGCAAAGTGATAGGGGATTATACCCATGAACACGGGGTCTTCGGTGGAAATTTCAACCCACGTTCCGGTGGGGTACCATCCTTCTCCAACCTGGGTTGGAATGGCTGCGCCGCATCCGGTATAATCCAGTTCTAAATGGTATTGCTTCACCCAGTTGGCTTGAGCATCCCTGGGCAGGTCAAGGAGTATGCTGTCCGAAGCATAATACAGGTCGCCGGAAGCATCCATTGACCAGTGAGTAAAATAGTACCTCATTGTATCCCCGAAAGTAACAGCGCTGTCTTCAACGCACCCCCGGACATAACTCGCGCTGTCGAACCAACCCATGGCTTCAGGGCAGGGAACGGAGTGCTCGGTTATTATCTCGAAATAATATTGTAAAATCCAAAGCCAGTTAAGCTCAGACGGTTCTGTTATGTTAAATGTAAATGCAGAAGTATCCCCTGTGCCCGGTACGGAGCCGCTCCCGTTCCAACCGGTGCATCGATACCTCGTTTCAACCAGCGTATCCGCAAAGGGATTGACAAAAGCGTTTATCTCTGTTCCATCCTCGTACCAGTGCTCCCCGACTGATGGGTCAGGAGAATCGTGAGGACTTGCTACGTTTAACCTGAATTCCTGGAAATACTCGGCATGTTCCTGGATGGGTGAGAGCATTATTACGGAATCAGGGTTGTTCATTCCCGAGTAGGAAACGGTACCGCTGCCTCGCCATCCTAACCAGTCGTACCTCTCTCCATCCACGGGAGGGTGTTCGATGGATTCAATATGGACGACAGTTCCCTCATCGTACCAGCCGGTACCGGGTGTTACGCTGTCAAGGTCCGTGGTCATAGTGAGAAGGTATTGAGTCATCCAGTTCCATGAGATAGATGAACTCATGTTGAGGTTGAAAACAACGATTGTGTCGGTTCCAGCGGCGGGAACGCTTCCAGTGCCAGTCCAACCTGTGCATCTGTAGCGTGTGCCTTCGGACGAATCCGCGGGGGAAGTAACATGCGCGTTAATTTCCGTGCCGACATCAAAGTAGTGAACGCCCTCAGATGGGACAGGAGAGTCGTGAGGGCTTGACACAAGAAGTCTGTATTGGTGGATCCACGAAGCGGTTTCAGTTATGGGCGCGTCCATGTTTATATCAGCGGGGTTATCGATGCCGGTATAGCTTCCTGCTCCAACGCCAACCCAGCCGTTCCACAGGAATCTCTCACCGTCTGCGATAGCGGGTGGATATGCCTGAATATTGACCACTGCGCCGGAATCCTGCCAGGTTGTTCCCGGTATCAAGGTTCCGGTATCCGCTAGCATGGTAAGTAGGAATTCTGTAACCCATATCCACTGGATTTCCGACGGTTCAGCTATCGTAAAAGTAAATGAGTTTGAAGTTCCTGTAGCAGGCACGGATCCGCTGCCGTTCCATCCCTCGCAGTGCCTTCTTATTCCCGGGCGCACGGCAATCGCGGAATCCACGGAAGCGTTGATCTCGGTCCCAGCGGGAAACCAATGTGTGCCCACACCCGGTATAGGGGTTCCATAGGGCGAAGTAACAGTTAAGGTCACCTCGAGACTCCAGTAAGCGCTCTCGGCGACCGCTGAATTCATAGTTATCGAATGAGAAGTATCGGGTCCAGTGTACGAGATCGTTCCGTGTCCTGTCCAGCCTACCCATTCGTATCTTACGCCGGTAGCTGTATCGGGTGGTTCAGCATCGATGGTCAGGACTGTTCCGGCGTCGTGCCAGCCCGATTCTGGAGATACTGTACCATAGTTTGTGTACATTGTCAAGTAAAATTGATGCTGCCAATGGACTTCTTCAACAATCGCGCTGTTCATGATCACGTTCGCGGGATTGCTCAAACCTGTATATGAAACGGTACCGGTACCTGTCCATCCAAGGAAGATAAACCTTTCTCCGTCGTCGGGAATGGGAGGGATCGCGCTTATCAAAACAGCGCTTCCTTCATTGTGCCAGGTAGTA
Organism: bacterium; assembly: GCA_016935765.1. GTDB lineage: Bacteria > UBP14 > UBA6098 > JAFGQG01 > JAFGQG01 > JAFGQG01. The sequence continues at coordinate 27,560 of JAFGQG010000117.1, forward strand.
TCGCCGGGGATCAGGAATCCGAACTCGGAGATCATGACAAGTTTGTATTGTTTTACCCACAGCCAGGTGATAGAAGAGACGGTGTCCATCACGAAGAGTGTCCAGTTCTCAGTGCCGGTCGGTGGGGGTGAACCTGTTCCGGTGAAGCCTCTGCAATATCTCCTTGTTGAATCGGTAACCATAGCTGTGGAATCGACTGAAGCGTTAACGATCGTTCCGGCTTCGATCCAGTTTTCACCAATCGGTGGGGTCGCAGAGCCGTAATCACTGAAAATAGTAAGCTTCAATTCGCGCCTCCAGTGAGAGGTCTGGGTAACGGGAGTGAATATCGTGAAGCTTGCTGGATTATCGTTGCCGGTATATGAGGAATCACCTGTTCCTGCCCAGCCTGTCCATGTATATCTTTCACCTTCGAATGCTATACCGGGAGCAGTGGCTTCTATAATGATTTCCGCGCCTTCGTTGTACCATCCTGATACGGGGGTAACGGTTCCAAAGTTGGTTAGCATGGTCAGATAAAGCTGGTGAGTCCATGAGGCGGTTTGAGAAACAACGGTATCCATGGATATGTATGTATTCCTTGTCGGACCTGTATAAGAGCCATCTCCCGAACCGAGCCATCCATTCCAGTTGAATCTTTCGCCGGGTTCTCCGGATGGAGCAAGCGCGTCGATATTGACCGCGTCTCCTTCGTCGTACCACCCGCCTCCAGGAAGCACAGTGCCGTAATTGGTTCTCATTGTGAGGTAGAACTGCCGTATCCAGAGCCAATCAACAGTGGATGCTGAATACATAAAGAACGAGACGTTTGTTCCGGTTCCGGATACAGGCACAGAGCCTGTTCCGTTCCAGCCAGTGCATCTCCACCTGACGCTGTCAGCGATTTCGCAAGGGGAGGTAACCCAGGCGTTTACTGAAGTTCCGGCTTCGATCCAGTTGATCCCAATAGGTGGTGATGGTGTATCGTGAGCGCTAATGACCATCAATCTGAACTCGTGTCTCCATGCGGCTGTTTGGGTTATGGGGCTGTTCATCGTAACGACCCACGGATTGTTCGTTCCGGTGTATGAGATGGTTCCGGTTCCAGCCCAGCCAAGCCATGTGTATCTTTCTCCGCTGCCAGCCGCGGGAGGGCTCGCGTTGATGTTCACTACTGTACCCGCGTCATGCCAGCTGTCACCTGGAGTTACAGTACCGAAGTTAGTCTCCATGTCAAGGTGATATTGGATTATCCAGCTCCATGTTATGGTGGAAACGGTGTCAATTGTGAAGGATATGAAGTTCGTATCCCCGGTGGCTGGAACAGAGCCGGTTCCTGTCCACCCATTGCAGCGATATCTTGTATCTTCGGTTGCTTCAGCAGGGGATGTTATCGAAACATTCACGGGATTTCCGACGTTGTACCATCCGGTGCCCGATGGAGACGCGTGATCAGAGGTAACTGTTAAATAAACTTGTTCCTGGTAAATTCCAGTGACGTTGGTTGTTGTGTATATTACTCCGCTTGTAGGGTCGGTGATCATCCATCTATGTTCGGATGTTGAAGCTGTGGATAGTGTTCCGTAGGTGTAATAATGTGTGCTGCCGTCGTCCAGGTAGAGGACCACATCGTGACCGTCCCAGGCGTAGTAATTATCGCCGTCCATCGTGATAACCGCAACGTTGCCGGGTCTGAGACTATGGTGTCCGATAGTGGTAGCTCTAAACCTGACTTCGTACTGAACGTTGACCGTGATGCAGCTATCTGACCAGGTAGTGTCGCCGCAGTCGGGAGCGCCGATATCATCGACGAGGCATCTGTAAGTGCGGGTAGTTGTAAGTGGTGGCGGGTCGTAAACATTGGTTTCAAGCCAGGCGGTAGCTCCGGTGTAATCGTCTAGTTCGGGGCATTCGAAGCCGTTTTTCCAGTACCATTTATACCTGATTTCGGAGCCTCCTGACCCGCTGCAAGTCATCTCATCGGGATCTCCTCCGGGTGGAACGAAGCCACTTCCGCCTGTGATTCTCCCCGGGAGAAATGGATCCCTTACGGACGCGGTGATGTGTCCGTCAGACCATGTGGGACCGCTGCAGTCGGGAATCCCAACGTCATCGACGAGGCATCTGTAAGTGCGGGTAGAGATAATAGGATCCGGGTCGTAAACGTTAGTATCCTGCCAGTCTGTTCTTCCGTCGAAATCGTAAGTTTCAGGCGGCAAAGTATCGTTATTCCAGTACCATCTGAATCGGATTTCCGATCCCCCGGTTCCGGTGCACTCGAGTTCTTCGGGGTCACCTCCGCTGCAAAACGCGGCAGTATCTCCGCTGACCCTTCCATTGTCGAAAGGCGGGGTGACGTTTATAGTCAGTTCTCCTCCCATTATACCCCAGCTCGGACCACACCGGGAATAGCACCTGTATATTCCGGATTCTAATGGAGGAGTAGGATTGAATTCTAATGTGGTGTTCCAATCGGTGGCTGGCTCGCTATCCTCGTTGAACCATCGATATTTAATTGTACCTCCGTATCCGCCGGAGGGTTCTACGTACAGCGCTGGTGTGACAGAACCACCCTCATAACACAGGGTGTGTATCTCGTTTTCGACAGCGCCGGGCGTGAACGCTTCCGTAATGGCGATATCATCGATCCACCAACCCGCGTAGTTTTTTCTCATTCCATCATGGCACACGATTACGGAAGCTTCCAGGACGAATTTAAACCTGACATTAGAGCCTGAAAAGGCAGCCAACCCGACTTCGCGATAAGTCCAAACTTCAGGAAGAGTGCTGGCGGTGTAAAAGTTGAACCATGATGTTCCACCATTTGTGCTGTAGTATATGTAAAGATTATCGGTGGGACCTAATTCCCCGCATTCAGTGTAACAAAGATTATATGCACTCGATGAGATATAGACATCGTCCCCCATCCAGATTTCGTAGTAGAGATTATTGGGGTCGCAATCGGTGCATGGTTTAACGTAGCACATATCTTTCCCGGCGGAATGAAGGTCCCAGCCTCCGGAGCCGGGGCTTTCCAGAGTTTGCCACCACCAGTAACTCTGTTCAACTGGGTCCATGTTATCGGGTTGGTCGCCAATACAGTTGATAGCATAGCAGCCGTAGGTTTGGGGATGCTCCTGATGATCCCCGCGCTCCCAGATGTTACGGCAGTTGGATGAACCGGGGGGACCGCAGCCTAATGGATTCGTTGTCCCGGCGGAAATGAAACCGCAGCCGTCGCTTGATTCGCCAATATGGTCCCAATCAGTAGGATTGCCATCCCAGGTCCAGGTTTCCATATCCCAACCTACAGGTACTGCAATAGATGTCGTAAAAGCCATAGCCTCAGAATAGCCGCATATTTCAACTCCTTCGCCCGTAGATGCTCTAACCCTGAAAAAATACCGGGTTCTGGGCTCTAAAGTTGAAAGCGCAATAAAACTATCGTCTGAAATACCCCGGTGAATGTATCCATCTTCGTAAGTGACATCTCCGTTATAACCAACTGCCCAATAATATGTGATGTTTTCATTAGTTGGAACATCCTTTATTTCCCAGGTTAATTCGGTGTTCGAACTGGTTACTTTTACAGGTTTTTTTACGTAAATTTCACCTAAAATGCTATTGTTTTGTTTTGTATCTAAAGCCCCTGCAAATGAACCTAAAAATAATAGAAGTGTTAATGAAGAAAATACACAAATCTGAACGTATCTTTTTCTGTTCATAATTTACCCTATTTTTAAAATTAAAAACATTATTTTAAACATAAAATTTTCCTTATCATGATTCTATCGCAAGATTTTATTCTAACAAAGTAAATTCCAGATACTATAGGGTATCCTTTATTGTCTATCCCGTTCCATGAAAAGTTATATTTTCCCGTTTTATTTGCTATTTCTGCAAAGGACTGCACCTCTTCTCCACGAATATTCAGGATTTCGATCATAGTATTCGCATTTGGAGTAGAGGTTACAGTAATATTCAACCTGGAATTGAATGGGTTCGGATATGTTTCGAGAGAAAGGTTTTGCGGTAATGGTTCTTTATCCATAATATGGGTTGTATTCCGAAAGTTGATTGTAACAAATTCATCCGTTTCATGGATAACAATGTTGGTTTCAGGCGGTACGAAAACAAAAGTGTCGAACACGGGCGCGTAAAAAGTCCAGGAGCCGTCACATAGATAAAAAGTATCTGCAATTTGGAACGGTGTGTAAGCAAAGGCGAGAGTGTCTGGCAGTACTGATAAATCACAAGATGCAAGAATACTCTCGCAGTTTACATCAGCAGCTTGTATTCCCTCGAAGTTTATAATGGTTAGAACATGAGCATTGTCAACGTAGATAGGGGGCAGTTCCAGTATCTCGCCAGGCTCAAGTTCGAAGCCGGAATAATCCTCGTAAATGAATGCTTCTCCAGTTCCCCTGTACTCGACGCCAATGAAATATGTGTCTGACGGTAAGAACATAAATCCAAAGGAACCATAGGCGTCCACGTACTGTTCCCTGGTTGGAGTAATGCCGTCGGATAAGTAAAGCGTAGCGTAGAAATCAGTGTAGTTGACCGGTGATGGGTCGTCTTCATCCCTCTCGAGGCGGCAGTCGATTCCGCTTAATGTATCCTCGAGAATAGAGTAGTTGAAATTTAGCTCGAAAAATCTAACAAGATCAAGTACTTCTATAAAAGTATCCACCGGAGTGAGAGAGTATCCAGGTACTGAAGGAGGTATGAAAACCCATTCCCCTTCACACAGGTCGATGTTCATCAGCGTATCGTGTATTTGGTAATCGGCGATTACATCGAACCAGTGGTCTTCATCCGTTGTGTAGGCGGTTAATGAAAGCCCGGATATGGCTTCTGCGCTTATGCCGTGGAAATTAATTTGGACCTCGCCGTAAGCTCTACCTGTATAGTGGAGAGGGATAACATAGTCGCCGCCTGCATACGAAAAATTGAATTCAAGGGGATATCGAAATACAGCGTCGGGGTATCCCCGGCATGTCAGTTTAGCTGTATAATCGCCGGGTTCGATTAATGGGGAGATATAAGTAATGTCATCAAGGTACCTGAATGCCTGGATCTCGGTGTAAAGGTCCTCGGTCCCGCTGTAGTAAAGCTGCATGTATAATCGTGGAGTCTGCAATGGCGGGTCGGACAGGGAGTCTTTGATAATGACCCCGTGAATTCCCGGCGGCCATAAAGCTTCGATCCTGATGTGGTTATGCGGCCAATCAAAAATCTCCGGCTCTTCGACCACGATAGAAGTTTCAGTGACCGCGGGTATGAAACCGAGCGGCAGCGTGTCGGGAAGCTGTATAGTCCAAACCGCGTCGCATAGCTGGTGGTACCCGAAGAGGTTGCCCTCTCCTTCATCAGCAAGCAGGAATTTGGTGACGAAGTGATGTTCAGGGTGCTCTGGTTCCTCTACTCCGGTAACGCTTATGGGCAGTGTTGGACTATCAAGATAGTGAGCGGGGAAGCCGTCGAGATGCACCCATAAATGATAGCACGCATAATTATAATAGACATTCACCGTATCCGGAGTGATATCCATTCCAACGAGGAAACCTTCCGGATTAGCAAGCCATCCATGTTCCTCGGCATAGGTGAACGCGGGTTCTATCCTTACGTTGAACGTATCCCTGAAAATTGGGTATCCCGAGATCAAACAGGGGATAAAACTACCAGCACCCTTCGGATCATAAGTATAAGCTATTGTGGAATCTTCAGGATCGTAGTAATTGAAGATATAATGGTTTGTGGCAGCCCACGATCCTTCAGCTCCGAAAAGGTCCTCCATATCCCTTTCCCACCTGACCGTGTAATGGTCAACCGCCGATACAACTTCGATATAGATGCTGTCACCGGGATTTACCGGGATATACCCGTTGTTTTCCACGAACCGGTCGAATACCGCGTTCCAATCTTCATAACCTACCTGGAAAAGGCATGCTTCAGCGAAGCCGTTATATATAGGTACTTCCACCCACTCATTAGTACGAACCATGTGAAAATGGTAATCGCCAGTTGTCAGGTAGGTAACAAGAGTTTTTAACTCCTCGGTCTCGGGAGCAAGGTCGTCGGTGTGCAGAAAAAGCGAGAAAGAAGCATTTAAGGGGTAAAGGGTAATGTTGAAGAGATTGAAACCACTCCTGGAGAAAACAGTTTGTGTGGATTTAGTCATGTAATCATTGAAGCGAGGTTCAAAATAGTAAAGGACTCCACTAAAAGAATTTATCTCATACAGACCGTCCGTGATGTCCAGGTCGGTAGGAAAACCCGGCATGTAATAATAAGTGAGAAGACCACTTTCAGAGGCAGTACCTCCAGAGGAAGAGAACAATGTGCCGGCGATCACCGACTCTGTTTCACGTATCACTAAATTAACGGTATCTTTAGGTAAAATCATGGGAACTCTGCCTATTGTATCATAATTGAACCATATAAGGTAGGTTTCAGGAAGGTAAGTATCGCAGTCAATTTGAACGTTGTAAGGGGCAAAAAAGGTTTCGGCGTATATACCGACCGGCACGATGGTATCAGGTGGTATGACAGCGTTCGTGAATCCATACCCGTAATTGATCAACTTAATGGGAAGGTCAGCTATTATGGGGGGAGTTCCGGGATAAAAAGAATATTGAAACCAGATAGTATCATTTTTATTGAATAAGACTTCATTGAATTCATGAGATAATGTACTTTCAGTAAAGTTCAAGAACCCGAACCTTTCGCATTGCATGTATTCAGGCGGGATTTTATAGTATTCATAATAGCCCTCAATCAAGTCGCATCTTTCCATAGATATCGCCTCGGAGAAATTTCCATCGACCACGTCGATGTAAAGGGTTTCATTTGTCCCGCATGGTTCAGAACGCTGGATACAAAGCTTGATCAAAGAATCGGCGTTCACCGGGTTACTATCCGCATCCTGAATGTATCCATAATAATATCCGGTATCCGGAACGATAAAGGGAATGAAAACTTCTAGGTCCGTAACATGACCATCTATATGCCACGAAGGAAGATGCTCATTTATATCGTAACCGAGTTCATAGTAGTAATAATCATCCAGGTCGCTGGTATATAGCCATGCCAGGGCAAGATCTCCTTCAGGTCCAACCCAGTTGAAATAAAAATCTCCATATTCGTCCGTTATGAACATTACAGCCAGAATCGGATCCCAGACAAGTACCGCTAAAGTCAAGCCTTCCAATACCGGGTCCGGAGGTGTTACACCCTCGAGAGTGAGGCGTCCGGAACCGGACATGGTTAAGGATTCGGGCGCGCGCACCGTGTAAGTTAGCGTCACAGTATTTATGCTGTCAGTTGCTGATACTATATAGTGGTTCGCTGGAAAACTCACTGGCAGGTCGATTCTTATAAACCCGGCGGTCGGGTCGGAATCAGCTGGGAATTCGCCACCGTTATCGATAAAATTTGCTTCGAATAATTGGTAGTCGACAGAATCGAGTATCGCATTTGAATCTAGGTCAACGAAAAATGTAGTGTTAACAAAACCCGTTAATCCGCAGTCCATCACGAACGTTTGCATTTGTCCCTGGACCTGTGTGTATGCTTCAATCCCATCAATATATATCCGGAAATATGAAATTGCTATTGGATCGGTTAGAGAGTTGCTATTCAGTACACTCAGATCAGGTGTATGCGTTACTGGATTTGAATAGGCGAAACTACAAAATATAAATATTACCAGTGAAAAAACAAATCTGACACGATAATTCAACATAACGAATTACTCTCAATTCTTTAAAAGTTAATTACGAAAAACCTGGTCCCTTACACTTATCCGTATAAACATAACAAAAATGATTTATTAATTTATATTTTCACATCCTAAACATTATAGTATAAACACGTAATTTGATTATTAGATATTAACATAAATATAATCGCAATAAAAGTAAAGGAAAAAATTTATGGTATATAATAATAAAATTATTACTTGCTAAATTATCACCGTAAAATTGTGGAAGGAGGGTCAGGGTGTATTTTCGCTTCAATGACCAGAATGATCAAGTTCTCTTCCTGGTAGCTGCTGCTCTGGGTTGGGGCAAGAGACTGAAGCCATGTATAGTAATTGTTAGTCCTGTATGTGATGTCGCTTTTTCAATGATTATGAAAACAGCTCCTTTTAAATGACTTGCCATAAATATAGTTGACATGTCAAGAATAATTAAGTTATAATAACTTGATTGAATTTCTACTATGGTTCTCAATTATTCTGATGGAGTCGGGAGAAATATTCTGAGTGTCGTTTTCGAAACAAGCCTGGTGGGATTATACTCACTTTTGTCTGTAAGTGCTTTAAAATTTGGGCACTTCAAGTTGGTCATTATTCTGGTAATTCTGAGAAATAAAAACCGATGAAGAAAAAAATATAGCGGAAAAAACTACAATTGATTTTTTCATTTGCGCCTCTCAGTTACCCGAAAATATACGGAAAATTGGATTGATGGAATATTATATATGGTTAGAAACTCAAAGTTGTCAAGAAAAATATTCTTAAAAAAAACGGTCTTTTTAATAGATTTTATTCATATTCAAATCAGGAAATAAAACTACCCCAATATTTTTGCTATTATAAGAAAATTCGAATCGAACTAAAAAATAAGTTGGATTTTGAAAAGAATTTTATAAATTACCTTTATAAAGATTAATTTGGATAAATGAAATCCAGATAAAAAAGAAAAATTGAGTTGACAATTAAAAGAAATAATTGTATATTTTAATTACGTTCAGATGAAGTATTTTAAGTAAGTTAAAACCATTATTAATCAAGAAAAGACATTTATAAGAATCATAAAAAATCAGGAGTAAGTAATGGCGCAAAAATTTAATATTTCTATGATACTAATAGTTTTAATGTTGTTACCGGTTTTGGTAAACGCCCAATATTCGATGCAGAAATCGGTAATAGCTTCGGGTGGACCGGGCAATATGACAGGTGGCACCTACACGATGGAAGCGAATGTTCTCAGCCAGACTGCGGCAACCGAGATCGAAGAGTCGCCCTGGACGGATTACCAGGGTTTTTTGCATCCTGGGGATCAGTATATCACGATTACATTCAAAGCTGTTAGTATGAACGACACGATAGGGTATCATGATCCTGGCATCTACGACTGCTGGAAAGCGGAAGAATATGATACGAATTGTGTCGTAGTCAGATATCTTAAATCTGGTATCTGGAACCAGGATACTATCTTTAACGAGACAGGTATATCAGTTAAGATCGACCCTGTTGACCCTGGTGATACGAACTATTCATTCATTTCGACTTCATACCAGAATTTTGACAGTCCGTCCGCCCACAGGTGGATCAGTATAGATGATACTCTGAGGGGAAATGCTCAGTTGAATGGAGCAACGATCGAGCCTGAGTATTATGAGCAATATTACACGAATATGTCTGTTGTTTACAAGAAGACCAACAGTGGTACCACTCCGGGATGGGCAGTGTTACACATTATGGAATATGCTAATGAGGATACGGTCCACATGTGGGATACAACGGTTGATGATGAGACTTCTGATGGGCCACGGTCGACCTGGGCTACCTGGAGTGATGTTGGTGCTGAATACTGGATCACAGATTATACGACCCATTTTACCTGGTACACCGTTGACCTTCACGACTGGACGCCATTGATAAAAGCTGTCACGGCAAAGGTGGTTTACAAAGAGCCTGAGACGTACGCGTTCAGAGCCGCGATCGTGATATGGAGAACCTACCGCTTGATCGGCGTGCCGGTATATTCCAGGGATGATACGCTAGAGTATAAGAACAACTGCATGGGAGGTACTGGCGACGCGCCTTCCTTTGGCGACCAGGACCTCGTTCTCTATGACGATATCGATCCCGACTGCGACTTCCCTTCGGATGATTTTACTTGCGGTATGTATGAGAACTGGTGGCGAGTAATGAGATATTATCCAAGGTTAGGAGCATATAAGCGTTATGTTGGAGATACCACTTATTATGAGCTTTCCTGTGAGCCTTTCGAACCGGGTAAGGGATACTGGTTGGCGCAGTGGCATTGTGATTCGATGGGTATTGATATTAACGGGCTCATTGCGGACACTACGCAGGCTTTCGCGATCCCTCTGGCAAGATATAATGGCGACGATGCCAGCAAATCGCACATGTGCGCTAATCCTTACTATAACCCTGAGGAGGGCAACGTAAAAGTGATGTGGTGTGACGCCCAGATAGTACACCGGGAATGGACAGGTACAGAGTGGACAGCGCCGGCTGTTTACGAAATCGAAGAAGCGATATTGGGTACTGGCGGCGCGGAACGATGGGTCTATGGCTATATATCACTCTATACAACCTCCGGTTCATATATTTACCATGGCTACACCGATGAAGATTCAATAATACAGGAATGGTCAGGCTTCTGGTTCCAGATGGGTGATGATATTGCAACTACCGATAGCCTGGTGTTAATGTTAAGACCCCACGCTCTCGCGGTCGGCAGGAGAATGGTCGCTAAAACTACTGACGAACCTGAAGGCTCTGATGAATGGGCGCTTAAATTCTCCGTTGCTTCTGAAGATGGCAGATACCTGGATATATCAAACGTTGCGGGTTGGAAAAGGGACGCTACTAATGAAGTTGATCCATTTGATTTCAGGGAGTTGCCCGAATACTACTATCCTGAAAAAGATCATGTACAAATGTCCTTTATCAGGGACAAGGAAGCCCTGAATATTGATTACATCGGCGGAGAAGGACCGGATTTTAGCTGGAGAATCATGGTAGAACCCAAAAACGTAGCGGATAACACTAAATACACCCTGTCATGGAACACTAACGATTTTCCGTCCAACGCGACAGGCTATTTGATCGACCTTGAAAACGGTACACAGGTCGATTTGCGGCAAACGACCGAGTACGAATTCACAGTTAGCCATTCCTTCAAGGAATTCGACCTGAAGGTCGAATGGACGCCATCCATGGTCAGGACACTTACAAGTTCTAACGAGCTGCCCCGGGAATTCTTCATGAGTTCGCCAATACCGAATCCTTTTAATATGAATACAACGATCAAGTTTGGTATACCAGCATTGGTTGAGGAAAAGATGGTGAACCTGGAAATTTACGACCTGCTCGGTAATAAAGTTAGAACGCTTGTTTCTTCAGTTATGGCTCCGGGCTGGTACCAGGCAGTATGGAACGGCAAGGACGAGAGCGGTAATAATCTACCAAGCGGAGTATATCTGTACAGCTTTAAACATCCTGAATACAGCGCTTCCAGGAAGGTTGTATTAATTAAGTAAAGAACTGATTAAAAAAAATAGAGTTTTAGTTGTTTTCAGCTCTCCGAAGCCCGGAATTCATAGAAGTATTTTTGGTGTTTTATTCAAGGCTGTTATTCATCCTCTCCAAGGATGTTTCATTATTAGTGTTCTTTTTCTACAATAATTGGACTTCTACAAAGTCCTGCCTGGCATATTAAACTCACTACTAGCTTCTATTTTCCTAATCTCCAACCAATCGAAGTGATTGGTTTTGGAGGTTTCCTTCAGATACCTCAGTATTTTAGTATCCTCTCAATTTTTAAATTTCCATTTTCCTATTTTCTAATTTCTATCTTCCTGATACTTTACAAGCGCAGGCTGAAGACCTGCGGCTACTAACTAATCTTTCGGATTGTTTTCAGGAAGGTTTTTTCGAAGGCTTCTCATTTTTATACAATTTCGAACCATCGTTCCAGGAGGTTGACTATTTATGAAAACACAAATAATTAATAGGGTGGTATACATAATAATTACTCAATTATATACATAAAAATACAATAATCACATAATCACCTTGACAATCAGCTCTAATTGTTCTATTTTTATATTAGATGTATATAGTTTTATCAAAATAATATTTTGGTAAAAAAGTAAAAAACGGAGGTTGGAAATGGTGAAAATAAACAGAAGTTTTTACATTCGTCTTATTTGTTTGTGTATAATTCTATGTTCGTTTTCCATCATACGAGCCGAAGGACCTCAGAGACTCAACTACCAGGGTAAACTGCTTCAAAATGGCTCAGCGGTGGATGGGAGCAAAGCGGTCGGTTACAAGATTTTCAAGGGTTCTTCAACAGCATGGCAGCAAGCCCCTCATGACGTTGCCGTTTCAAATGGGCTTTTTTCAGATGAACTCAACCTCTCGACCGGGTTTATCGGGGGCAATGACATTAAAACATTGTTTGAAGATTATGGCACTTCTCCTTGTTCTCTTGAGGTTTGGGTGGGTGATCCCGGCGCAGATTGGGGAAGGTGTATCGCTCTGTCGCCAAAGGAAGTACTACTCGCGATGCCGCACGCTCTCAGTGTCGCTGATAGTATTGTAACCGATAACAAGATCGACTGGGCAGGGGAAGGCGCAATCCCTTCCGCAGGGGAAGTCTCCGCTAATGATATACCAATTCAGGATGCCGGCGGGTATTTCACGACCGATAACGTGGAAGCAGCGCTGCAGGTAGCCGGCGCACCGAAACAACTGACAGATCTTACCGATGTGAACACCTCAATTCCAACAGCCGGCAATATCCTTATGGCTGACGGGTCAGACTGGGAGAGTGTTTCGCAGACGGATATCACCTGTCTGGGTACGATCGGCGTAGGAACCTGGCAGGGAAGCACGATAGACGAATTCTATATTGACGGAGAGATGACCCGCGATACTGAGTGGGATACCGAGGCGGAACTCGAGGCGCATCTCATCGATGTGGGCGATGTTTATACGAGCAACGACGGTGATCTTGCGGAAGATGACCTTTCAAATGATCCTATCAATAGCCTGCAGAACGTGAATGCTGCCCCGTCAAGTGTGGGTGAAGTGCTGAAGTGGAACGGTTCCCAGTGGATAGCAGGTAATGACGAAGGTGGTATTGCCCCGGGTACGGTGAACAGCGCGACAGTACGCTGGAATGGAAGCGCGTGGGCTGAAAATACAACGGTGCTTTCGCAGTCGAACCGCCTCGATGTTGGAACCCCTGGAGCTGAAGCGATGCTGTATGTCGGGAATCCTGCTGGCAGGTACTTGCGTTTGAGGGCTACGGACTACGGGGGCGCAGCGCAGAATATCGTGTCAAGCAACGACCTGTATATCCTTCCGGACGGAGGCCTCATTCTTCAACCAGGTTCCAATATAGAAGTCAAAACCGATGGCGGTACCCAGTATGTATTTTTCGACGGCACTAACCAAAGGGTCGGAATAGGTACCGGCTCCCCGGCAGCAAAACTGGATGTCCAAAACGGCGGTATTAAAACGCTATGGAGCGGTGAAGAAGTTACTATCAACGGAGAGACGGGTAATCCATCGATCGAGCTCAGGGATACTGATGGAAGCGGGTTAACACCGTTCATAGATTTTTCAAACGACGGATCCGTGGATTTTGATGCGCGGTTAATACTTACCGGGAACGATTACCTGGCTATCGAGGGCGCGAACGTTGGAATAGGTACTACCACACCTGATGACCTTCTCGACGTGGCTGGTTGGATGGACGCCTCTTCCGGAGTACAGGTAAACGATAAAACTGCCGTGCAATGGGGCTATGCCGCCTCAGTCTCTGCAGGGTACTGGTACAGGATCGCCTCCAACTCAGGAAATAGAACCAACGCCGTGTTCACGCTTCGGGACTACATTAGCGGTGGGGGACACTCAACCCTGACCTTTCAAGTAGGTATAAGCTATGATTACGAACCCGGAATGAGTTTTACGATGCTGAACCACACTTATTACAGTACCCCTACATTCACTGAAGTTCGAATCTGGGAGAGTACATATACGTATGATCCAATGTACATCGAAGTTTATGTTAGAAGGGCGGGAAGCGTTGATTTCAATATCACTGATAATATGCAAAGCAGTGGCTGGACTCCTGTCAACTGGAGCGCAGGCAGCACTCCTACCGGGACGGGAAGTTACACTGCCAGGGAATTCACGGTGAATAGGCTATTCGTGGTAGGTGATTACGATGACAGGTTTACTATAAACCACGGTGGAAATGTAGGAATTGGAACCGATAATCCTGACGATAAACTGGATGTTGTTGGTAATTCGCAGGTTAGCGGTTACCTGAGAGTAGGGAATCCGTCATCTCCATACTTTTCCGGGGTGACGAACTGGGATAGGATCTGGTACGACGACATCAGTGCTAATATCTGGCGTTACGCGCATTATTGCGGAGCGGTTGTGGGAGAGTGGTGGTACAGCAGCAGCGGGTATTATTATTACGACAACCAGGGAGGACGGAACCGGGAGCAGCTGCGCACCCCGTGGGTCTATATTCCACCGTTCTACAATAATATCAGGATAATCGCGGATATCTGGACAGACCTCGAATCCGGGTTCGACGGGGTATTCGCCGAATATACTATCAACGGGATCAATTGGACCAAGATTACAAGCTGGTCTGCAGTTGGTTACAATTCAAGCGTAAGTGGCTCCAATACCGATTGCAGTTCATCCGATTACCAGACTGCCTGGACAGGTTCCACTAGCGGATTAGCAACAAGCAACGCGATAGCTACTACCGGCGGGTGGTACCGGTTCTCCTATACCGGAATGGAAGATTATTCCGTCAGTACAGGGGAATGGAGAATTTATAATATGGAGGTTCAAGCTCAGCCAAATTATACTATCAGCGGCTTTGAGACAGGCGGTATCTACGCTTCAGGTCATATATTTGCCCATTCGAACTCTCACATCGGAGACATTGCGGAATATTTTCCGGTGACCGGGCAAGCAGAGCCGGGAGATGTGATAGCGATCGATCCCGATAACAAGGAAACATACGTTGTTTCTAATAAAGCTAATAATCCTTTAGTGATCGGTATCCATTCCACCGAACCGTCCTTATCCGTCAATAATCCTTCTGATGGCATACCTGTAGCCTTATCAGGAAGGGTTCCGGTTAAAATATCCATTGAAAATGGTGAGATACATATTGGCGATTACCTTACTACTTCTTCCATAAAAGGCTACGCGATGAAAGCAGAAGGAAGTTGCTTTGTTATAGGTAAGGCTCTGGAAGCATTTAATGGGGCAGACAGCGATTATGGGAAAATTCTATGTTTTGTGGAACCTGGCTGGTATAATCCATCTTCCTACTCCCGGACTTCCGGAGGCAGCTATGACATCCGCAGGAACCAGGAGCGGGTTGTTGTTTATGATGAAAGTGTCACAGCGGACTCACGCGTGTTTGTTTCCCTGCTGGGTGACCCGGGGGCAAGAACGTGGATATCAGAAAAGGGAGAAGGCATGTTCGTGCTGGAGTTAAACTCCCCCGCCGGGCAAGATGTACAATTCGATTACTTCGTTGATAACGCTAAAATGAAAACTGCTGGAGATATGCTTAGCAATGATTTGAACGATAATAAAGCTCAAAATAACAGGTCTGATGCGAACGGTCTCCAGGTTTCATACGAAGAAGAAGGCGTTAATAATGTGCCCCCTCAACCACCTGATCCGAACAAGGCATGGATATGGACCGAAGAGAAAGGATTTGAAGAAATCAAGATAGCTACAAATCCCGAATTCGACATGGGAAAAAGTAATTGATCATTCCCGGAATCACCATCCTGTTCGTTAGTTTTTAATAGATTAGTTCAAATGTAAGTTAGGAAAATGTTTTTTTAATTCGATATGTTAAATATTAATAATTTTCTATGTATTGTTAATATTTTATTTTAGACAAAAAAACTGCTCCTTCAAATTGACAACGCATTATTTTTGTCCTATCATCTTATTAGAAATACTTATGTAATGTATATTTTTGGTGCAAAAACAAGGATTTCTTTACAGACGGTTTGTATAATAGCAAAATTTAGGAGTGTAATATGAACAGATTTAGGGTGATAGTTTTGGCATTAGTTTTGTTTCATTTATTGTTTTTATTCACGGGCGTTTTATGGGCGGATGGACCCCAAATGGTCAACTACCAGGGGAAGTTATTAGAAAGTGGGGAGATAGTTGATGGTGTAAAGGCGATAGGATATAAGATATTTAAGGGTTCTACAACAGCCTGGACCCAGGTTCCGCATGATGTCTCGATATATTCCGGAATTTTTTCAGACCAATTGGATCTATCAACAGGATTTATTCCTGGTTAAGACCTTGCGACCCTTTTTGACGATTATGTGTCCAATCCCTGCGCGCTTGAAGTATGGGTTGGTGATGAAGGCGCGGATTGGGGAGGGTGTACCCCGTTAAGCCCGAGGGAGACCTTTTTATCAGCGCTACATGCTCTGAATATTGCGGATAACGCCGTTCGGGATTCGAAAATAGACTGGTCAATTCCAGGTGAAGATCCATTAGCCGGAGAGGTATCCGCTGAAGATGTTCCGCTTCAGGACGCTGGGGGTTTCTACGCTTCGGATAACGTTGAATCTGCACTTCAGAATCTTGGTTCGCTTAGCTCAGGGGCGAGTACTCCAACTGCAAACTATATACTTATGGGGAACGGCACAGCCTGGCAAAG
The DNA here is from genome assembly GCA_016935765.1 of bacterium. GTDB lineage: Bacteria > UBP14 > UBA6098 > JAFGQG01 > JAFGQG01 > JAFGQG01. The sequence continues at coordinate 44,047 of JAFGQG010000117.1, forward strand.
CGTTCCCCAAACTAACATCACTCAGCTTGGTACGATAACTGTTGGTACCTGGAACGCGGATATTATCAGCACCCTGTATGGCGGGACAGGGCTCGATGCCTCCAGTGCAGGTAATGGGCAGCTATTGATCGGAAATAGCTCTGGTCTTTCGCTTGCCAACCTGACCGCAGGAGACAATGTAACAATAACGAACGGCGGGGGATCAATTGAAATTGCAGCCCCTGGATTAAGTCAGTGGAGCGATTCACTCAGTTATCTGGTGAATAATAACGCAACTACAATTACCGACCATGTGAGGGTGTACGATAATGGTGATCTCGAATTGGGTAGCGGAAACTTGTATATCAACAGCACGACTACTTCAGGTGGTGTGGATATCGGTTCAGGTACGACAACTCAAAGGTATGGTCCATTTTATACTTACTATAAAAATAATAAGACCCAGATGTTATACCTTCAATCTGAGATAGGAGGCGCAACCACAGTTCAGGAGATAGGGTTTGACATTCACACATTAGGCGCGCCATCTTTGTTAACAAATCTCACTATTACTTTAATGCATACAAGTCTTTCCGCCCTGCCTGCCAGTTTCACTGATATGAGCAGCGGCACAGTGGTTTATGGACCTACTGACTATACCCTGCCAAGTTCGACCGGATGGTTTACTATCGATATCACAGACTTTGATTATAATGGATCTGATAACATCCTTATCGATGTTGTTTGGGGGCATAATTCCACCTATAGTACTGCCCATTTGGTTTATGCTACTTCGACCTCGCCGAGTTATAGGACTGTCTATGGGTTTTCGGATTATTCAACTCCGCCATCATATTATGAGTCTTCTATATGACAGACCGGATATTCGATTAGTATGTTCCTCTATTGTAACTTCATTACAAACCTCTCTCGCGGATGGTTATTTAGAAATACCCGAGTTAGGTTTTTCACCATCAAGCCCATCATCTGACTACGGAAGATTGTACATAAAGGAGGATGGCAAAATATATTTTAAGAACGATGGTGGTTCCGAGTATGATCTGACAAGTGGGGGCGCGCCACCTGCAACGGTATATTGGATAGAGGAGGACGGAGGCACTTATGTCTATCCGGAGGGGAATACTTCAGCCAGGGTTTATGACGAAGGGCAGACTTTTTCTTATTACTATGAGGGAACCAACTCAAGCGGCGCATTCTTTGCGGGTGATGATGTTGGAGTTATCGGGCATCGGGCGGGAACCTCCTCCTCCGACCTGCCAACATTCACCAACGATGAATATCCCTTAATTGATTCTGGAACTAATGCGGCAATTAACTCTTTAGATGAAGTCACCTATACGGGAATGTATGCTTATGGCGAGCTTTATAACGGTGTTACGGGCATTTCGAGATGGGACACGGGAATACGAGGAGTAGGGCTTGGTAACCCCGACGGAACGAATGAACTTTGGCCTGTTACGGGAGTAATGGGCGAGGTTCTTTATGATGGTAGCTATAATTCTGGTCAGCAGGGAGTTTATGGTTGGAATGCAGCATCCCCTGCTGATGCGGATTTCAGTATAGGAGCTTATGGCAGAACTTCTCAAACAGGATTGATGTCAGCTGGAGTACTCGGGCAGTACACAGCCTCGGTTGGAGACCTCGTTGAAGGCTTCGACGGTTACGGCAGCGTCGATGTCTGGGGAGCTCTCGGTTACAGGGGAGATATCGGTGTTTTAGGATACACAGACCAATCTACCGGTTTCGGTGTCTATGCAGTCAATGATATAGCTATCGAAAGCTCATCAAACCCCTCGTTATTGATGTATTACGGGACTACGTGGGGTGGGATCAGATGGAACGGGACCAATATGCAGTACAACAATAACGATGGCGGGTGGTTGAATATCGGAAGCGGGTTTTTTAGTGATTGAAAATTGTGGAGGCACCTCGAACTCAAAATTCAACTGGATCGCTATAGGAGAAAGGGATATAATCTCCGGAGGAACCACGGAACCCATCGCAGAGATCGGCAGGGCAATTGAAACCAACCCGGAAATTTCCAGGATGAAAAAGAAATATTCAGCTGAACCAGATGCACATACTCTAGATGAATGGAAAGCTATCTACGATGATGTTGGAGTAAGTTTTAATATATCCGAGGAACGGTTTCAAAGAATCAAAGAAGATTCGAGAGTATGGTCTGAAACTACTGGTGAAATAAAGGATGAAAACATGGTTATTCGTGAAGGAAGCAGAAGCGAGGCCGGAACTGAGACTTATAATTTCAACGGTGAAAAACTACAAAAACCACAGAATGTTGCGTACCCAGATTCGCTGGATCAGGATCTACACGGTGATAAAACCAACCATAAAAAAGCTCCGGTTTCCTTCGAGAGACCAAAAAGAGAACTAAACAGGATCAACAGATCTTACAAGGATGAGAAGTAAATAAAAAACGAATAATTCTCAGGGTTCAGAACAGCTAAAAATCGAATATTGGCATTATTTATAAATATTACGATATTTCATTCTGGGGATAGGTAAATATAGTCCTTTTTTCCTTGACATAACTATATTTAAAAATATTTTTCTAATTTAATATGTTCACAGGAATAGTAGAAAATATAGCAAAAGTTAAGTCCGTAATAAACTGGAGAGGACTTAAGAAGATAGAGTTTGAATGGCTCTCCGGGCAGGTACTTGCCAAAGGTGGGAGTGTCTCAGTAAATGGAGTGTGTCTTACGATAACGGATTTTAAACAAAGTAGAGTGTTCGTCGAGGTTGTGAAAGAGACGCTGGATAAGTCGAATCTCAGCTCACTTAGAAGTGGTGATTATGTAAATATCGAAACACCGCTGAAATATGGGGGTTTGCTCGATGGTCATTTCATTCAGGGGCATGTAGATTGTGTCTCGAAAATTGAATATTTCAAGAAGGTAGGAACCGATTACCGCCTTGGTTTTAAAATCGACTCAAGGAATAAGAAATACGTGGTCAACAAAGGATTCATTGGGGTTGATGGTATGAGTTTGACTGTGGCAAATTTAAAGGCAAATACGGTCGAAGTTGCCATTGTACCGTACACCTATGAGAACACGGTTTTAAAACACCGTCGAGTTGGAGACAAAATTAATATTGAATTTGATGTATTAGGGAAGTATATAGAGAATTTTATAAAATAATTGACATATTATTGAATTCATGTTATAATGATGGTAGAAAGATGAAAAAAGACTGTTTTGCGAAGATAGAAGATGCTCTGGATGAGATAAAAAAGGGGCATTTTATCATTGTTGTTGATGATGAAGCGAGGGAGAACGAGGGGGATTTCATCATCGCGGCTGAAAAGGTTGGTCCTTCTGAGGTTAATTTCCTTTCGAAGCATGGTAGGGGGCTGATATGCATACCGATGGCTGGTGAGCGGCTTGATGAGCTCGATCTGCATCCGATGGTTCAGGATAACACGGCATTGTTAAAGACGGCTTTTACTGTTTCAGTCGATGCCAGGAAGAACGTTACGACTGGGATTTCAGCGCCAGACAGGGCTACAACCATCAAGTTGCTGTTGAATCCTGACACTAAACCGGAGGATCTTGCTAAGCCCGGGCACATTTTCCCTTTGAAGGCAATGGAGGGGGGTGTATTGAGAAGAGCTGGTCATACTGAAGCGGCTGTCGATCTTGCGAGGCTTGCAGGTTTATATCCCGCTGGGGTTTTGTGCGAAATAATGGATGATGACGGCACGATGGCAAGGCTTCCCAGACTTATCGAAATGTCAAAGCAGTTCGATGTTAAAATCGTAACCATACAGGATTTGATCGCTTACCGGCAGAGAACTGAAAAACTGATTTCTGAGATAACTGTTGTTGATTGCCCCACCAAATTCGGAAAGTTTCAATTGCATCTTTTCGAGAGCATATTGGACGGTAAGTTTCATCCTGCCCTGGTGAAGGGAGATGTGCAGGGGAAGAAGAAAGTGCTGGTGAGGGTGCATGATGAATGCCTAACCGGGGATGTATTTGGTTCGAAGCGTTGTGATTGCGGAGTTCAGTTAGGGTGCGCGTTGAGGCAGATTGAGAAGGAGGGTCAGGGTGTATTTTTATACATGAGGCAGGAAGGGCGCGGAATAGGGTTCGGACAGAAGATAAAAGCATATCATCTACAGGATTTGGGTTTGGATACAGTTGAGGCGAATGTAAGGCTGGGTTTCAAACCTGACTTGAGGGATTATGGAATAGGTGCTCAAATCCTGGCAAGCCTGGGGCTGACGACAATAAGGCTTTTGACAAATAATCCCAGGAAAGTTGTTGGGCTGGAAGGCTACGGATTACAGGTTGTCGAACGGGTTCCCATACAGGTGGAGCCTTCTGATGAAAATATTAATTATCTGAAGACTAAAAAAGAGAAAATGGGGCATATAATGAATTTTGAAGATGAAAAAGATATTAAATAAGGAGAATTAAAAATGGTTGCTCAATTTGATGGAAATTTTAATGGGAAGGACGTTAAGATAGGGATCGTGGTCAGCAGATTCAACGATTTCATAACGAGGAACCTGCTGGAAGGGGCTCTTGACTGCCTCCGCAGGCACGGAGTCTCTGAAGATCAATATGATGTTGTCTGGGTTCCCGGGTCCTTTGAAATTCCTGTTACTGCAAAAAAATTGGTGCAAAAAGGCAGCTATAACGGTTTGATATGCCTGGGAGCGGTCATAAGAGGTGATACTCCCCATTTTGATTTTATTGCTTCCGAGGTTACAAAAGGGATAGCAAACCTGAGCATGAACGAAGGTTTTCCGGTTAGTTTTGGTATAATCACGGCAGATAGTATAGAGCAAGCTATCGAAAGAGCTGGAACGAAAGCTGGTAATAAAGGCTGGCAGGCTGCTCTCACTATTTTGGAAATGGTCGATTTATTTAAGAAACTGTAGAGAATACTGTTTTGGGCCAGAGAAGAGAAGCAAGAAAATTAACCCTGATTTCACTGTACTCATGGGAAGTAGCACAGGAGCAGGAAATAGAGAAGATAATTGATTATTGTCTGCAATTCAATGAATTTGAAGGGTGCGAAGAATTTTATAAAGATTTGTTATACACGATAATACAGCATGTTGAAAAGATAGATGCTTTGATAGTTGAAAAAAGTAAAAACTGGGATTTTGAAAGGATATCGATCATTGATAAAAACATACTCAGGATTGGCATTGCGGAACTGTTGTTTTTTCCGGATATTCCTCCTAAAAGCTCTATAGATGAAGGAATAGAATTGGCGAAAGTCTATGGTTCGAAAAAATCATCTAATTTCGTGAATGGAATCCTGGACGCAGTATATCATGATATCTTAGCCCAGGAGGAGAATGTTTGAATGCTGATCGCGCTAATATCTGATATTCATGGTAACCTGGAGGCTTTAGAGGCAGCCAGGAATATAATAGAGAAGATCGAGCCCGATAAAACAATCTGTCTTGGTGATGTAGTTGGTTATGGAGCGAACCCTTCAGAGTGTTTGCAGATTATCAGAGAGATGGTGTCATTGTGCATTGCGGGTAACCATGATAGCGCAGTAGCCGGATTAACGCATATTGATACTTTCACTACCTACGCTAAGGAGGCGCTGCTGTGGACGATTAAAAGAATGACACCAGAAGAGAAGAAATATTTGTCGGCTTTACCGATGGTCTATGAATATAGAGATTTTTTATTTGTGCACGCATCCCCTTCAGAACCTGGAAAATGGGGTTATATTCAATCTAATCACGAAGCTATGGCAGCATTTCAGGCATTGAAAAATAAAATTTGCTTTGTAGGGCATACTCATATACCTTATGTTTGGGTTTTTATGGATGAAGGTTTTTATCCTGAAGAATCCGTGGTTTATAGATTAGAAAGTTCGAAAAAATATATAGTAAATATTGGAAGTATAGGACAACCCCGTGATAAAAATCCTAAGGGCAGTATTATGATATTTGACACTGAGCAGTTAACTATCAAACTTATAAGGTTCGACTATACTATTGGAACAGCCCAGAAAAAGATCCTTGAAGCCGGTCTTCCAAATGAACTGGCTATAAGGCTTGGTAACGGAATATAATGGTTATAAAAAGTCAGGAGGTATAATAGATGGATACCAATAATAGCGCAAACATGGCGAAATCGGAATTCCCATGGAAAATTATCAACTGGATTGCAGCCGCGGTGGTATTTTTATTCACTTTTATTATTTATGCCAGGACTACTCAGGTCTCGGTTTCGTTCTGGGATTGCGGAGAGTTTATTGCTACATCTTATATTCTGGGAGTTCCTCATCCGCCCGGCGCTCCGCTGTTCATACTTATAGGGCGGGTTATTTCCATGATTCCGCTACCTTTCACCCCTACATTTTTAATCAACCTGTATTCTTCGCTTACGAATGCTCTTAGCATCCTGATGATATACCTCATCATCAGCTATTCTTTAAGCAAGTGGTTCATTAAAGTCAGTAATACAGTTCAAGCTATGATCGTGTTGGCGGGAGCTATAAGTGGTGCTTTGATTGCGGCATTCTCGAACACTTACTGGAACAACGCTATCGAGGCAGAAGTATATGGAGTGTCTATGTTTCTGGTATCCCTTGTTGTATATCTTGCGTTAAGATGGGCGGATAATCATAAAGACCCGGCGAGTGATAAATACCTGATATTCATTCCGTTCTTATTATACCTTGGAGTGGGAGTCCACATGACGACCTTGATAATGTTACCGCCAGTGTTTCTATTTATAATCTTTATATCTGAAGAGAAAAGGAAGAGTATTTTATTCTGGTTCACCTGGGCGGTTCTATTTTCTGTAGCAACCGCTTTTAAACTGTTCCTGATAACTATGGTTTTAGGGCTTTTGGTTGCTCTCGTGGGCGCTCTCCTTACTGCGGGAAAATCAGCCCGTAACTGGCGATTAGCTTTCATTACGCTCCTGGTTTGCGGAATAGGTTTTACAACTTACGGTATCATCCCGATAAGATCGTTCCACAACCCAATGATCGACGAAAATGATCCGGAGACACTTCACGCATTTCAGGATTATATGGATAGAAAACAGTACGGGCAGGAGTCCATGTGGTCGTCAATGTTTAAGAGAAAAGCCGATTGGCAGCACCAGTTCGGTTTTTGTTTTCACGAAGGGGGCGTTCATAAAACGCAAAGCGGAAAAACTATCTATGCTGAATCCATGCTGGAAAGGATGGGTTTCTGGAGACAATTCTCAACCCAGTATACCCGCAATCGCAAAGCTTCTCTGAATGGATTGATCCCTTTTATCCTGATATTGATAGGGTTATGGGGTCAATACAAACAAGACAGGAGGCGATGGGTCTTGCTTTTCCTGGTCCTGTTGGTCTCAACCCTGGGGCTGCTTTTCTATATGAACTTTTCGGACGGGTTGCATGGCACCAGGCTCGAAGTCAGAATAAGAGACTATTTCTACACCCCTGGATTCATGTTTATGGGTATGTGGATAGGCATTGGCTTCGCTACAATTCTATCCTTCATATATAACCTGAAAAAGAAACTCGATGCTGCTGAAATTATTAGCGGAGCGCTTGCAGTTGTATGTACCTTTACCTTCTTAATACCGTTGACGCAGTATTATTTCGAGCATGACAGGTCGAGAAACTGGATACCTGAAGACTACGCCTATAATATTCTTCAATCATGTGAGAAGAATGCCATTATTTTTACCAATGGAGATAATGATACGTTTCCAGTTTGGTTTATTCAAGCAGTAAACAGTGTCAGAACCGATGTGAGGGTCGCCAACTTGAGCCTGCTTAATACTAATTGGTACATAAAACAGCTTAAGAATCAGATGGGTATCGATATATCATTCTCGGACGCGAAGATAGATAAATTAAAGCCCTACAGGACTGAAAATGGCATTGTCAGGGTTCAGGATATAATGGTTAAGCATATCATTAATAACGCGGATGTGGTCGAAACGCCCGATGGGGAACTCAAAATTGATCCTCCAATCTATTTTGCAGTTACTGTGTCGCCGAGCAACAAGCTGAATTATGAACCGTTCCTCTCCATGGAAGGTCTTGTTTACAAGCTCACTACCGACAAAGGTAAGAGGCAGGTCGGCAAGGAAATGATGAAGGAAAACTTATTTAAAGTATATAAATTCAGGGGACTTGCCGATACTACTATTTACAAGGACGATAATTCAAAGAAGCTTTTACAGAACTATACTACCGCTTTCATGACTTTAGCTTTGCAGCAGAAGCAGGATGGAGAGTTAGCTGAAGCTATAGAAACGATGGAATACGCGCAAGATGTTCTGGGCTATGATTGGCGTTCCTACGTTTATCTTGCTAATCTCTATTCTGAAGCCGGCGAGGTAGATAAGTTAGATGAAATTTACACTGAAACCATGGCTAATGATAAATATAACGCGGATGTTTACAGGGTTTTTTCGGACATATTTATCAGAGCCGGGATGCAGGATAGGGGTCTGAACCTCCTGGAAACTGGTTATAAAATGATGCCTAATAATGAAAACCTTTTTAAAACGCTGGCATACTATTATAACAAATATGGTAAAAATACTGAAATGGAAGCTCTTGTTCAGGATTGGATGGCGAGGCATCCTGATGACGAGGAATTGAAAAAATATTTCCAGAGAAGGGCGGCACCACAGCCCCAAACTGAAACACATACTCTTCCTATGGCACCAGTTACTGAGGATGATGAGTAAGAAAATAGGAATTGAAAAACCTAATTCAAATAAGAAGTTAAAATAACGGGAGTATTTGAGTTTGAAAGAGAAGTGTAGAGGGAATTAAGATGGATGTGGACCAGGAAAAAGTAAAGAATAAGAAGTTTAACTGGACATTGATTATAAAAATTCTGATCAGTGCGGCTATTTTGCTTTTCCTGATATATAAAGTAGATTTAGTCATGGTGTTTTCACTGGTTAGGAGGTTGCGCTGGACAGATATTCTCATTTTATTCTGTTTTTACCTGTTCACTCTCGTTTTTGCATCGATAAGGTGGAAAATCCTCTTAAAGGTCAAAAACATCGCAGTGAGCGTGGTAACCACTTATAAATTGTACTTGATAGGCTTCTTTTTTAACAATTTTTTACCTACGGGTATAGGGGGAGATGTCGCTAGAGGCTGGCACGTTGCCCGTAAATCGAAAATGATAAAGGAATCGATCGCTTCGATCTTCATTGAGAGAATGCTAGGTCTGCTTGCCACCCTTACGATTGCGCTTGTAATGCTTCCGTTCAGTAAGATTCCAGGGAATATTAAATTGCTGATTGTTGTCATGAACTGTATCGTGTGGCTGATAGTTCTTGGTTTCTATTTCAGGTTTTCAGCCCGGTTTATCATCAAGGTTATGGATTCGATGCCTTTTAAAAAGGTCAGTAAAAAAATCGCGCAATTTATCGAATCGGTGCACCTTTTTAGAGAAAACACAAAAGCTCTATTATTGACCTTCTTCTTTTCAATATTGTATCAGTTTTCGTTGATATTCTATTTCTTCCTTGTTGGATATTTTCTGGGTGTTAATGTAGATTTTAAATTATACCTCGTGTTCGTTCCCATAGTCTGGATAGTGAGTTTAGTACCAATTTCCCTTAATGCTATTGGAGTGAGGGAAGCTAGTTTCGCCTTTTTCTTTCAACAGATCGGAAAGCCTGGAGGGGAAGGCTTCATCGTGTCGCTGTTAGGTTTTTTGGTTGTTGTTTTCACGAGTTTACTAGGTGGGATTTTCTTTCTCCTGGAGAAGGACGGCTATAAAAAAGCTCCAGCTTGATATGTGATAATGAAATGTATTTGAAAGAGCTATACATAAAAGGATTTAAATCCTTTCCTAAGCCCATCAGGCTGCAGTTCAGTAAGGGCGTCTCGGCTATAGTCGGTCCCAATGGCTGCGGTAAAACTAACATAATGGACGCTATTAGATGGGCACTTGGGGAGCAGAAAACCACCGCTCTTCGCAGCGACAGAATGGCAGGGGTTATCTTTAAAGGAACACAGACCAGAAAACCCCTTGCTTCGGCTGAAGTATCATTAATGCTGGGAGAAGCGCAGGGCTTGTTGTCCAACGAACCCGATGTTAAGGAAGTAGTAATCACCAGGCAGATGCTGCAATCGGGAGAGGGAAGTTATTATATTAATAATACTCCATGCCGGCTGAAGGATATTCATCGAATGCTCCTGGATACCGGAATTGGAATATCTTTTTATTCGCTCATAGAGCAATCAATGATAGAGAGAATACTTGGCGGTAATGTTGAAGATAGAAGAATGTTATTCGAAGAGGCTTCTCAGATAATGAAGTATAAAATGGATAAGCACGTTACTGAATTGAAGTTAGAGAGAACTAAACAGGCAAGATTCCAGATTCAGATTAAGATCGATGAGAGAAGCGAAATAGTCAAAAACCTTCATAAACAGGTCAAAAGAGCAGAAAGGTATAATACGATCAGGGCAAAGTTCAAAGACGCATCCATCAAAGTTGAATTGCATAACTTTGGCGTATTAATGAAAGACCAAACAGAAAAGGAAAAGCTGAAGGAAGAGCGCGCAACCGAGGCTTTGATAAAACAGAATGAGATAAATAAGCTTGAAATAGAGAAAGCGGATTTCGACCTTAAGAAGGCTGAGAAGGATAAGGAAGTCAGGCATTCATCTCAAGAGATTCAGAAGATGTCGAATGCGCTGTTCGAAAAGAGATCAAAAGGCATGGAGCTTGAAAACATCATTGGTTTGAATAATCAGAGGATTAATACTTTAGAGGAAAATATCGTTAATAACGGAGGCTTAATTGAATCGAAAAGGAAAGAGAAAGAGGACCTCCTAACCGAGTTTGAACGAAAACAGGAAGAACTGGTTAATCTCAATGAAGAGCTGGAGAAAATTGAGCAAGAAGCTTCTGAGCATAGTGAGTTTTTGTTAAGCTGTAAAAAGGATGTTGGGATAAAATCCGCTGCTTTTAAGCAATCTGAATTTGCCTACAATGAGTGTGTGAATTCAAAAACGAATTTTGCAAATCGAATGAGTGTTTTAGAAGCGACTAGGGAAAAGAACATTGAGCTTAGAGATGAAATCGAAAATGAAATCAAGGTTTTACAGGGCGAGATAAAAACCAGGGAAGAAGATTATGCTAAAAGTGAAAAAGAAGTGACACTCCTGAATAGCGATATTTCAGAACTTGATGATTTGGTTGAGAGTTTGAAAAACGAGGTCGGAGATTTACAGAAAAAAATAATAGCTAATAAATTTGAGACAGAGTCTGTAAAGGAACGGATTTCTATAATAGATGATATTGAGAATAAAAATCTTCAAACCCAGAGGGGAATTGAGAAGTTGCTTGGAGAGGCGCATAAATACGGTATAAAGGGTAGATTAACCGACCTTCTCGAAGTTGATCCAGAATATACGGCTGGTATCGATAATTTTATTGAAAACTATGGTGATGCGCTGGTTTGCAGTGACCTGGCTAAAGCCATTGAAGCTATAAAAATGCTTGTTCAGGAAGGGGGACGAGCGTCGATTATAGTTATAGACCAGTTGGAAGATGAGAAAGTAACCTCCTCATTTGATGAACCCACAATGAAAAGAAGTGAGGAGATAGTTAAAATAAATAGAGAAGTTCAGCAATTAGGAAAACTAATTAAAAACCTGTGGGTGGTCGATAAGATAGAAGACCTCAAGAAAATCGGTGAAAGTAATTGTGGTGTTGTTTCAAAAATGGGCGAATTCTATTATAAAAATGGGCTGTTGCGAGGAGGCAAGGTAGAGTCAAGAGAAATTGGACCATTCAGGAGAAAAGAAGAAAAGAAGAGGCTGAATTCAAGACTGGCTGATCTGAATGAGGAACTTAATGACCTGGAAAATAAAGAAGAGACTAAACAGCAGGAACTGGAAGCAAATAACCGAAAACTGGATGAGTATGATGAACTCAAAAATAAAGCATTAAACGGTTATAACCGCATTAAAGCCGACTATGATAATAAGAATTTTCAGTTTAAACTGAAGGTAAATGAAAAAGAAAATGTTGATAGCAAGCTTCAGGAAATAGAAAATGACTACGATCAGATAAAAGAAAAATATGATGAATACTTGAAAAATGAAAGCATACTGAGAGAACAAAGGGATAAACTTGAGAAGGAATTCAATAAGATAGAGATTGAATATGAGAATAACCAGGTAATTGAAAAGGAAATAGATGGTAAGCGTTTAAAATTAGATATTGAAAAGGTAAGGTTGACCGGCGAAATTACTACTAATGAGCAGGAACAGGAAAGATTGGATCTTGAGTGCAAGAGTATAAGTGAATCCATGCAGAAAGCGAAAGAGGAGATTGTGGAGTTGAAGGAGACGGTAAAGGAGAATAAAGAGCTTAAAAACCTGATAGAGGTGGAAAGAGAGAAGTTGGTAGAAGAAAGAGATAATGAAAGTACAAGGTTAGAATCACTTGAAGCAGAGCAGGATCAGCTTCAGTATGAAATAAACAGGCTGACGAATGAAATCGCGGTTTTAGAAGGCGGTAAGAAACAAATCGAGAACAGGATAAACGACATTGAGAAGGAGATACTGAGTTTATCTTTAAGGAAGGAGAACATTTCCAATAGGGTGCAACACGATTTTGAAGTAAATATAGAAGAATTAGAGCCCGAATTCCTGGAGGATGATGAGATATACAAATTAACTGGCACCATCAGCAGATATGAGCAGCAATTAGAAGAAATAGGAAGTGTAAGCTCCACGGTTTTTGATGAATACGAGGAGAAAAAGGAGAAATTAGAGGCGCTTAAAGCGCAAGCCAAGGACTTGGATGATGCTTCCGATATGCTTCACAACACGATAAAGAAGCTTAACAAGGAAGCTATAAAGAATTTCAGGCAAACCTTTGAGCAGACCAGGGATAATTTTAAGCAGATTTTTGTAAGGTTGTTTGAAGGTGGAGAAACGGACCTGAGATTAGAAGACGAAAGCGATCCGCTTAATTCAAATATAGAAATATTAGCAAGACCAAGCGGCAAGAAGTTTCTAAGCATTTCACAATTGTCAAGTGGAGAGAAGTCTTTAACAGCCCTGGCATTGTTATTCAGTTTATATATGGTCAAACCCAGCCCATTTTGCCTGCTTGACGAAGTCGATGCTCCTCTTGATGACGCCAATATTGAAAGGTTTCTGAAGGTACTTAAGGGATTTTCTCAAAATACTCAATACGTCCTTATCACCCATAACAAGAGAAGTATGGAGATAAGTGATTACTTATATGGAGTGACCATGGAGGAAGAAGGGGTATCAAAGGTAGTATCAATGAAGGTCAGCGACTTAGAGTTGGATCTGGATAATGCCAATTAACCTGCATTTTTGGTTATCAAGCTAACATCACGGAAGTAAAAGGGGTTCGGTGTATCTGCTCTCTTAAGGAAGTACACTGTTGACGGGCATAGTCGTTTTTTTGGATACTATAGAATCAGCAAAGAATTAGCGGAGTATCCCTTTGAGTAAAGCCTTCAGGAAAGACTTCCATGCTTGAAAGTATGTATAGCTGTAACTCTATTGGAATTTAGAACTAAACTTACCGCCAGTTGCAGATCAATAGTTATCGATCTGAGCTCTCTGCAGTTTACCGGAGAAATCGACGTAAATAGTTTTCCATTCAGTAAAGAAGTCATATACTGTCCAGCCGCCTTCACGGTGACCGTTCCCTGTTTCTTTCACTCCTCCGAACGGGAAGTGGCATTCAGCCCCGATAGTGGGACCATTTACGTATGTGATACCTGCTTGAAAATCGCGTATCGCTCTGAAAGCGTTGTTGATGTCCTGGGTATAGATTGAGGATGATAATCCATAGACGCTATCATTTAAATGTTCGACGCCTTCTTCGAAAGAGTTGATCTTGCTGATACTGAGTACCGGACCGAATATTTCCTCCTGGAATATTCTCATGGTTCTTTTCACGTTAATGAACACGGTAGGTTTATAGAACCATCCTTTTGCGAGTTCGGGATCATCAGGAATTTTTCCTCCGCAGACCATTTCCGCGCCTTCTTCTTTTCCGATTGAGCAATATTCGTCGATCGTTTTCTGTTGGGCTTCATTCACGAGAGGACCCACTTCGACAGATTCATCCAATCCGTTGCCCAGCTTAAGTTTATTGACTCTTTCGACCAGCATTTCCACGAATTTGTCATGGATATCCTTATGGAGGAGGAGTCTGGAGGTTGCGGTACATCTTTGACCGGTGGTTCCGAAAGCTCCCCAGAGCACTCCATCGAGGGCAAGTTCAAGGTTCGCGTCGTCCATTACTAATTGGGCGTTTTTTCCTCCTAATTCCAGCGAAATTCTCTTGAGTTGCTGACCACCCTTGGCATTGATAATTTTGCCGATATCACTTGAACCAGTAAATGAAATAGCGCGGACATCAGGATGTTCAACGAGTCGCATGCCTACAGTGCGTCCGGAACCATAAACGATATTTACCACGCCCTTTGGCACTCCCGCTTCAGTCATTATCTCTACCAGTTTACCTCCGCATGCAGGGGTGTCGGTTGCTGGTTTGAATACTACTGCATTGCCGCATGTTATGGCGGGGAACATTTTCCAGGTAGGTATTGCAACCGGGAAGTTCCAGGGTGTGATGATCCCTGCGACACCTATGGGTAGTCTTGTTGTGAACGCCCATTTATTAGGCAACTCCGATGGAGCTGCTTCAGCAAATAATCTTCGGGATTCTCCTTCAGCGTAATATGCTGTATCAATCCCTTCCTGAACGTCTCCCCGTGTCTCATTGATAACTTTCCCCATTTCACGAGTCATCAAGCGTGCGAGCTCTTCTTTTCTCTGGACCATCAGATCTCCGACCTTACGCATGATCTTGCCTCGTTCCGGCGCGGGTACCAATCTCCATTTTGCTTGAGCTTCCTTCGCCGCAGCAATCGCCCTGTCGGCATCCTCCTGAGTCGATTTTGGGAATATCCCGACGACTTCATCATGGTTGGCGGGATTCCGGTTTTCAAATGTCTCCCCTGATGAAGAATCAACCCATTCCCCATTGATGTAATTTTTGTAAATGTCCGCCATTTTTGCTCCCTCCAATTATTTTGTTACAATTATCCCAATTATTTCCAAATCAATATTTATGCTGATCAAGCCTATGATAAATGAATATTATACTATTCTTTTGGTGCTTCAAAGATCCATTGGTTTCAGATCCTCACCAGTGTTTTTCCTCAATACTTTTTCCTCGAAAATCCTGATAAAAAATTCACCCGCAGCGGAGATATTACCCCCGAACAGATGTCCGCCAACGGTGTGATAATCCCTATCACTAAAAACACCATGCAAATGTATGATTGGTTCCATTGAATCCAAATAAGTTATATTGCCTGAAAGCGTGCATATTTCAAAAGAGCCATCAAAAGACCGCTTTAGATACTTGCGTGTTTCGGTATCATAGTAGCCAACAGTTAAATTCTCAATCGCGCCAATACCATGAATCATGGCGCTCTTTATTCCATAATTCACGGTAAGGTTTTTTATCGATACCAATACATCGTCATTTTTATCCAACTGCAGGAGATAAAACGAGTTATTCAGTTTTTTAACTTTCATTTCATCTTTTATTCGGGATCACTCCACTGGAATGACATTGACTCTTTTTTTACCGGAAGGATTAGTGTCGAATTTAACAGTACCCATCTTCAATGCGAAAAGCGTGTTGTCACGACCTATACCTACATTTTCACCGGGATTGAATTTCGTACCCCTCTGACGGACTATTATACTACCAGCTTTAACCAGTTGACCTCCATAGCGTTTGACTCCTAAACGCTTACCAATGCTGTCCCTTCCATTTTTCGAGCTTCCCATTCCTTTCTTATGTGCCACAATAGCCTCCTTTTATTGAAAAAAACACTATTCTACAATTTTAAAGCTTGTTCAATATATAAAATGTAACAATACCCGCAATAAATTTTTTGAAATTTTTATAATTTTATGGGTTTCAGACTGGTAAATCACCACTTTCAACGTTAATTTTGATTTTTTAACCTACCATTGATGATTTCAACGTTTCTCCTGATTATTTCAACATCGGGTGCTTCAGGGAAAAGTTCAAGATACCTTTTATAATATTCCAAGGCTTTTCCGGAATTGCCTAACATATAGTTAGCTGCAGCTATATTGTTGATAAGGATAGGTGTGGGTTCCCATTTGGACTCCACATCATAGAATATTTCAAGCGCTTTTTGATAATCCTGTTCATGATAATAAATGGTACCCTTGTTCATAAGCGCGTCACGGTAATCCGGCTTTAACTCGATGGCTTTATTCAAATGATAAAGAGCATTTTCGTCATCATTGATGCCAAAATAGGAAGTCCCGAGTTGGTAGTGGTATTCAGGATTATCCGGTTCTAGCGAGACGGCTTTCTCTCCCGCTTTGATGGCTAACTCAAACTTGCCGAGTGAATATGCAGCCCCGCATAAGTTGAATTGGGCTTGGTGATATTCCGGCATTATCTCAGTAGCCTTTTGGAAATGTTGAAAAGCGGATAGGGTATCACCTCTATCTATATAGTACATACCAAGTTGGTTGTGCGCAAGTTGATGATCAGGGTTCTTCTCAAGGGTGCTTGTCCATAGTGTATATGAATTTCGCCAATTACTACTTACGCTGCAGGTTTGTATTCCGTAAACGGTAACTAATAATAAGAATACTAACACTCCCCACTTAGCCTTTTTTAACAGGTTCTCGGCAAGAACTCCGAGCAGCAGCGCGTAAGCGAAAGAACTGATATATATGTAGCGGTCTGCCATTAACGTGCTTATCGGGATTATGTTGGAGACTGGAATTAATCCAACATAAAACCAGAATATTGCGAAACTTATGCGTGGATACCTTTTTGCTTTAATTATTCCTATCAGGATTATAAAGGCGTTTAGAATTATACTGAATATGCCGAGGAAATTAACTTTCCTGAATGAGTAAACCATGTATCGTGGACATAGGTTTGATGGAAAAACCAGATTCCAGATATACCTGATTGTAACCCAGGCTTCGGTCAAGAGGATATAGAAAAGGTTGCCGCTATGATAGGAGGTTCTGCTAGTTCCCGCGAAAAATATGAAGTAAAATATTATCAAAATGTTGGGGATCATGTAGGGTAGAATGAATTTCCACCACGTTTTAAATGGTTTTCGGGAAATTAATTCATATACTGGTAGTATGAAAGGTAAGACTACTGCTGAAGGTTTTGAAATTATTGACAATATGAAGCATAATACGGAAAATATATAGAGACTTATCTTGCTGTTTTTTCTGAATTTCATATACAAAAAGAATGAAAGAAAAAGAAAGAGACCCGAGAGTACTTCTTTTCGTGCGGCTATCCAGGCAACTGCTTCGACATGTATAGGTAATACGGCGAAGATCGCAGCGCCTATAAGAGCTGCCGCGTTTTTCATAAACTGCTTCAAGATCAATAAAACCAGAAGGCAATTCAAAGCATAAAGAAGTACGTTGTGTAAATGGTATACGAACGGGTTTTCACCGCCGATGCTGTAATCGATAAGATACGAAAATGTTCTCAAAGGCTGATATGTTCCACTCGATTTTACTGCAAAAATGCTCCTGATATTTTCCCATGTAAAACCTTTGATAGTACTGTTATTAATTGTTAGCCACGGATCATCCCAATTTGTAAAACCCGCTTTAAATGATTGAATGTAAACCAGAATAGCCAGTAAAGGGATTATCCACCATAAATTAGACAGTAGTTTTTCGAACTGTTTTGCGTTGATTTTACCTTTCATCATTAGGGAAATATTTGCATATTTATCTAATTGTCAATGCTTTTCTTTTTAGATTTATATTGACTAATTAAGGAAAGTATTATAAATTTTAAATATTATATGTAATAATTATAAACTAACTGAAGGAGCATATTATGGC